>CAKPZX010000001.1 GCA_934215455.1 uncultured Streptococcus sp.
CTACTCAACTGTGCGGAGGTGGGACGACGAAATCGAATTCTAACGAATTACCGATTTCTGTCCCACTCTCTTTTTTGCTCTCATAAAAGAGTAGTTCTTTTTCTTGAAATTTGATATACTAGTAACAGAACGAGAAAGGGATTGACCATGTTTGAGAAACAAGAAAGAACAGGCTTAATTGTTAAATTGTATTACAATCGAGACGGGAAAAAATTACAATCTGTCGGAGATGTCTTGTACCATTCTAAGAAATGCCGTTATGTCCAATTGTATGTGGACAGTGACAAGGCCGATCAAGTCATGGAAGACTTAAAGAAAGAACGTTATGTCAAAAAGGTTTTGCCTTGCCATCTCAAAGATTTAGATACAGATTTTGTGGGGAGTTTGCAACGATTGGAGACCCCATCTGTGGTTACAGAAGTTTAGAAAACGCAATCATTTGATGGATTGCGCTTTTTTTATTGACAATTGTCAGATAATTCGGTATATTCTTAATGTATTTATTTTAAGATTCATTTAAGGAGATCATTACAAATGAAGAAAAAATTTGCTCTTTCATTTTTAACCATTGCAAGTGTCGCTCTTCTTGCTGCTTGTGGTGAAGTTTCTACTTCAGGTTCAAACACAACTGGTAACGAAATCGGCAAAGAACTAAAAGTCGGTTTTAACTTTGAAAAAACTGGTGAAGTAGCAGCCTACGGTAGCGCTGAACAAAAAGGTGCTCAATTGGCCGTTGATGAAATCAACGCTAAGGGTGGAGCTGACGGTAAGAAGATCGTTGTCACAGATAAAGATAACAAATCTGAAACAGCTGAAGCAGCTACAGTCACTACAAACCTTGTAACCCAATCAAAAGTGAACGCTCTTGTAGGACCTGCAACTTCAGGTGCTACTGCAGCAGCGGTTGCCAATGCTGGTAAAGCAGGTGTTCCATTGGTTACACCATCAGCAACTCAAGATGATTTGACAAAAGGTCAAGATTACCTCTTCCGTGCTACCTTCATCGATAGCTTCCAAGGAAAAATCATTGCCAAGTACACAACTGATAACTTGAAAGCGAAGAAAGTCGTTCTTTACTACGATAACTCATCTGACTATGCTAAAGGGATTGCTGAAGCCTTCAAGAAATCTTACAAAGGTGAAATCGTAGCAACAGAAACATTCCAATCTAAGGATACAGACTTCCAAGCTGCCCTTACAAAAATCAAAGATAAAGACTTCGATGCGATTGTTCTTCCAGGTTACTACACAGAAACTGGTAAGATCGTAAACCAAGCGCGTGGTATGGGAATCAAACAACCAATCATTGGTGGGGATGGATTTAGCGATGCTAAATTTGTTGAACAAGCAACACCTGCTGCAGCTACAGACATCTACTACGTAGCTGGATTCTCTACTGAAGGTGAAATGACTGATAAAGCCAAGAAATTCGTAGAAGCCTACAAAGCGAAATACAATGAAGAACCTTCAATGTTCGCAGCTTTGGCTTATGATTCAGTTTACATGGTTGCAGAAGCATCTAAAGGTGCTAAGAACTCTGTCGAATTGAAAGACAACCTTGCGAAGTTGAAAGACTTGGAAGGTGTGACTGGTACAATGTCAATTGACAAGAACCACAACCCGGTTAAATCAGCTCTTATGATTGGCTTGAAAGATGGTAAAGTCAAATCTGTTGAGTCTGTTAAACCATAATTATCATTTGTTGTTTGTACAAGAGGCTGGGAGAATGAAAATTCCTGGCCTCGCTCTTTATTGTTAGAAAGGATGGTTCAAATGCTCCAGCAATTAGTGAACGGTCTAATCTTGGGAAGTGTCTATGCACTCTTGGCCCTTGGTTATACCATGGTGTATGGAATTATCAAATTGATCAACTTTGCCCATGGGGATATCTACATGGTAGGTGCCTTTATGGGATATTTCTTATTGAACTCGTGGAAAGTGAACTTCTTTGTCGCTTTACTCCTAGCCATGGTTGGGACAGCTATTTTAGGGGTTGTAATTGAATACCTGGCTTATCGTCCGCTTCGTCATTCGACTCGGATTGCAGCCTTGATCACAGCCATCGGGGTTTCCTTCTTGCTCGAATATGGGATGGTCTTCTTTGTAGGGGCCAATACCCGTTCCTTCCCGCAAGTGATTAAAACGGTTCGTTACAACTTCGGTCCTATTTCAATCTCCAATATTCAGTTGATGATCTTGGGAGTGTCTGTTTTCTTGATGGTCGCTCTTCAATTTATTATTCAAAAGACAAAGATGGGGAAAGCCATGCGGGCTGTATCTGTCGATAGTGATGCTGCTCAATTGATGGGGATTAACGTAAACCGTACGATCAGCTTTACCTTTGCTTTGGGATCAGCCTTGGCAGGTGCTGGTGGTGTCTTGATTGGTTTGTATTACAACTCGATCGAGCCTCTGATGGGGATGACACCAGGGATCAAAGCCTTTGTCGCAGCCGTTCTTGGAGGAATCGGAATCATTCCAGGTGCTGCCCTAGGTGGATTTGTTATCGGTTTGTTGGAAACTTTCGCTACAGCGATCGGTCTTTCAGACTTCCGTGATGCCATTGTGTATGCCATCTTGATTGTGATCTTGCTCATCCGTCCAGCAGGTATCCTCGGTAAAAATGTGAAAGAGAAGGTGTAAGCCATGAAACAAAATTTAAAAGTGAATTTAGTCTGGCTTGGTCTTTTGGTCGCAGGTTTTGCCTTGATCCAAGTCTTGGTTGCAGCGGGTGTGCTCAACCTCTTCTATATCCAAATTTTAGAACAAATTGGAATTAATATTATACTTGCAGTTGGCTTGAACCTCATTGTTGGTTTCTCAGGTCAATTCTCACTCGGCCATGCCGGATTTATGGCGATTGGTGCTTACTCTGCAGCCATTCTTGGTTCCAAATCACCAACCTATGGTGCTTTCTTTGGTGCGATGGTTTTAGGTGCTTTGATTGCTGGTGTCGTTGCCTTGATCGTTGGGGTTCCAACCCTTCGTTTGAAAGGGGATTACCTCGCGATTGCGACACTTGGGGTTTCTGAAATCATCCGGATCTTGATTGTCAATGGTGGTACTCTAACAAATGGGGCTGCTGGGATCCTTGGTTTGCCAGCCTTTACAACTTGGCAATTGGTTTACCTCTTTGTTGTCATTACAACGATCTTTACAATTAACTTCTTACGCAGTCCAATTGGACGCTCTACCCTTTCTGTTCGCGAAGATGAAATCGCAGCAGAATCTGTTGGGATCAATACGACCAAGGTCAAAGTCATTGCCTTTGTATTTGGTGCGATCACTGCGGCGATTGCTGGATCTCTCCAAGCCGGCTTTATCGGCTCTGTTGTTCCTAAAGACTACTCTTTCACCAATACTATTAATGTCTTGATCATTGTCGTGTTTGGTGGTTTGGGATCAATGTCAGGAACAGTTGTGGCAGCCATCGTCTTGGGTATCTTGAACATGGTGCTTCAAGACTTCTCAAGTGTACGTATGATCATTTACTCATTGGCTTTGATTCTCGTGATGATCTTCCGTCCAGGTGGTCTTCTTGGAACATGGGAATTCAGCTTGAAAAAACTACTCTCAAAAAAGGAGGCTAACTAATGGCACTTCTTGAAGTAAAAAATTTAACAAAAAACTTTGGTGGTTTGACAGCCGTTGGGGATGTGACCATGGAACTCAATGAAGGGGAATTGGTTGGTTTGATCGGACCCAACGGTGCCGGGAAAACAACTCTCTTCAACCTCCTAACAGGGGTATATGAACCAAGTGAAGGGACCATTACCTTAGATGGTCAGCTACTAAATGGTAAAGCACCTTATAAAATCGCTGCAGGTGGTCTGGGACGTACTTTCCAAAATATTCGTCTCTTTAAAGATTTGAGCGTTTTGGACAATGTCTTGATTGCCTTTGCTAATCACCATAAACCACATGTCTTTGCGAGTCTTTTCCGCTTGCCAAGCTATTACAAGAATGAAGAAGCTTTGAAAGCGAAAGCTCTTGAATTGTTAGCGATTTTTGGTTTGGAAAAAGAAGCAGATACCTTGGCCAAAAACTTAGCTTACGGACAACAACGTCACTTGGAGATCGTTCGTGCCCTTGCTACAGAGCCAAAAATCCTCTTCTTGGATGAACCTGCTGCAGGGATGAACCCTCAAGAAACAGCAGAATTGACCCAATTGATTCGTCGCATTCAAAAAGAATTTAATATTACGATCATGCTGATTGAGCACGATATGAGCTTGGTTATGGAAGTAACGGAACGGATTTATGTATTGGAATATGGTCGCTTGATTGCCCATGGTACGCCAGATGAAATCAAGACCAACAAACGCGTAATCGAAGCATATCTAGGAGGTGAAGCCTAATGTCTATGTTAAAAGTTGAAAATCTTTCTGTACACTATGGCATGATCCAGGCTGTCCGTGATGTCAGTTTCGAGGTAAATGAAGGAGAAGTTGTTTCTCTTATCGGTGCTAACGGTGCTGGGAAAACATCTATTCTTCGTACCATTTCCGGTTTGGTGCGTCCAAGTGCTGGGAAAATTGAGTTTTTGGGTCAGGAGATTCAAAAGGTTCCGGCTCAAAAGATTGTAGCAGCAGGACTCTCTCAAGTTCCAGAAGGTCGCCACGTCTTTCCAGGCTTAACTGTTATGGAAAACTTGGAGATGGGAGCTTTCTTGAAAAAAGATCGAGAAGAAAATCAAGCTAACTTGAAGAAAGTCTTCTCCCGTTTCCCACGTTTGGAAGAACGGAAGAACCAAGATGCAGCCACCCTATCTGGTGGGGAACAACAAATGCTTGCAATGGGTCGTGCCCTCATGTCAACGCCAAAACTCTTGCTTCTGGATGAACCTTCTATGGGATTGGCTCCAATCTTTATCCAAGAAATCTTTGATATCATCCAAGATATCCAAAAACAAGGAACAACTGTTCTCTTGATCGAGCAAAATGCCAATAAGGCCCTTGCCATCGCAGACCGCGGTTATGTTTTGGAAACAGGGAAAGTCGTTCTTACCGGAACAGGAAAAGAACTCTTAGCCTCAGAAGAAGTTCGCAAGGCCTACCTTGGTGGATAAGATTTCTAAAGTTTGTTTGAAAGGAAAGGTCAATTGGACCTTTCTTTTTTCATCTCTCTTGTTTGATTTTTCTAAATTTTGAAAACAGGAGAAAACTGCTGAAAGCGTTTGAAATCATTCTTAAAATCAAGTATAATAAAACTAATAAAAGCATAGGAGAACTTGTTATGGCTGTTAAAGATTTTATGACACGTAAAGTGGTTTACATTAGTCCAGATACGACAATTGCCCATGCGGCAGATTTGATGCGGGAGCAAGGTTTGCACCGTTTGCCAGTCATTGAAAATGATAAATTAGTTGGCTTGGTGACAGAAGGTACGATTGCAGAAGCAAGTCCATCTAAAGCAACAAGCTTGTCTATTTTCGAGATGAACTATTTGTTGAACAAAACCAAGGTCAAAGATGTCATGCTTCGCGATGTCATTACCGTCTCTAAATTTGCGAGCTTAGAAGATGCGACCTACCTCATGTATAAGAACAAGGTGGGAATTCTTCCAGTCGTGGACAATGACCAAGTGTCTGGTGTCATCACAGACCGTGATATTTTCCGTGCCTTCCTTGAAGTATCCGGTTATGGAGAAGAAGGAGTTCGTGTTCGCTTTGTGACAGAAGATAAGGTTGGCGTTCTAGAACAAATCATTCACTTGATTGTAGAAGAAGGGTATAACATCGCCAATACAGTCAATATCCCAACCAAAGACGACCGTGTGGTTATCGAAGTCCAAATGGATGGGGTGACAGATCTAGAAGGAATCCGTAGTAAATTTGAAGCCAACGGTTTGAAAGTTGATGAAATCACTCGAACAACCGCAAAAGCTATTTAATAAAAAATCAGGCTGGATGACAAACCAGTCTGATTTTTGTATAAAGTAACTTAATAAATTCTATAAAAATAATTATGATTTTATTAATTATGACATGTATTCTAAGATTTTCCGCCGTGAGAAAAGAGCATGAAACATACTTGTTTCATGCTCTCGGAATTTTTGAGACATTAGGCTCAAAAATTAGTCATGGAACTTTGTAAAAGTTCGCTGACGTCCGTACTCACCTAAGGAAAATCGTTAATAGAAAAACAAAGCTAGATGAGAATCTAGCCTTATTTTTTCTATTAACGGGTAATGGGTTGTTTTTCTTTATCTAAAGTAAAGCCTTCGCCGAGAATTTCATGGGCTTCAGAAATGGTGATAAAGGCGAATGGATCGATCTGATTGATGATGTCTTTCATTTGCTTCATCTCATTCCGTGAAACGACACAGTAGACAATATCCAGGTCCTTACGGCTGTAATAGCCCATCCCGCGGATAAAGGTAATCCCGCGACCCAGATCGTCGGATACCTTTTTGGCAATTTCTTCTGGTTTAGATGTGACGATAAGGAAACCTTTTCCAGCAAAACCACCTTCTCCAATCAAGTCGATCACAAGGGTGTCAATCAGGATAAAGAAGAGGGTATACATAGCGGTACGGACATCTTGGAAGACAATGACCACAGTTGTCAGAACAATGGCATCTACAATCAACATGAGCTTTCCCATACTGAGGGAAGTGTATTTGTTAAAGATGCGAGCGAGGATATCGGTTCCTCCAGTGGTTCCTCCAGCATTGAAGATGATCCCTAGCCCCAAACCAAGCACAACCCCTGAGGCGATACAGGCAAGCAGAATATCTCCTTTAAAGGCGTTAAAGATGAAGTGATGGTAGCGGTGGCTGAGGGGTATCGCTTCAAAAATCGCCATCCATGCCGAAACCGAGAAAGTCCCCAGTAAGCTCAGATAAAGAGATTTCTTGCCCAGCAGTTTCCAAGCCAGAACGAAGAGAGGGATATTGATCAGCAAGTTCATCAGGGATACGGGGATTTTGAAGAGGTAAAAGGTGATCAAGGTAATCCCTGTCGCTCCTCCTTCATAGAAGTGAAAGGGAATGACTAAAAAATAGATCCCAAACGAAAAAATGCCGGCCCCCAAGATGATAGCCAGAATATCTTTAAATTTAAACATGATAGGTTGTCTCCTAAAACTTTATAAGAATATTGTAACAAAAAAGTGAAAAAATGAAAATGACTTTGAAAAATTTTCTCTCCTAAAATACAAGATTTTTACCCTTATTTTTGGTAAAATAAAAAGAAGAAAACTAGAAAGAGGATACTATGGTAAACGGTACATTAATTTCATTTGAAGGTCCAGAAGGAGCGGGAAAATCATCGGTCCTAGAAGCCGTTTTGCCTCTACTTGAAGAAAAAGGAATTCCTTTTATTACAACCCGTGAACCAGGCGGTGTAGACATTGCAGAAAAGATCCGCCAAGTCATTTTAGATCCAGACCATACTAGTATGGATGCCAAGACCGAGTTGTTGCTCTATATTGCTAGTCGCCGGCAGCATTTGGTGGAACGTGTTTTGCCAGCCCTTGCAGCTGGGAAGGTTGTCTTGATGGACCGCTTTATTGATAGCTCGGTCGCTTATCAAGGGTATGGTCGCGGTTTGAGTGTGGAAGATATTGAGTGGCTCAATCAATTCGCGACAGATGGTCTTAAGCCAGATCTCACCCTTTACTTTGATCTGGATGTCGAAGAAGGGCTCGCTCGAATTGCCAAAAACCAAGAGCGGGAAGTCAATCGTTTGGATTTGGAAGGTTTGGAGCTTCACCAAAAAGTCAGACAAGGTTATTTGGCCTTGTATGAAAAGGAACCAGAGCGCATTGTGAAAATCGATGCCAGTCAATCCTTTGAAGCAGTCTTTGCGGATGTCTTGGCTGTTTTAGAAAATCGCTTGGGGATATTGAAATGAAGCTAGAAGAGATCCAACAGCTCCAGCCAGAATTGGTGGAGCGCTTCACCCAGATCTTAGAACACAAACAGCTCAGTCATGCTTATCTCTTTACGGGTTCTTTTGCCAGTTTTGAGATGGCCCTCTTGCTAGCTCAAAGTCAGTTTTGCGAAAATTTGCAGGGAGTCTGGCCTTGTGGCAAATGCCGTTCCTGCCGCTTGATTGAAGAAGAAGAATTCTCAGACGTGAAAATCGTGCGTCCAGTCAACCAGATCATTAAGACAGACCGCATTCGTTCGCTGGTTCAAGACTTTTCTCAATCAGGATTTGAAGGCAGTCGGCAGGTCTTTATCGTCCAAGATGCGGATAAGATGCATACCAATGCGGCCAACTCTCTCTTAAAAGTCATGGAAGAACCCCAGAGTGAGATCTATCTCTTCTTGTTGACATCCGATGAAAACTTAATCTTACCGACTATCAAGAGTCGGGCCCAGCAGGTCCATTTTCCTAAAAAGCAAGCCTACCTAACCGAACTGCTAGAAAAAGAAGGCTTGATTAAATCGCAGGCAAGTCTAGTAGCTCGTTTTAGTTTTAGTCTCGAAGAAGCAGAGCAACAAAAAAAGAATGCTACATTTTTTGAACTGGCAAAAGTTTGTGATCAGTTCATCGAACGTTGTCAATCCAATTTGAATCGTGCTTATTTGGAAGTGACCCGCTTAGTGAGTCTAGCAGATGATAAGGAAAAACAAAGCCAGGCCTTTCGTTTGATGGAGTTGGCTTTAGAAGAGCAGTTGCGCTTGAGTAGATCCCAGCAGTTGCTTGAGAAATTGAGTCTTGCTCGCAGGATGTGGAAGGCCAATGTTTCTTTTCAAAATACTTTAGAATATATGGTTTTGAGCTTAGAAAGTTAAGGAGTCAGAATGAATAAAAAAGAATTATTTGATGCTTTAGACGGCTTTTCTCAGAATTTGTTGGTCACCTTGGCTGAAGTCGAAGCCATCAAGAAAAATTTGAAACAAGTCATCGAAGAAAATACAGCTCTTCGCTTAGAAAATGATAAATTGAGAGAGCGTTTGGGAGAAGTTGAGAAGACTTCATCCGCAAAGTCCCAACACCATGGCCGTGAAAATTTGCAACGTATTTATAACGACGGTTTTCATATCTGCACTTATTCCTACGGTCAACGTCGTGAGAACGATGAAGAGTGTATGTTTTGTGATGAGTTGTTATTTAGGGAGTAAGCATGCAGATCCAACGAAGTTTTAAAGGGGAAAAGAAAACAGGGGTGCTTTACCTGGTCCCAACACCGATCGGTAACCGGGAGGATATGAGTTACCGCATGGTCCAGACCTTAAAGGATGTGGACTTGATCGCAGCTGAGGATACTAGAAATACAGGCCTCTTGCTCAAGCATTTTGAGATTGCGACACCCCAGACTAGCTTTCATGAGCACAATGCCATGGAGAAAATTCCAGATCTGATCACCTATTTAGAATCCGGAAAGGATGTGGCGCAAGTCTCAGATGCAGGACTCCCTAGTATTTCTGACCCTGGTCATGATTTGGTCAAGGCAGCGATTGAACGCGAGATTCCTGTCGTAGCTGTTCCTGGTCCTAGTGCAGGTATAACTGGTTTGATTGCTAGTGGCCTAGCCCCTCAACCTCATATTTTTTATGGATTTCTGCCTCGCAAAGAGGGGCAACAGAAGGCATTTTTCCAAGAAAAAGTGGCCTACCCTGAGACTCAGATCTTTTATGAGTCGCCCCATCGGGTGAAGGCAACCTTAGAGAATATGTTGGCTGTCTATGGGGATCGTCCTGTCGTCCTGGTTCGTGAATTGACCAAGATCTACGAGGAATATACTCGCGGCAGTATTTCTGAGTTAGTCGCATTTCTTGAAGATAATCCTCTCAAAGGGGAGTGCCTCTTGATCGTCGAAGGAGCCAAGGAAGAAGAGCTAGACCTAGAAGAGGTCGACTTGATCCAAGAGATCGACACCTTGGTCCAAGAGGGCATGAAGAAAAATCAAGCAATTAAACAGGTCGCCAAACAATACGGCCTGCAAAAGAGTGAGCTCTATGCTCGTTACCATCAAGACTAGGAAAGGTTGAAAGCAGGATGGAAATTAGAATGGCTTATCCCAATGAGATCAAGCGAATTATGGAAATCATCCAAGATGCCAAGGAAAGCCTGGCTCAAAGACAGGTCGACCAGTGGCAGGATGGCTATCCAGATGAAGAGATCATTTTTGAGGATATTCTAGAAAGTCGTGGCTATGTGGCCGTTGAAGATCAGGAAGTCGTCGCCTATGCAGCTGTCAACAAGGGAAATGAAGCGGCTTATAATGAGATTTACGATGGCAAGTGGGAGCATGACAACTATATGTATGTCACTTTTCACCGTGTCGCTGTAGCCAAAGAAGCTGCTGGCAAAGGGGTAGCGCAGACCTTCCTTCAAGGTTTAATCGAAGGGGAAAAAGGGCCAGATTTCCGTTGCGATACGCACCCGGATAATCTGGTCATGCAACATTTACTTGAAAAATTGGGCTACCATTATTGTGGAAAGGTCCCTATTGATGGAGTCCGTCTGGCTTATCAAAAGATCAAACGAAAAGCAGAAACTAGTCTATTCCAAGTGGTCTCAGAAGAGGACCGCTGGGACCAAAGAGCAGAAGCGGCCTACAATGACTCTCTATCTTAAACAATTTTATGAAAGCCCTATGGGGCTTCTTTCGATCATTGTCAGTGAAGAAGGCCTTGTAGAGCTTGATTTTTATGATCCAAAAGAGGAGGCGCCTGATCCCTATGGGGCGCTGGAGCAGGTCCATCCCTACCATGAGAAGGTGAAGGAGTGGTTGGACCACTATTTTGCGGGAGATCCAATCGCTATCAGCTTTCCACTAGCACCGCAAGGGACAGCTTTTCAAGAGCGGGTGTGGCAGTTATTGCGAGAGATCCCATATGGCGAGACCAAGACCTATGGCCAGCTGGCCCAGGATCTTTCTTGCGGTTCAGCTCAAGCCGTAGGACAGGCTGTTGGACGCAATCCCTTGACGATCTTAGTCCCTTGTCACCGTGTGATGGGAAAAGATGGACAACTGACGGGCTATGCGTCTGGACTTGATCGCAAACGCTGGCTCTTACACCATGAAGGAATTACCTGGAAGGAGAAATAAAATCGATGTATACATTTATTGAATACCCAAAATGTTCGACTTGTCGAAAGGCTAAATCAGAATTGGACGGTCTCCAATGTGAGTTTCAAAGCCAAAATATTGTCACAGAAACACCGACTAGCCAAGAATTGCAAGACTGGATGGCAGCTTCTGGCCTACCGATCAAGTCTTTCTTCAATACTAGCGGAATGAAATACCGAGAACTTGGTTTGAAAGATAAGGTGGATCAACTGACAGTGAAAGAAGCGGCGGATCTCCTTGCTTCAGACGGTATGCTAATCAAGCGGCCTCTGCTTGTCAAAGACGGAAAAGTGGTTCAAGTGGGCTACCGAAAACCATACGTAGACTTAGGTTTGTAAAAGAAAAGGGAGTTGGGCTCCCTTTTCTTTTTGTAGTGAAGATGATATAATCATACGAGTGAAATCAATGAAAGAGAGTCAAGTATGAGTATTTTAGAAGTGAAAAATTTGAGTCACGGTTTTGGGGACCGTGCGATTTTTGAGGATGTGTCCTTCCGTTTGCTAAAGGGAGAGCATATCGGTCTTGTCGGGGCCAATGGTGAGGGAAAATCGACCTTCATGAGCATCGTGACTGGTAAGATGCAACCTGACGAAGGTAAGGTGGAGTGGTCTAAGTATGTGACGGCAGGTTACCTGGATCAGCATTCGGTCTTAGAAGAAGGACAAACAGTTCGCGATGTCTTACGGACCGCTTTTGATGAGTTGTTCACAGATGAAGCTCGCATCAATGACCTCTATATGGCCATGGCGGAAGAGGGAGCCGATGTCGATGCTCTGATGGAAGAGGTTGGAGAACTCCAAGAGCGTCTAGAAAGTCGTGATTTTTATACCTTGGATGCCAAGATCGATGAAGTGGCGCGTGCTCTTGGGGTCATGGACTTTGGGATGGACACGGATGTAACCTCCTTGTCAGGTGGGCAACGGACCAAGGTCCTCTTGGCCAAACTCTTACTTGAGAAGCCAGATATCCTTCTCTTAGACGAGCCGACCAACTACTTGGATGCAGAGCACATCGATTGGCTCAAACGCTATTTGCAGAATTATGAAAATGCCTTTGTCCTCATTTCCCATGATATTCCTTTCTTGAACGATGTGATCAACATCGTCTACCATGTGGAAAATCAGCAGTTAACCCGCTATTCAGGAGACTACTACCAATTCCTTGAAGTCTATGAAATGAAGAAATCGCAATTGGAAGCGGCTTATGAGCGTCAGCAAAAGGAGATTGCTGATTTGAAAGATTTCGTAGCCCGTAATAAGGCGCGTGTAGCCACACGGAATATGGCCATGTCTCGTCAGAAGAAGTTGGACAAGATGGAACTCATTGAGTTGCAAAGTGAGAAACCAAAGCCATCCTTTGAATTTAAAAATGCCCGGACTCCTGGTCGCTTTATCTTCCAGGCCAAGGATCTCCAGATTGGGTATGACCGTCCTTTGACCAAGCCTTTGAACCTAACCTTTGAACGCAATCAAAAAGTGGCCATCATCGGGGCCAATGGGATCGGGAAAACCACTCTCTTGAAGAGCTTGCTGGGAATCATCCCACCGATTGCTGGAGAAGTAGAGCGGGGAGATTACCTAGAACTTGGCTATTTCGAGCAAGAGGTCGAAGGGGGCAATCGCCAGACACCGCTTGAAGCAGTCTGGAATGCATTTCCAGCTCTGAACCAAGCAGAAGTCCGTGCAGCCCTTGCCCGCTGTGGCTTGACCACCAAACATATTGAGAGCCAAATCCAGGTGCTATCCGGTGGAGAGCAAGCCAAGGTACGGTTCTGTCTCTTGATGAACCGTGAAAACAATGTCTTGGTACTAGACGAGCCAACCAACCACTTGGATGTGGATGCCAAGGATGAATTGAAACGGGCTCTGAAAGAATACAAGGGATCGATTCTCATGGTTTGCCATGAGCCAGACTTCTATGAAGGCTGGATGGACCAAATCTGGGACTTTAATGAATTGACGTAAAGACAAAAAGAGAAACTTGTCTCGCTTTTTAGAATGAAGAAATTTTGTTGTTTACATAAGGCGGCACAACTAATTCAAAAAATCTAAATGATTCTATTTTTAAATTTAGTCAAGTAATGACCGAAACATTCCGCAGTGAGAAAAGTGCCTGAAACAGATTTGTTTCAGGCACACGGAATTATTGAGACCTTAGGCTCAATAATTAGTCATGGAACTTCGCAGAAGTTCGCTGACGTCCGTACTCACCTAAGGAAAGTTTCTAAGAAAAATTTACATTTGATAGAAAAAGAGAACCGTTTGGTTCTCTTTTCATTATTTCTTGAAATTGTAGTCTTTTAAGATCTCGATTTTTTCAATCTTGATGTCTGTTTTTGGTTTGTCCTTATCATCGGTTTCGGCAGAGGCAATTTTATCCACCACATCCATGCCATCGATCACTTGGCCAAAAACAGTGTAGTTACCACCATCGAGGGTTGGATTTCCACCATTTTTATAAGCATCGATGATCTTAGCTGGGAAGCGATCAGTTGGTAGTTTACTTGAAATATCATCCTTATTTTGGTTGATATAGAATTGACTACCATTGGTATTTGGACCAGAATTGGCCATGGCAAGGGCTCCACGAAGGTTGTAAAGGTATGGAGAATACTCATTCTCAAAACCAGTACCTGAATCTTTGGATTTATCTTTACCCTTCCAGATGGATTCCCCACCAGTACCATCTCCCTTAGGATCCCCAGTTTGGATCATAAAGTTGTTAATGACACGGTGGAAAAGTAAGCCATTGTAGTAGCCTTCTTTTGCGTGGGTCAAGAAGTTTTCAACTGCAAGTGGGGCATATTTAGGGAAGAGCTTTACAGTGATGTCGCCTTCAGTTGTTGTGATTTTAACTTCTGCTTCGTCTTCAGCCACTTCATTTGAGAGTTGTGGGAAGACGGCATTTTCATTGGTCATGGCATCGTTAAAATCTTTGCGCAGTTGTTCTAATTTCTTTTGTTCTTCTTCAATTTTCTTTTGATCTTTTTCACTAGAGCTAGAAGTTGCTGTCTGCTCTGTCTTTTCTTTGCTTGAGCTTGAAGAGTTAGCGTCAGTCTTATTAGACGAACAAGCTGTCAAAGCCAAGCCGGAAAATAATAGTAGTGCGATTAATTTTTTCATATTCTTCCTTTCCAACATAGTTGTCTTTCTCTATTGTACCTTAATTTTGTGATACTTTCAAATCTGGATAAAATTTAATGCGAAAATAATATTCTGAAAATTTGCAGAAAATAGATGAAAGTAATTCCGAATTCCTGTATAATAGGATGACTACAGGAGAACGATCATCAAAAAATGAAATCATCACATTTTGCGAGAGCCCTTTGGTTTGGTATCCTGGGTGCTCTCTTTTTTGCATTTACCTTTATTTTTAATCGAAGCATGAACCTGGCAGGTGGTTCCTGGATGTGGAGTGCTAGTTTGCGCTACCTTTTTAGTTTGCCTATGATGGCTGTTTTAGTCTGGCAGAAAGGCGAGTTGAAGGGTGTCTTGTCAGCAATTGCACGAGCTCCGTGGACTTGGTTGCTCTGGAGTACGATCGGCTTTGGTCTCTTTTATGCGCCTTTATCGATGGCTTCTATCTACGGAGAATCATGGTTTGTGGCTGCGACCTGGCAGATTACGATATTAGCAGGTCTCCTTCTGACCCCTCTTTTTGGCAAAAAGATTCCAAGAAAACAGTTAGGAATGACTTTGCTGATTTTGTTAGGAATCGTATTGATTCAAATTCCATATTTTGGACGAGGTCTCGGAGAAGGTGTGGTGAGAGCTAGTATCTTAATTTTGATTGCTGCCTTTTCCTATCCATTGGGTAATCGAAAGATGCTGGTTCATTGTAAAGAAGAACAATTATCAACGACCCAACGGGTCTTTGGGATGACCTTAATGAGTGTTCCTTTTTGGTTGCTCTTATCCGTTTTTGCAGGAGTAGATGCAGGCTTGCCATCAGGTGGGCAAATACTCCAATCCTTGATCGTAGCTGTATTTTCAGGAGTTATCGCGACCTTGCTCTTCTTTGAAGCAACCAACTTGGTGAAACACAACCATCAGCAGTTAGCCGTTGTTGAAGCTACCCAGGCCGGCGAGGTCCTCTTCACCCTATTTGGAGGCTGTCTTTTTCTAGGAGATCAGATCCCAACCCCACTAGGATTTTTAGGGGTCTTCATTGTGATCATCGGTATAGTAGGAAATAGTCTGCTGACTTCTTCAGAATAGATAGTGGTAGAAGAGTAGAACTCAAACCATGATATTGCGGTTCAGTCTATCAATGCCAACACCCACGAGGGTGTTTTCTTTTTTGACTAAATCACTAATTAAGAAGGAAGTTGCGTAGAGATGGAAAATTCGGTATGATGGGAGATATGTTAATTTGTTGGGAAATGAACGAATTCCCTCAAAAACCGTATCATGAATAGGAGGCTACAAATTGGATTATAAAACTCTACGAAAAAACTATAGACTCTATATTAGATCTGCTGGCTTGTTGGCAATGCTTCTCATTATTTGTATTGGGTTCGTGGTCAGAGATACTATTCTTCAGACTGCTACGCTCTTATTGGTCCTTGCAGGCTTGTTTTTATTCATCCAATTGCTCAAGAAGAGCTATACCAACAAGTGCAACACCTTGCTCCATGTAGACTTAGATTTAGCTTTTTGGCAGCAATACCTTCAGTTGAACAAGAATGTGAAAAAAGCTATTTCACAGATAGATATGAAGTTAACATCGGTCGCCTATTCGTTTATGATGGGAGATTTCAATACTGTCATAAAAGAAGCTAGAGAAGCACTTAGTCAGACGGATTATCCGCAGAAATATAAGAAATTTTTTGAGAGTTATCTTATTCGCTCGATCGTGCTGACAGATACTGATTTGTCTAGGGAAGAGCTGGAGGATCGGTTGAATGAATTGACTATCACAGACCCTACACTAGCTGAGAAAACAAAAGAAGTCTGTCTCGCTCTTTATGATTTAACCATTGCACACCAAAGCAATGACTATTTCGAAGATTTAAGCAATGATTTCAAGTACCAGCAGTTGGAAATTATCTACTACCAAGCCTTAAATGCTGCTCTTAAAGGTGATCGTCACAGAGCCAATGATCTCTTTCGCAAGTTAGTCCCAGAGGATGAGTCGCTCTATATCGTTCGAAAGGCTAAACAATACTTGAAGGATGAAGGCAGTCATCTGTAAATCCTCCAATCGAAATAGAGATTAATTGAAAGAGCCTGAAAAAATATAAGGAGTTATTGGAAGGTAAGAATGAAGAAATCAATCTTTAAAGCCAGTTTTGAAGAGGGCCTCAATCTCGAAGACGATGGGTTTGTAAAGTTACAGCAAGAGCAACATGATAAGACAGCAAAATTTTTTAAGAATGGGCATGCTTCCCTTTGGTTTCGAATTCGAAGTTTGATTTTATCCCTTATTTTTCCTATCGGTTTTAACTTCTTTGTGCTGATTGTATCAATGGAATTTCATGAAAGTAAGACGTTAACTCTTCCAATAGCCAGGCGTGAGTCCTTAACAGTAAATGTGTTTTTAATCTTGCTTCTCATTTGGCTTTCCTTCGTTGTGATTGGAAAGTGGTTGAAACGAGCTTACCTGTTAGCATATCGCTATCAGTTTCACGTTTTTACATTTTTGGTTTGGTTCATATTGGAAATAGATCTAGTTGTTTTTGACATTTTATTGGCCAATCTATCCACTGCGGAAATCATCGCCATTTATGGAATCATGATGATAGCAACAAACATGCTATTTACAATTGCGTTAGCAGGATTAAGAAAACTTATGTATGCAGAGGCTTCGGAAGATACATTCCTTAATAAGATTGCAAAAATGATTTCTCTTTATGGGATGGCTATTTTAGGAATAGGGATCATTATCAAGCATATTTTGGTAATCTTTTCATTAGATGTTTCAACTTCCATCAAGGCATTTGGCTTTTTATTGCTGTGGATCTTTTGTAATATAGTAGTGGTTGCTGTCAGTGCTTTTATAGGTTTACCATACTTCCTGCAAGCCTACTACAAATGGAAATATCATGAAGAATACCGAGAATGGGAAGGTAAGTCAGTCGAAGAGTGGTATGGCAAGAAGTACTTAAAGAAACATAAGGAGTTGTTGAAAAATGGATAAACATTTTAACGAGATGTCGTTTGATGAATTGAAATGCTACCGTAGAGAAGGTCTTTGGAGATCTTTGGGACTATTGCTGGTCATTTTTTTAGTGATTGTGGGAATGGTCTTGATGGAAGTGAATCATGTTTCTCCATCGAAGCAGAATCGTTTTCGGGTGATTGGCTTGACAACGGTCATTGCGCTCTTTGGCTACCTGATGCCTCTGCTGGCAGCAAATCGTGTCATGCGAGACCACCCGGATTGGGTCAAGAAATCAGGGATTCGAGCAAAAATTCCCTTGCCGATGGCTTGGCATGTCAAGAGACTTTGCGTCCTTGGAGCGAGTTTATTGGTAATTGGAGTAGGATTTGCTTCGCTATACAAACCACAAGTTCCGCAGATAAATCTGAAGGATCAACAAGATAATATCCAAGTCCATAATGTAATCGATGTGCCTGAGATTGAAGTGCCTACGAGTGATAGTAAGGACTAGTAAGTGACAGATTGAATCTAAAAGGGGGAAATATGAAACTTTTTACTTACTCATTTGAAGAAAGTCAATCCTTCGTAAATGAGACCATTATTAGCCGTTTTAACGATAAGGGAAATTGGAAAAGATTTATTGGTATGCCTTTATTTTCTGCAATAGTCTATCTACTTTATATCCTTCTTCCAGCAGTCTTTAAGGGAATAAGATTAGATGGAGATGGGGATGTTGCCTATCAATGGTTAAATTTACCTCTTTTGTTTGTTCTACTTTTATTTTATTTGGTCTACATTTTCTATTCGTTTAAATATCGAAAGAAAAAAATGACCTTGAAATATCTCACTTATTGTTATATGTACCTTCTATTACTATTTATGGAATTAGGATTTGTATTAATTGGGCTTTTTTGCAGAAAACTTCTCGGTTTTTTATCAGCTGGATTAACGATAGTTGTTGTGATATATCTCTTTAGGACGGTCCCTAAAAAAATAAAGACTGCAGTTGAAGAAAGAAAACCCTATGCTTCCTTGGCTGCCCTATCAACAGAAAAAATGACAGATCAATTATTAATCTGGGGCGGAAGTGGAGTTACAGCAAGTTTGGTATTTTTTGATCGTTCAAATCATACAAATGTAAGAGGGAGCATTGATGCCATCTTAATGCCATTCTGTCCCGCTATTATGGCTGTCGCTCTTTATGTCTTCTTTTTAGAAATAGTAGGGGGTTACTACCTATTTTTGTACTACGAACAATACAAAGAAAAATACGATATTTTAACAAAGGTTTAGCTTAAGAAAACTTATAAAAACAGTGCCTACTCGGTGCTGTTTTTTACTTCATTCTGCAAAATTGAGGAAATGATTTTACTAGAGAACTGGCTTGGAAATGTGATATAATAAAGGTTATGGCAAACAATAATCAATCAAAAAAAACACGGTCGACGAGACGACTGTCCAAAGCAGAATTAGAAAGAAAAAAAGCGATTCATCGCATGATTGTGACCATTCTCATTAGTCTGGTTTTAGTCTTTGCGGCCTTGAAATTGGGAGCAGTAGGGGTCTTGGCCTACAACTTAATCCGACTATTTGTTGGGAGTTTAGCTTACTTGGCTATTTTAGCGACCTTTTTCTACCTTTATGCCTTTAAATGGCTGGACAAACACGAAGGGGTTATTTCAGGATTCCTAAGCTTCTTTGCTGGACTTCTCTTGATGTTTCAGGCCTTCTTTGTATCCTCCCTTCATTTAGACAATAATGGAATCAAGGTCACCTTTTCAAGAATCATGGCAGACTTGATTCATCTGCGAGTGGAGAGTTTTGCTGGTGGTGGTATGATCGGTGCCCTTCTTTATGCTCCGATTTCCTTCCTCTTTTCAAATATTGGCTCTTATTTTATTGGCCTTCTCTTTATTGGATTGGGGATCCTCTTGATGAGTCCTTACTCCATCTATGATTTGTTTGAAAAGGGATCGGAAGCCTTCCACGCTTCTATGGAAAAACGTAAGGAACGTCGCGAGCAGAAATTTCTTGAAAAGGAAGCGAGAGCTGCAGAGGAAGCTGCGGTAGCTGAAAGAGAGCAAGAAGAAGCAAGTGCAGTTCTTCCAACTCCCCTTTCAATGGAAGGGCATCCTGTAGACCCTGAAACGGGAGAGGTGCTGGCGGAAGAGCCGTTCACAGAGACCTTCCCAGAAGCCGAAATTGTCGCACCAGCAACGCCAGAGATCTACCTGCCAGATGAAGAATGGCCTGAAGAGCCTGAAGCGTACGAAGACTTTCCGGAAGCCGAAGAATTCGAAGACGATGGGGAAGAAGTTCAAGTGGATTTCACACCTAAGGAACTCCTTCAGTACAAGCTTCCAACCATTGATCTCTTCGCACCTGATAAGCCGAAAAATCAATCCAAAGAGAAAAACATCGTTCGCCAGAACATCCGTATTTTGGAAGAAACCTTTGCAAGTTTCAATATCAAGGCGACAGTGGAGCGGGCGGAGATCGGTCCTTCTGTCACCAAGTATGAAGTCAAGCCAGCTGTCGGAGTGCGGGTCAACCGCATTTCGAACCTAGCAGATGATTTGGCCTTGGCCCTAGCAGCCAAGGATGTGCGGATTGAAGCACCGATTCCAGGGAAGTCTTTGGTCGGGATTGAAGTGCCCAACTCAGAGATTGCAACGGTTTCCTTCCGTGAATTGTGGGAGCAGTCCAAAACAGATCCGGCTAAACTCCTTGAGATTCCTCTTGGGAAGGCTGTAGATGGCTCGGCTCGGACCTTTGATTTGGCTCGGATGCCCCACCTCTTGGTAGCGGGTTCTACTGGATCTGGTAAGTCAGTAGCGGTCAATGGGATTATTTCGAGTATCTTGATGAAGGCCCGTCCGGACGAAGTCAAGTTTATGATGGTCGATCCAAAGATGGTGGAGCTTTCTGTCTACAATGATATTCCTCACCTCTTGATTCCAGTGGTGACCAACCCACGCAAGGCTAGTCGAGCCCTGCAGAAGGTCGTTGATGAGATGGAAAATCGCTACGAGCTCTTCTCGAAAGTGGGTGCTCGCAATATTGCTGGCTTTAATGCCAAGGTGGCTGAGTACAATGCCCAGTCTGAGATGAAGCAAGTGCCCCTTCCTTTGATCGTGGTCATTGTCGACGAGTTGGCAGACTTGATGATGGTCGCAAGTAAAGAAGTGGAAGATGCTATTATTCGCCTTGGACAGAAGGCGCGTGCAGCGGGGATCCACATGATCCTTGCGACTCAGCGGCCATCGGTTGACGTTATCTCAGGTTTGATCAAGGCCAATGTGCCTTCCCGTGTCGCTTTTGCGGTATCATCTGGGACCGACTCACGGACCATCTTGGATGAAAATGGAGCAGAGAAATTGCTCGGTCGCGGGGACATGCTCTTTAAACCGATCGATGAAAATCATCCAATCCGTCTACAAGGATCCTTTATCTCAGATGACGATGTGGAGCGGATTGTCAACTTTGTCAAAGAGCAGGCAGAAGCTGATTATGATGATGCCTTTGATCCAGGGGAAGTATCCGAGTCAGACTTTGACGGAGGCATGGGTGGCTCAGACGAGGGTGATCCTCTCTTTGAAGAGGCCAAAGCGCTCGTTATCGAGACCCAAAAAGCCAGTGCTTCGATGATCCAGCGCCGCTTATCGGTTGGTTTTAACCGGGCGACTCGTCTCATGGAAGAGTTGGAAGCAGCGGGTGTGATTGGACCAGCTGAAGGGACCAAGCCTCGAAAAGTATTGCAACAATCATAAGGATAGGGAAAAAGGGCATATGCCCCACTCCCTTTTCTTTTTATAGAAAATAGAAAGTAGGACCAGATGAAGTTAGACACGATTCATCATATTGCCATCATTGGACGGGATCGCGACGCTATGTTGCATTTTTATGTGGACCAGTTGGGCTTTGCGATTGTCAGTGAGTATGACCGTCCCGAACGCGGAGATATCTTGATCAATCTCCGTCAGGGGGAGCTGACTTTAGAACTCTTTATCAAACCGACGGCCCCAGAACGGCCGAAGCTCCCCTTGCCCGAGCATGCGGGACTGCGTCATCTGGCCTTTCAAGTAGACAATGTAGAGACCTATCTAGCTAGATTGGATCAGCTAGGTATTGAGAATACAGGCCTTCGCTATGATGATTTTGATGGCAAGAAGATGGCATTTTTCTTCGATCCAGAAGGATTGCCTTTGGAAATACATGAGTGAGGAAAGCAATGGATAGATTAGAAGGACTCAGTCAGGAAGAAGTAGCAAAAAAGATCCAAGAGGGCAAGCAAAATAAGGTCACAATTAAGACAGAAAAAAGTATTGGGCAGATTATTCGAGACAATGTCTTTACCTACTTTAATCTGATTTTTCTGGTCTTAGCGGTCTTGCTGGTAGCAGTGAAGTCTTGGAACAATCTCTTGTTTGTCCCGATTGTCGTGGTCAACTCCTTGGTAGGAATTGTGCAGGAAGTCCGCTCTCGACGGATCTTGCGTCAGATGCAATTTCTGCATATAAGTGAGGCGATCGTTCTTCGTGAAGGAAAAGAAGTCGCTCTACCTATCGATCAGCTGGTGGAGGGCGATCTGGTTCGCTTTCAAGCTGGAGATCAGATCTATGCGGATGGGGTCTTGCTGGAGGGCGAGCTAAAAGTCGATGAGTCGCAATTGACCGGTGAAGCCGATGAGGTCAAAAAAGGAGCACAAGACGCGCTCATGTCAGGTAGTTTTGTGATCGCTGGTCAAGGTTTAGCGCGATTGGAAAAAGTAGGAAATGACTCCTACATCAACCAATTGAGCCTGGAAGCCAAGCAGGTCAAATCTCATGAGGAGTCTGACATGGTCCATGCGGTCAATCGTATTGTGGGGATCATTGGTCTCCTTATCATTCCGCTAGGCTCGCTCCTTTTTCTTCGCAGCTATATCAGCCTAGGCGATAGCCTCAAGCTCAGTGTGACTTCAACAGTTGGTGCCTTGATCGGGATGATTCCGGAAGGCTTGTATCTCTTGATGACCTTGGCACTGGCTCTGGGTGCTGTCAGATTGGCTAAGGAAAAGGTCCTGCTCAATAGTATGAAGGGAATTGAGACCTTATCGCGCGTGGATATCCTTTGTGTCGATAAGACGGGGACCATTACAGAGCCGGGTATGGAAGTAACAGAGATTCGTCCAGTTAAAGATGCTCAAGACTTGGAAGCCCTAGCTCAGTATGTAGAGGCTAGTATGGATCAAAACGATACTATGGATGCCATCCGAAAATTTCACAAGACTCTAGTCAGCCAGCCTTGGAAGGCTCTCGACATTCAGCCCTTTACGTCTAAGAAAAAGTATGGGGCCATTGCCTTTGAATCTGGGATCTATGTATTAGGCGCACCAGAATTTGTTTTACGAGAGGGCTTCTCTGAGCTTGAACCAGAGATAGCTTCTGCTACTCAGGCAGGCAATCGGGTCTTGTCCTTTGGGAAATATCGGGGGGATCACTTGGGAGAGACTTTAGAGGCTCCTGTAGACTTGATGGCCTGGATTATTCTCTCCAATCCTTTGAGAAAAAATGCTAAAGAAACCTTCGCCTACTTCAAACAACAAGGAGTGACTATTAAGGTCATTTCAGGGGACAACCCAGCTACGGTCTCAGCTATTGCACAAAAAGCAGGCATTGAAGGAGCAGAAGATCTAATCGATGCCAGAACCTTGCAGACGGAAGAAGACTTGCACCAAGCGGCAAGCCAGTATACTGTCTTTGGTCGGGTGACCCCAGAGCAAAAGAAAAGCCTTGTAGAAGGCTTGCAGGCAAAGGGGCATAAAGTCGCTATGACCGGAGATGGCGTCAACGATATTCTGGCCCTCAAAACAGCAGATTGTAGTATTGCGATGGAATCCGGAAATGATGCGACCAAAAAGATGGCGCAAGTGGTTTTACTGGATTCTGACTTTGGGAAGATGCCGTCTATCGTGGCAGAAGGGCGTCGGGTGGTCAATAATATTCAACGATCAGCCAGTCTCTTTTTGATCAAGAATATCTTTTCTATTTTGTTAGCTATCTCAGTGACGCTCTTAGCCTTTACCTATCCCATCATGCCGTCGCAGATGTCTTTGATCAGTGGTTTTACGATTGGAATTCCAGGATTCTTCCTAGCGCTTGAGCCCAATAGCGAACGAATCAAAGGGCGCTTTATCGAAACGGTCTTTAAAAATGCACTGCCTGCTGCCTTGACGGATTTTATACTGATTTTTAGTCTGGTCTTGCTGTCTTCTACATTTGGCATGAGGTCGGAAGAGCTCTCAAGTGCAGCTATCTGCTTGATGGCCTTCGTTGGATTTACCATCATCTACCAAGAATCCCAGCCTCTCAATCACTACAAGAGACTGGTTCTTCTAGGAAATATCCTAGCCTTCCTGGTTTCAAGTAGTATTCTAGGGAAATTCTTTAACATGAGCCCCTTGAGGCTCCAAACGCTGCTTATTTGTGCCATCATGGCCGTTCTTGCTCTCTTCTTGATTCAAGTCTTCAAGAAACTAGTGGGCTGGTTCTTTCATCGGAAGAAATAAAAAAAGACAACTCTAAAGATAGAGTTGTCTCAGATTGAAGAAAAAGATAATTTTGAAACTTTCCTTAGGTGAGTACGGACGTCAGCGAACTTCCACGAAGTTCCATGACTTAGTTTTGAACCTAAAGTTTCAAAACTCCCGAGTGCTAGAAACAATCGTGTTTCTAGCACTTTTCTCACGTCGGAAAGTTTCAGTACATATTAGAGAATTTAAAATTAAAATGATTTCAGTCTATGCAGTATCATCTAGGTTATTTATAAAAAAAACAACTCCAAAGATAGAGTTGTCTTTTTCAGTATTAGATAAATAAACTAACGGTTAGGATCAGATAGAGGAAGAAGGTAACCAGAAATCCAGCGCGCCAGAAGTATTTGATAAATTTCGGATAATAAAAACTCTTTTTCTTTTTTAAGAAATAAATCGTTAGCCCCAAGGCCAAAAGCGAAAGGCTCAAGGCTAGCAGTGGTAAGAGGCTGTGGTAAAAGGCGCTGTCTGAGATCAGGTAGTACTCCAAGGCAAATAAAGGAAAGGCAATATCGGTAGATCGCCATCCTCTTTTTTGGAGTTTAAAGAGGTGAACAATGATGCCACTCAGAATCAGCGTTAAAAAAATAAATAATACAGAAGCAACTTTGATTAACATAGCTTCATTCTATCATAAAACGAAAAAAAAGTTTACTATATTTTAATTTTTTCTTGCAAAAAAAGAGAAATCGTGTATAATAGAAAGGTATGCACAAAGCATACTTGTGGGAGGTAAAAATCTGTAATTACCGCCAAAACCACAAAGGAGGATTTAAGAAATGGCTAAAAAAGTCGAAAAACTTGTAAAATTGCAAATCCCTGCTGGTAAAGCTACTCCAGCTCCACCGGTTGGTCCAGCGCTTGGTCAAGCAGGTATCAACATCATGGGATTCACTAAAGAGTTTAACGCTCGTACAGCTGATCAAGCTGGTATGATCATCCCAGTTGTTATCACTGTTTATGAAGACAAATCATTCGATTTCGTTACAAAAACACCACCAGCTGCTGTTCTTTTGAAAAAAGCTGCAGGTGTTGAAAAAGGTTCAGGTACACCGAACAAAACGAAAGTTGCAACTGTAACTCGTGCACAAGTACAACAAATCGCTGAAACTAAGATGCCAGATTTGAACGCTGCAAACATTGAGTCTGCAATGCGTATGATCGAAGGTACTGCTCGTTCTATGGGATTCACTGTTACTGACTAATTGTAACAATCCTATTTGCCCGCAATACACTTGATCAAATGACGAGTGACGTGGGAGATGAAAATCGATATGACCACATTACAAGGAGAAAGATAAAATGGCTAAAAAAAGCAAACAACTTCGTGCTGCTCTTGAAAAAATCGACAGCACAAAAGTCTACAGCGTAGAAGAAGCTGTAGCTCTTGCAAAAGAAACTAACTTTGCAAAATTTGACGCAACTGTAGAAGTTGCTTACAACTTGAACATCGACGTGAAAAAAGCTGACCAACAAATCCGTGGTGCAATGGTATTGCCAAACGGAACTGGTAAAACAGCTCGCGTACTTGTATTTGCACGTGGTGCAAAAGCTGAAGAAGCAAAAGCTGCTGGTGCAGACTTCGTAGGTGAAGATGACCTTGTTGCGAAAATCAACGATGGTTGGTTGGACTTCGACGTAGTTATCGCTACACCTGACATGATGGCTCTTGTTGGACGTCTTGGACGTGTCCTTGGACCACGTAACTTGATGCCAAACCCTAAAACTGGTACAGTAACAATGGATGTTGCGAAAGCAGTTGAAGAGTCTAAAGGTGGTAAAATCACTTACCGTGCTGATAAAGCAGGTATCGTTCAAGCGATCATCGGTAAAGTTTCATTCGATGATACTAAATTGGTTGAAAACTTTAAAGCTTTCAACGACACAATCCAAAAAGCAAAACCAGCTACAGCTAAAGGTACTTACGTAACTAGCTTGACTTTGACTACAACTCAAGGTCCTGGTATCAAAGTGGATGTTAACTCACTTTAATTGAAATGCAAAGCTGCCTTCGGGTAGCTTTTTTTGTTCTCCATTTTTATTTGCTACAGTTGGTAAAATTAATCGGATGGAAAAAAGAAAATTTTGATGGATATGACTATATAAAAAGCGTAATTTATGGTAAAATAATACAGATCAAAAAAGGAGAGAGAAAATGGTAGAACCTAAGTATAAACGTATCTTAATCAAGCTATCTGGTGAAGCCCTTGCTGGCGAACGTGGTGTCGGAATCGATATCAAAACTGTCCAAAATATGGCCCAAGAAATCAAGGAAGTTCATGAACTTGGAATTGAAATTGCCTTGGTGATCGGAGGGGGAAACCTTTGGCGTGGAGAACCTGCTGCTGAAGCAGGGATGGATCGTGTCCAAGCAGACTATACAGGTATGCTCGGTACTGTCATGAACGCTCTTGTGATGGCTGATTCGCTTCAACAAGTTGGCGTGGATACCCGTGTTCAAACTGCGATTGCTATGCAACAAGTTGCAGAACCATATATCCGTGGTCGTGCCCTTCGTCACCTTGAAAAAGATCGGATCGTGATCTTTGGTGCAGGGATCGGTTCTCCTTACTTCTCAACAGATACGACCGCAGCCCTTCGTGCAGCTGAGATTGAAGCAGATGCCATTCTCATGGCCAAAAATGGGGTCGATGGTGTTTACAATGCCGATCCGAAAAAAGATGCTTCAGCTGTGAAATTTGAGGAATTGACTCACCGTGATGTGATCAATAAAGGTCTTCGCATCATGGACTCAACAGCCTCTACTCTCTCCATGGACAACGACATTGACTTGGTTGTCTTCAATATGAATGAACCAGGCAATATCAAACGCGTTGTCTTTGGTGAAAATATCGGTACAACCGTATCGAATAACGTAGAAAAATAATAGAAAATAGAGGAAGATTATGGCAAACCCAATCGTAGAAAAAGCAAAAGAAAGAATGACCCAGTCTCACCAAAGTTTGGGACGTGAATTTGGTAGCATCCGTGCTGGACGTGCAAATGCAAGTCTTTTGGATCGTATTTTCGTAGAATACTACGGAGTAGAGACTCCATTGAACCAATTGGCATCTATCACGATTCCAGAAGCGCGTGTCTTGTTGATCACACCATTTGATAAATCATCTTTGAAAGACATCGAGCACAGCATCAATGCTTCTGACCTTGGTATCACTCCAGCCAACGATGGATCTGTCATCCGCTTGGTCATCCCAGCTTTGACAGAAGAAACTCGTCGTGACTTGGCAAAAGAAGTGAAAAAAGTGGGTGAAAATGCTAAAGTAGCGATCCGTAACATCCGTCGCGATGCTATGGATGAAGCGAAGAAACAAGAAAAAGCAAAAGAAATCACAGAAGATGAATTGAAAGGTCTTGAAAAAGAGATCCAAAAAGTTACGGATGATGCTGTTAAGCATGTAGATGAAATGACAGCGCACAAAGAAAAAGAATTGATGGAAGTTTAATCCATCCCAACCATTACAGGAAAGAAAGACTCAGTTGGCACTGCTGGCTGGGTTTTATTTCCATTATTCTTGTGAAGAGGCAAGAGGAAAGAAGGAAACATGAATACGAATCTAGCAAACTACATCATGGGAATGGTCATTGATGAAAATGATCACTTCTATTTTGTTCAAAAAGATGGCCAGACCTACGCACTTGATAAAGCAGAAGGCCCACACCAAGTCGGAGAAAGTGTCAAGGGCTTTGCCTATACAGATATGAAGCAAAAGCTCCGACTCACGACACTTGAAGTCACTGCAACTCAAGAAAGCTTTGGTTGGGGGACGGTCACAGAAGTGCGCAAGGATTTGGGAGTCTTCGTGGATACAGGGCTTCCAGATAAGCAGATTGTTGTCTCACTAGATATCCTACCGGAGATTAAAGACCTATGGCCTAAAAAGGGCGATCGTCTCTATATTCGCTTAGAAGTTGATAAGAAAGATCGGATTTGGGGGATCTTAGCCTATCAGGAAGATTTCCAGCGTTTGGCTCGTCCAGCCTACAACAATATGCAAAACCAAAACTGGCCAGCCATTGTCTACCGCTTGAAATTGTCTGGAACCTTTGTTTACCTTCCAGAGAACAATATGCTGGGCTTTATCCACCCAAGTGAGCGCTATGCAGAACCTCGTTTGGGAGAGGTCTTAAATGCTCGCGTCATCGGTTTTCGTGAGGTGGACCGGACCTTGAATCTATCTTTGAAGCCACGCTCCTTTGAGATGTTGGAAAACGATGCCCAAATGATTTTGACCTATTTGGAAGCTAATGGTGGCTTTATGACCTTGAATGATAAGTCCTCTCCAGAAGAAATCAAAGCAACTTTTGGGATTTCAAAAGGCCAGTTCAAAAAGGCTTTGGGTGGTTTGATGAAGGCCAAAAAAATCAAGCAAGACCAGTTTGGAACAGAGTTAATCTAAGAGGAGGCTTATGCGAAAATCGTTTTATACTTGGCTGATGACGGAGCGTAATCCTAAAAGCAATGCTCCTAAGGCCCTTCTAGCAGATCTTGCTTTTCACGAGTCTGCTTTTCCCAAGCATACAGATGACTTCGACGAGGTCAGTCGCTATCTAGAAGAGCATGCGAGCTTTTCCTTTAATCTTGGCGATTTTGATGCGATTTGGGATGAATACCAAGCCCACTAGAGAAGGATAGGTCGAGGATGGTTTTTTCTCGGCCTCTTTGTTATAATAATAGAAAAACACAGGTAGAGAGGTTCTTTATTTGCAAGAACATTCAGTTGAAATTACATTAACGCATCCAGACGATCTCTTTCATTTGTTTGGATCTAACGAACGCCATCTCCGTTTGATGGAGCAAGAATTTGGGGTAACTATTCACGCCCGGACAGAAATCGTCCAAATCATTGGGGAAGAAGAAACCTGCGAGCAAGTTCGTCAAGTCATCCAGGCTCTTTTGGTCCTCGTTAACCGTGGCATGACCATTGGAACGCCGGATGTGGTGACCGCCATTACCATGGTGAGAAATGGGGAATTGGATAAGTTCATCGCTCTCTATGAAGAAGAGATTATCAAGGATAGTTACGGCAAGCCCATTCGAGTTAAAACGCTTGGTCAAAAGATCTATGTCGATAGTGTCAAGAACCATGATGTCACTTTTGGAATTGGACCAGCGGGGACTGGGAAAACCTTCCTAGCAGTGACTTTGGCCGTGACTGCCCTCAAGCGTGGTCAGGTCAAGCGGATCATTTTGACCCGTCCTGCTGTAGAAGCTGGAGAGAGCCTTGGTTTCCTACCAGGGGATCTTAAAGAAAAAGTAGACCCTTATCTACGTCCGGTCTATGATGCTCTTTACCAGATTTTAGGGAAAGACCAAACCACTCGGATGATGGAGCGGGAGATTATCGAGATTGCGCCTTTGGCTTATATGCGGGGGCGGACCTTGGACGATGCCTTTGTCATCCTCGATGAAGCGCAAAATACCACCATCATGCAGATGAAGATGTTTTTGACCCGTCTTGGTTTTAACTCTAAAATGATTGTCAATGGAGATACCAGCCAGATTGACCTTCCTCGAAATGTTAAATCCGGCTTGATTGATGCTCAGGAGAAATTGAAGAACATTTCTCAAATTGACTTTGTGCATTTCTCTGCCAAGGATGTTGTTCGCCATCCTGTAGTAGCAGAAATTATCCGGGCCTACGAACCCATTCCGAATCCAGTCCTCAAAGAAAAACTGGATGTGGAAGAAGAAGCAGAATAAAAAGGCAAAGATCATCGGATCTTTGCCCTTTTTATATTAGAAATTAAACCAATTCATCAATTGGTGTGAAGTCGCGCTCTAAACCAGTAGCAACTGGTTGGCTTGTGATATGGCCTTGGTAAGTAGTGACACCTTGGCGCAAGCCTTCGTCGAGGGCAATTGCCTTGTGGAAGCCATTGTCAGCTAGGGATTCGACATAAGGAAGGGTCACATTGGTAAGGGCGATAGTAGAGGTACGAGCGACAGCCCCTGGGATATTGGCAACGGCATAGTGGAGCACGCCATGTTTTTCGTAAACTGGCTCCGTATGCGTTGTGACACGGTCTGCTGTTTCGATAACTCCCCCTTGGTCCACGGCTACGTCGACGATGACTGAACCGGGACGCATCTGTTTAACCATATCGTCTGTCACTAATTTAGGAGCTTTCGCACCAGGAATCAAGACAGCACCGATGACAACATCAGCATCACGGACGCTGGCTTCAATGTTAAATGGGTTGGACATAAGGGTTTGGATTTGATGACCAAAGACATCTTCTAGAACAGCCAAACGTTTAGCGCTGATATCTAAGATGGTCACTTGGGCACCGAGTCCAAGGGCGATACGAGCTGCGTGGGTTCCAACGACCCCACCTCCGATGATGGTGACTTTCCCTTTGGGAACACCTGGCACCCCACCTAGGAGGACTCCTGATCCACCTTCTTGTTTGGTCAGGAAGTGAGCACCGATTTGCACGGCCATCCGTCCAGCCACCTCACTCATTGGCACCAAGAGAGGCAATTGTCCATCAAGGTCACGCACCGTTTCGTAGGCCACCCCTGTTGTTTTAGCTGAGACCATAGCGTCCGCTAATTCTGGTGCAGCAGCCATATGCAAGTAAGTAAAGAGCAAGAGGTCTTCGCGAAGGAAGCCATATTCTTCAGCGAGGGGTTCTTTGACTTTGACCACCATCTCAGCGGCCCAAGCTTCTGCAGCAGTTGCTACAATAGTCGCTCCTTGTTTGGCGTAATCTTCATCCGCAAAGCCAGAACCGAGTCCAGCATTTGTTTCCACCAAAACTTGATGTCCTTTCTTGACCAAGCTTTGTACGCCTGCGGGAGTCAAACCGACCCGATTTTCGTTGTTTTTAATTTCTTTTGGAATTCCAATGAGCATTCTTGCCTCCTTGCTCAGATTTAGGTGTAAAAAGGCCATTGGTGTGAGATGGCTCTCTTGACTCAATGACCTTTTCACTCCTTATCTGATTGTTTTGATTGATTTTATTGTATAGAAAAGTGGGTTAAAAAGCAAGAAAAATTTGAGCTTGCCTTCCTTTAGGTTATTTGCTAAACTAATCCCTAAAGAAGGAGTGTCAAATGGAAAATTTATATGTGAAGTTAGCGGCCTATCGTGAAGTGGAGACAGAGCGTTTGCACTTGCGTCCGGTCACTCTTGAAGATGCACCGGCTATGTTTGAGTATGCTTCTGATGAGACAGTTACGCGTTATACCTTTGCAACCAATCAAAGTCTAGAAGAGACGCGTAATAATATTGCCCTCTTTTACCTAGCGAGTCCACTTGGAAGATGGGGGATCGAGCTCAAAGAAAATGGAAAATTTATCGGGACGATTGATTTACTGGATTTGGATCTTTGTCTGAAAAAGGGAAGTATCGGCTATGTTCTGAATAAAGACTATTGGAACCAAGGTCTTGCAACAGAGGCTGCCAAGGCAGTCATTGCCTTGGCTTTTGAACAGTTAGGGATGAACAAGCTCATTGCTGTTCATGATAAGGACAACCCAGCTTCTGGACGGGTGATGGCCAAATCAGGGATGAAATATTCTCACGAGGAGCCCTACGCGATGCTAGACTTGCATGAAGAAGGGAGAATGGTGACGAGAGTTCATTATGTCCTCACGAAGGAAGAATATTTGGCAGAAAAATGAGTCAGGATATTGACAAAAGACCTATCTCCATGATATAGTAGATAGGTACTGCTGGTTTAGCTCAGTCGGTAGAGCGCATCCATGGTAAGGATGAGGTCGCCGGTTCAATCCCGGCAACTAGCATAGCAGAAGAGAGAAGCTTAGAGAAGATCTAGGCTTCTTTTTTTGCAAGTCCATCTTTAAAAGTCCGGCTTTTTTCAACAATTTTCAAAAAAACGTTGACAAGCAAGGAAATCCGTGATAAAGTTAGAACAACAAAGAGAAAGGAGAAAACCATCATGAACAAAGTAGATGTTTTGATGACACAATTGAATACACAACTTCTCCAATCTCAGTTGAGTTCGATGTAAACTATAAATGGAACCCAAGATGGAGGAGTCTGTCTTGGGTTTTTTGTATGCATTTTTACCTGTCTTAACTGAATTGGTGATAGGCATCAGAAGGCCCAAGTGTGGACTGAGCACGTACTCAGCTCCTTGCTTGGGTTTTTTCTGTGCCATTTTGAAAAGGAGAATATATGATTAGAGCTATTTGGGAGTATATCAGGGAGCGCAAGTGGCGATATGTGAAGATCGCTATTGTCCTGATTCTTTATGATTACACCTTATTGATCCCGACGCAAGTCATCCAGCGTTTAGTGGATCATTTGAGTCAGCGGACGCTGACGCAATCCAACTTTGTATGGGATATGGTCCTCTTGGTGGGATCAGCTATCCTCAATTACCTGACGGCTTTTTATTGGCAGTTGCGCCTCTTTCAGTCGTCAGTCCATTTCAAGGCGACCCTTCAGGGACAAGCGTTTCGTAAGCTAGTAGCTATGCGGCGTCCCTTTTTTGAGAAATTCCGTTCAGGGGATCTTTTGACGCGGTTCACGACAGATGTGGATGGCATGGCTGATATGGCTGGTTACGGGATGATGGTGCTCCTGTTTGGCGGTGGCTTGTTTACCTTTATTATTCCGACCATGTTTTTCATTTCTTGGCAATTAACCTTGATTTCCTTTATTCCCATGATCTTCCTCGTCGTCTCTACCTATTTTTTGAGTAGAAAGCAGGAGGAGTATGTTGAGCAAAACCGGGAAGCGGTCGCTCAGTTGAACGATGAGGTCTTGGAGTCCATCGAAGGGATCCGGGTCATGCGGGCTTATAGTAGACGGGATCAGCAGGTCAAACAGTTTCAGAAAAAAACGGCCAGTCTATCCAAAACAGGGGATAAAATTGCCTCTATCCAGTATTCTTTTGGACCTTTAGCTCTGTTGTTTATTGGATTCTCGACGGTCTTGCTCCTGCTATTTGGAGGCCAGTCCCTGGCAAGCGGGCAGTTGAGCCTTGGTAAGTTATTGGCTTTACAGCTGTATTTGGTCTTTTTAATTGAGCCTATGTGGATGATGGCGGACTTGATCTTGGTCTACCAGACAGGGCAAATGTCCTATAAAAAATTAAAAGAAGTGATTGATGAGACAGATGATCTGGAGCCAGATGGTCCTCACTACCTAGAGCAGATTGATTTGGTGCAGTTTAAGGACTATTCTTTCAGCTATCCTGGTGCTGAGCGAAAGAGCCTGTCAGGCATTGATTGGACCATCCAGAAAGGACAGACGGTTGGGATTGTTGGTCGTACCGGTGCAGGAAAGACTACCCTGGTTCGACAATTCTTGCGGCAGTACCCAGTTGGTGAGGGAGAATTCTTGGTCAACCAGCAACCGATCGTGGACTACAACCGACACTCCATCGAAGAAAAAATTGGCTATGTTTCCCAAGAACATATTTTATTTTCCAAGTCTATCCGTGAGAATATAGCGCTTGGTAAAAAAGGAGCCAGCCAAGAAGACTTGGTGGAAGCAGTAGCCCAAGCTGCTTTTGCGGATGATCTCGAGCGGATGTCTCAGGGAATGGATACCCTGATCGGTGAGAAAGGAGTCTCTGTATCAGGAGGTCAAAAACAACGGATCTCTTTGGCGCGTGCCTTCTTAAGAGATGCTGAGCTCTTGCTGTTAGATGATTCCCTTTCGGCGGTGGATGCGAAGACCGAACAGGCCATTATTGACACGATTCAAAAGGAACGAAAAGACAAGACGACCATCATTGTTTCCCATCGCTTGTCAGCTGTTCATCAGGCTGATTGGATCATTGTCTTGGATCAAGGGCAGATTGTAGAAGAAGGCAGGGCTAGTGATTTATTGGCTCAAAAGGGCTGGTATTATGAACAATACCAACGACAACAAAAACAGGAAGGAGAATAAGATGAAAGTTTTAAAACGATTATTATCGAGGATCACGCTTTATCCAACTGTCTTTCTTGCTGGCTTTATTTGCCTCTTACTAGCCACCATTTTTTCTGAATTGTCTCCCTTTCTTCTCCAAAAGATGATCGATGGGCCTTTGACCGCACTGACCCATGGTGGTGGGCAAGGTGACTTGCTTCAGATGGGGGGATTCTATCTCTTGGTCTTGAGCCTAGGACAGCTGATTAGCTACATGGGCAATCGGATCTTGCTACACGGAAGTAATCAAGTAACCGCTAGTCTGAGAGACCAAGCCTTTCAAGTCATGCAAGGGCTGCCTATTTCTTATTTTGATGATAAGCCGGCTGGGAAGATCGCGACAAGAATTGTCAATGATACGGAGACCTTGCGGACCCAGTTTTATAACTCTTGTATGATTTTAGTCATCTATTTGGTACGCTTTCTCTTTATCCTAGGGATTCTCTTTTACCTGAGTCCTATGATGGGTCTTCTCTTGTGTTTGGTCTTTCCGATTTTTTATGGGATCCAGTATCTCTACAAGGTCATGACGGACCAGCCTATGAAGGATTTCTTTGATGCGAGAAGCGAGGTCAATACCCAGGTCAATGAACTCTTGCATGGTGCCAGTATGATTCAACTCTATCATCAAGAGCCTGGTGTGGTGGAGGAGTTTGAAGCCACTACCCAGAAGATGTTAGGAGCCAATGATCGAATCCTCCTGGCTGATTCTATCGCTTCTTGGACCTTGACGGAATTGCTCAAGTTTTTAGTGATTGCAGGCATTTTGACTATTGCTGGGATTTCTTTCCTAGAGGGTAATATCGGTGTGACGGCTGGTTTCTTATTTATCAATATTAACTATGTGATTAATCTATTTGATCTCATGGCCAATCTCAGTCGTCAATTTCCGAATATTCGGCGATCCTTAGAAACGGGGAGCCGCGTCCTTGCTTTCTTAGATCAACCGTTAGAAGACGATGGTGCATCGGAACTGAAGATAGAAAAAGCTCAAGTCGTGTTTGACGACGTTCAATTTGCCTATGAAGAAGGCAAGCCAGTTCTGCGTGATATTGCCTTTCAGGCTAGTCCAGGTCAAACCATCGCTCTTGTGGGCCATACTGGATCAGGTAAGTCTTCGATTATGAATCTACTCTATCGTTTTTATGATCCTAAAGAAGGAGCGATTTTGATCGATGGTCAAGATATTCGCCAAGTCTCTCGTGAGAGCCTACGAAGCCATATGGGGATTGTCCTGCAGGATCCTTATCTATTTACAGGGACCATTGCTAGTAATGTGGCTATGAGTCAGGATCACATTGATCGGGAGGCGGTCCAAGATGCCTTGAAAAAAGTCGGGGCTTGGCCCTTTGTAGAGCGCCTTGAAAAGGGAATCGACCATCCAGTCGTAGAAAAAGGATCCGCCTTTTCAAGTGGTGAGCGCCAATTGATATCCTTTGCGCGGACGCTCTATATGAATCCGCAAATTCTGATTTTGGATGAGGCAACCTCTCACATCGATACGGAAACAGAAGAAATCATCCAGATGGCTATGGCAGTCCTGCAAAAAGGCCGGACCACCTTTATCATTGCCCATCGCTTGTCCACTATCCAAGATGCGGATCAAATCTTAGTCTTATCTGAAGGACGCATTGTGGAACGTGGTAGACATGAAGAACTGGTTGCACAAGGCGGGATCTATGCCCAGATGAATGCCATCCAGCAAACAGTGGTGTAAGATTGTCCTGCAAAGAAAAAGATTGAAAACCAGCCTGTATCTAGTATATAGGCTGGTTTTATGCTATAATGAAGTGATAATAGTGAGGTGATCCAGATGTATATTGAAATGGTAGATGAGACTGGTCAAGTCTCTGACGAAATCTTAAAACAAACGCAAGAAATTTTAGAATTTGCTGCTCAAAAAATTGGGAAAGAAGACAAGGAAATGGCTGTGACTTTTGTAACCAATGAACGCAGTCATGAACTAAATCTTGAATACCGTGATACGGATCGTCCGACGGATGTCATCAGTTTAGAATACAAGCCCGAGATGGAGATTTCTTTTGATGAGGAAGACCTTGCAGAAAATCCAGAATTGGCAGAGATGATGGCTGAATTCGATACCTATATTGGTGAGCTCTTTATTTCAATTGACAAGGCGCGTGAGCAAGCCGAAGAATATGGCCACAGCTTTGAGCGCGAAATGGGATTTTTAGCAGTGCATGGTTTTCTTCACATCAACGGCTATGATCACTATACGCCGGAAGAAGAAAAGGAAATGTTTGGCTTACAGGAAGAGATTTTGACAGCCTATGGACTCACAAGACAATAAGAGAAAATGGAAAAATCGGGACTTCACTTCAAGCCTGGAGTTTGCGATAACAGGAATTTTCACGGCGATCAAAGAAGAGCGCAATATGCGCAAGCATGCCTTATCAGCCCTTGTTGCAATTCTTGCTGGTTTGGTATTTAGGATTTCTGCGACAGAATGGCTCTTTTTATTGCTCAGCATCACCTTGGTGATTGCTTTTGAGATTATGAATTCAGCCATTGAAAATGTAGTGGATTTGGCGAGTGATTACCACTTCTCCATGCTAGCCAAAAACGCCAAGGATATGGCGGCAGGAGCGGTTCTCGTTATTTCGGGCTTTGCTTTGGTGACAGGATTGATCATTTTTGTGCCCAAATTGTGGGCCTTGGTATTTGGATAAGAGGGAGTGGTTCCCTCATGAAAGGATATTATGACATTTAAATCAGGCTTTGTAGCCATTTTAGGACGTCCCAATGTTGGGAAGTCAACTTTTTTGAATCATGTCATGGGGCAAAAGATTGCCATCATGAGTGACAAGGCGCAGACAACGCGCAACAAGATTATGGGAATCTACACGACCGATAAGGAACAGATTGTCTTTATCGATACCCCAGGGATTCATAAACCTAAGACAGCTCTTGGTGACTTCATGGTAGAGTCGGCCTATAGTACCCTTCGAGAAGTCGATACGGTTCTCTTTATGGTGCCAGCAGATGAACCACGTGGGAAGGGTGATGATATGATCATCGAACGCCTCAAGGCAGCCAAGGTGCCCGTCATCCTTGTGGTCAATAAGATCGACAAGGTCCATCCAGACCAACTTTTGGCGCAAATCGATGATTTCCGTAGTCAGATGGACTTCAAGGAAATTGTGCCGATTTCAGCCCTTCAAGGAAACAATGTTTCGCATTTGATTGATATTTTGAGCGAAAACTTAGAAGAAGGTTTCCAATATTTCCCTGCTGATCAGATTACTGACCATCCAGAGCGTTTCTTGGTTTCTGAAATGATCCGCGAGAAGGTCTTGCACTTAACGCGGGAAGAAATTCCCCACTCTGTTGCCGTAGTGGTGGATTCTATGAAGCGGGATGAAGAGACAGATAAAGTCCATATTCGAGCAACCATCATGGTCGAGCGCGATAGCCAAAAAGGCATTGTGATTGGTAAAGGCGGGGCCATGCTCAAGAAGATCGGAACCCTTGCGCGTAAGGATATTGAGCTGATGCTAGGGGACAAGGTCTTCCTAGAAACCTGGGTCAAGGTCAAGAAAAATTGGCGGGATAAGAAATTGGATCTTGCCGATTTCGGCTACAACGAAAAAGAATATTAAGAAGAGGTGGGCAGAAGGCCTGCTTCTTGTTTTTGAAAGGAGTTCTATGCCTGAATTACCAGAAGTAGAGACGGTTCGACGCGGTCTTGAGAAATTAATTCTTGGAAAAACCATTCAGTCAGTGGAAGTAAAGTATCCTAAGATGATTCATACGGATCTAGATGCTTTTTGTCAAGATCTTTCAGGTCAAGAAATTCGGGCCATGGGGCGCCGCGGGAAATACATCTTGTTTTATCTGACGGATTTGGTTTTGATCTCGCATTTGCGGATGGAAGGCAAGTATTTCTTTTATCCAGATGAGGTACCTCTTCGCAAGCACGCCCATGTCTTCTTTTATTTTACTGATGGCAGCACCCTTGTCTATGAAGATGTCCGCAAGTTTGGGACCATGGAAGTCTTAGTACCTGAGCTTGTGGACAGCTACTTTTTGGCGAAAAAGATTGGTCCAGAGCCAACAGAAGCAGATTTTAAAGAACCAGCCTTCCAAGCAGCTCTTAAAAAATCAAAGAAACCCATTAAATCAGCTCTTTTAGACCAAAAATTAGTGGCTGGTCTGGGCAATATCTATGTAGATGAGGTCCTTTATCGAGCTAAGGTTCATCCAGCCCGTTTGGGTCAAAGCTTAACTGCAAGAGAAGCCAAAGCCGTTCGCAAAGAAACAATTGCTGTCCTTGCCCAAGCTGTGGAAAAAGGTGGCTCCACTATTCGCTCTTACAGCAATGCTTTTGGAGAGGATGGCACCATGCAAGATCAACACCAAGTCTATGGAAAGACAGGTCAGCCTTGTTTGCGCTGCGGGACACCGATTGAGAAAATCCAGCTAGGGGGACGCGGAACCCATTTTTGCCCGCACTGTCAAAAGGAGAACTAGATGGCAAGAATCATTGGATTAACAGGAGGGATTGCTTCAGGAAAGTCCACTGTCACCTCCTATTTGAGAGAAAAAGGCTATCTGGTCATTGATGCGGATCAAGTGGTTCATGATTTGCAAGCACCAGGAGGAGCCCTTTACCGTGTCCTAGTGGATCATTTTGGGAGAGAGGTCCTTACCAAAGAAGGAGAGCTGGACCGCGTCGCTTTGGGTCAGCGGATCTTTTCAGACCCTAGTGAACGAGACTGGTCCAATCGCGTCCAAGGCAGGCTTATTCGTGAGGCTCTAGCTGAGGTAAGAGATAGAAAAGCTACACAATCCGGTCTCTTTTTTATGGATATTCCTCTCTTAATCGAGCAAGGCTATGAAGGATGGTTTGAATCTGTCTGGTTGGTAGCTGTATCAACAGCAACCCAGCTCAAGCGCCTAATGGAACGCAACCACTTATCAGAACTGCAGGCCCAAGAACGCATCGCGTCTCAAATGCCGCTAGATGAAAAAAGAGCCCATGCAGATCTGGTCTTAGACAATAATGGCGATCTTGCTGCCCTCTATGCCCAATTAGATGCAGCCCTACAACAATTAGAAAGAAGATGATTTTATCACAAGAGAAATCAATTGGCGTAAAAATCTATATATTGCCTGGATCGGGTGCTTTTTCATCGGAGCCAGCCTTTCTTTAGTCGTTCCTTTTATGGCCCTCTTTGTGGAAGAGTTGGGTGTTACGGGTAAGGCTGTTCCCTTTTATGCTGGCATAGCCGTTGCGAGTTCTTCTGTGACCTCTGCGATCATGTCTCCCATCTGGGGGAGCTTAGCCGACCGCTATGGTCGAAAACCCATGATGCTTAGAGCCTCCATTGCCATGACGCTGACCATGGGAGGCATTGCCTTTGTTCCATCAGTTTTTTGGCTCTTGGTCCTGCGCTTGCTCAATGGGGTCTTTTCAGGCTTTGTTCCCAATAGTACAGCACTGATTGCCAGTCAAGTTCCCAAGGACCAATCCGGCTATGCCCTAGGGACCTTGTCGACCGGTGTCGTAGCTGGAACCTTGATGGGGCCTTTGATTGGGGGACTCATTGCTGAAAATCTAGGCATGCGCAATGTCTTTCTCTTGGTCGGCTTCTTCTTATTTTTGGTTTCCCTCTTAACCTTCTGGGGTATCGAGGAAGACTATGAGCCCCTTCCAAAAGAAGAACAAAAATCTAGCTGGGAGTTGCTCATGTCCATTCAGCAAAAAGATATCCTCTTGGGACTCTTTTTGACCAGCATGACCATTCAAATGATCGCCCAATCTATTTCTCCGATCCTGCCTCTTTATGTGCGAGCTTTGGGACAAAGAGATAACCTGATCTTTGTATCGGGGATGATTGTTTCGGCTATGGGAGTCTCTAGTATGCTCTTTTCAGGTTGGATGGGAAAACTCGGAGACCGAATCGGGAATCACCGGCTCTTATTAATCGCCCTTCTTTATAGTGGCTGTCTCTATATCCTTTGTGCCCAAGCGCAATCACCCCTTCAATTAGGGATTTTACGCTTCCTCTTTGGGATCGGGACAGGAGCCCTACTACCTGGAGTTTCTGCATTATTGAATCGTTTAACCCCTCCTGAAGGGATTTCTCGGATCTTTAGCTACAACCAGCTCTTTTATTATTTAGGTGGCGTGTTAGGACCCATGATGGGATCGAGTATTTTCATGCATTTTGGCTATCACTGGGTTTTTTACGGCACAGCCCTCTTGGCCTTTACCGATTTGATGTTCCTCTTATTCTTATTTAGAAAGTATTTGAAAGTGAGAGACGTACGTGCGAATTAAAGTTCAATTGACCTGCACCAGCTGTGGGAGTCAGAATTATTTGACCAGTAAAAATACCAAAACCCATCCCGAAAAGATCGAGGTCTTGAAGTATTGTCCCAAGGAAAGAAAAGTAACCTTACATATTGAATCAAAATGATTTTCATGGTATAATAGTGAAGATTTTAAGGAGTTTTGAATATGAGCGGAGCATTAACAACTATTTTACTAGTATTATCAGTATTGATTATTATCGCAATTTTTATGCAACCAACAAAAAACCAATCGAGCAACGTCTTTGACGCAAGCTCAAATGACTTGTTTGAACGTTCAAAAGCGCGCGGGTTTGAAGCCGTGATGCAGCGTTTAACAGCTATTATGATCTTCTTTTGGTTATTGATCGCGATGATCTTAATGGTACTTTCTAGTAGATAAGATAGGCTCAGACAATGTCTTTGCCTATTTTTATTTTGTAAAACAAAGACACAAGTAGATAGAAAAAAGGAGGCTGGATAACCAGCAAATAAATCAATGAAAACAAGTATTAAAGAATATTTACAAGAGCATGACAAAGCCCAGATCAATGATCTGGCAGCAGCTCTAGGAAAAGAAGGGTCTAAGGATTTCCGTGACTTGGTCAAAACCATCTCTCTGATGGAACGCCGTCATGAGTTGAAATTCGAAGATGATGGCTCTCTTCGTTTGGCTCAAAAGAAGGCCCCAGCTATTACCCTCAAGGGGATTTTTCATGCCCATAAAAATGGCTTTGGCTTTGTCAGTTTAGAGGGCGAAGAAGAGGATCTCTTTGTTGGCCGAAATGATGTCAACCACGCCATCGATGGGGATACTGTTGAGATCGTCATTACCAAGGTAGCAGACCGAAACAAAGGAACGGCAGCAGAAGCTAAGATTATTGATGTCTTGGAGCATAGCATTAAAACGGTAGTTGGACAAATCGTTCTGGATGAGGAAAAGCCTAAATATGCCGGCTACATTCGTTCGAAAAATCAAAAGATCAGCCAGCTGATCTATGTGAAGAAGCCAGCCATCCAATTGGAAGGGACCGAAATTCTCAAGGTCGAAATTGATCAATATCCGAGCCGCAAACACAATTATTTTGTGGCGACGGTACGGGATGTGGTCGGTCATGTGACAGATCCAGGAATCGATGTCTTGGAAGTGTTAGAATCCATGGACATCGTCTCAGAATTTCCAGAAGAAGTGCTGAAAGAGGCTGCGCAGGTTCCAGATGCACCGTCTGCTAAGGATTTAGAGGGACGCTTAGATCTGCGTGAGGAGATTACCTTTACCATCGATGGGGCAGATGCCAAAGACTTGGATGATGCTGTTCATATCAAGCTACTCAAGAACGGCAACTTTGAGCTGGGGGTTCACATCGCAGATGTCTCTTATTACGTTACAGAAGGCTCAGCACTTGACAAGGAAGCTCTAAATCGTGCGACCTCTGTCTATGTGACCGACCGGGTAGTACCTATGCTTCCAGAACGATTGTCCAATGGGATCTGTTCTTTGAATCCGAATGTGGACCGCCTGACCCAGTCTGCCATCATGGAGATTGATCCACATGGCAAGGTCGTCAAGCATACCATTACCCAAACAGTGATCAATACAACCTTCCGAATGACCTATAGCGACGTCAATGATATCTTAGCGGGAGACGAAGAAAAGGCTCAAACCTTTAAGAAAATTGTCCCAAGTATTCATCAAATGGCCACCTTGCATGGCATTCTAGAAAGCATGCGGATTCGCCGGGGAGCCCTCAATTTTGATACCAATGAGGCTAAAATTCTGGTCAATAAAGAAGGAAAACCAGTCGACATTGTCCTTCGTCAAAGAGGAATTGCCGAGCGGATGATTGAGTCCTTTATGTTGATCGCTAATGAGACAGTGGCGGAGCACTTTACGAGACTGAAACTACCGTTCATCTACCGGATCCACGAAGATCCAAAAGCAGAAAAAGTACAGAAGTTTATCGATTATGCTTCCAGCTTTGGGATCCAAATCTACGGAACGGCCAGTGAGATGAGTCAAGAAGCCCTGCAAGAAATTATGCGCAAGGTCGAAGGAGAACCCTATGCGGATGTTCTTTCGATGATGTTGTTGCGCTCGATGCAGCAGGCTCGCTATTCAGAGCACAACCATGGCCACTATGGGCTTGCTGCTGAGTATTATACCCACTTTACCAGTCCCATTCGTCGTTATCCGGACTTGATGGTTCATCGAATGGTGCGCGAATATGGGAAATCCCAAGAAGTGGCAGAGCATTTCGAACAAGTTCTTCCAGACATTGCCAGCCAATCCTCTAGTCGGGAACGCCGGGCTATTGATGCGGAGCGCGAAGTAGAAGCCATGAAGAAGGCTGAATACATGGAAGACTATGTTGGAGAAGAGTACGATGCTGTGGTTTCCAGTGTGGTGAAATTTGGCCTCTTTGTGGAGTTGCCAAATACGGTTGAAGGCTTGATCCATATTACCAATCTTCCTGAATTCTACCATTTTAACGAACGGGATCTAACCCTTCGCGGAGAAAAATCAGGAGTGACCTTCCGTGTAGGTCAGCAAATCCGGATCAAGGTAGAAAGAGCCGACAAGATGACAGGAGAGATTGATTTCTCTTATATTCCAAGTGAATGGGATGTCGTCGAAAAAGGCCTCAAGTCTAAAGGGCGTGACCGAGATGGCAACCGCAGGGATCGCAGACGCAAGGACAAAAAAGTTTCTAAGGGATCAACCGCTAGAAAAGATGACAAGCGGAAAGATTCTTCCTCTAAAACCAAAAAGAAAAAAGGGAAGAAACCATTTTACAAGGAAGTAGCAAAGAAAGGAGCCAAACATGGCAAAGGGCGAAGGAAAGGTAGTCGCGCAAAATAAAAAGGCGAGACATGACTACACCATCGTGGATACGATTGAAGCAGGGATGGTGCTGACGGGGACAGAGATCAAAAGTGTCCGTGCAGCACGCATTAACTTGAAAGATGGCTTTGCACAAGTAAAAAATGGCGAAGTTTGGCTTAGCAATGTCCACATTTCCCCTTACGAGGAAGGGAATATCTGGAACCAAGACCCAGACCGTCGTCGCAAGCTCCTGCTTCATAAAAAGCAAATCCAAAAGCTGGACCAAGACACTAAAGGGACCGGAATGACCTTGGTGCCTTTGAAGGTCTATCTCAAAGATGGCTATGCTAAATTGCTTTTGGGGCTTGCTAAAGGGAAACATGATTATGACAAGCGTGAATCCATCAAACGTCGGGAACAAAACCGGGATATTGCACGGGTCATGAAACAATACAATACACGTTAAAGAAAAAGGCAGTTTTGAAACTTGTTTCAGATCTGTCTTTTTTATGGTTTCTGCTTGTAATCGCTTGCAAAACGATTGCTTATATTATATACTAAAATTAGGGTGTTGGTATAGTTGCTTTTCTTAGGCTTGAAAGTTTTTTTAGCCTCTTTTGTAGTCAATAAGGAGAAAGACTATGAAGAAAATCCTATTCAAACTACTGTTTGGCCTCATGCTGATCGCTCTCTTCCCTGTGCAGGTCGCACAAGCCTGTTCGGCCTTCATTGTAGGGAAGGACTTAACCACGGATGGCTCCATGCTGTACGGTCGTACAGAGGACTATCCCTATGCACCAGATGGTGGACGCCACAATCAAAACTTTGTTGTAGTTCCAGCAAAGGACTACAAGGAAGGAGATAAGATCGAAGATGAGTCCAATGGCTTTACCTATCCTCATTTGAGCCATGAAATGAAGTACACAGCGACCTATGATGCTGCGCGTGGTGATGGAAGTAACGGGAATTTCGGAGCTCATGGTTTTAATGAAGTGGGCGTGTCAATGACAGCGACAGTATCAGCGACTCCTCATGACAAGATTTTGAAAGCCGACCCTTTGGTCAAGGATGGCCTACCAGAAGCTTCCATGATCGACTTGGTCTTGCCTCGTGCAAAAACTGCTCGAGAAGGAATCGAAATTGTTGCCAAGACCTTGGATGAAAAAGGTTCTGCCGAAGGGAACATTATCGTTGTAGCAGATAAAAATGAGCTCTGGTACATGGAAATCCTCTCAGGTCACCAATATGTGGCTATTAAATTCCCACAAGACCGCTATGCTATTTTTGCCAATACCTACTATTTGGGACATGTGGATCTCAAGGACAAGGACAATGTCATTGCTTCACAAGATGTAGAAACAGTAGCTAAGAAAGCCGACCATTACAAGACGGATAAGGATGGCAAGTTCCATATTGCGGACTCTTATGGTCCGGACGAATACACCGAACGCAACCGCTCACGGACCTATGCAGGGATTACCTTGATGGATCCAAAAGCGGATGTCAAATATGATGATCAACACTTTGATCTACTTCGTAAACCAACGGATCCTTCTAAGAAGTATAGTCTAGAAGATGTTTTCGCCGAACAACGGAACCGTTTCGAACACCTCAAACAATTTACAGCAGATGACTTGGCCGAACCAGGTAAAAAAGTTGATACCAAGAAATACAAGTATGCTCTAGGAAATGAAAACGTCATTGATGCCCATGTCTATCAAATCAAGAAAGACTTGCCAAGTCCATTTGGTGGAATCGTTTGGTTGGGTCTCGCCCAAAGTCGCAATACCCCATATGTCCCATTCTATGGCTTGGTCAATGACACCTACGGTGCCTTTAAAGTCCGCTCTGCTAAGTATGATCCAACTTCATGGTATTGGGCTGTTTGGCATATCGACCAAATGGTCATGAAATATCCAGACCTCTTTGGCACCAGTATCCAAGATAAATGGAAAGAAATGGAAGCCGGCTGGATCAAGGAACAAGCTGCTTTGGATAAAAAATATAGTGGTCTCACAGATGAGCAAGCCAAAGATCTTCAAGGTGAAGTTACCAAGGAATCCATGGATCGAGCAGATGTAATCTTCAAACAAATCAAGGCTACTGAAAAGGAAATGGAAGATAAGATTCGTGAAGAAAAGGGCTTGGAAGCTGACTTTGTCTACGATGGCTATAACAAAGCGAATTTAATGGCTGCTGCTGAAAAAGACAGTTCAGACAAGAAGCCAGAAACTTGTCAGGAAGCGCTCGGAGATACCCCTAAAAAGGCTAGCCAGACTCAAGATTCAAGTGTGGTCTTCTCAGTCCTTCTTGGGGTATTGGCTGTTTGTGGATTTAGTTTAGCTGGATTCTTTTATAAAAAATCAAAAAATAAAGAGGATGAATAGATCCTAACAAGGAGGTTTCGCTAGAAAGCGGAGCCTCTTTTTCCAACTTGTAAAAAGGGGCTTTTTTCTGTATGATAAGGGTACAGAAAGAAAAAGGAGAAGCAGCATGACACAAAAATTGATTGCATACAAGCGCATGCCTATCTGGACCAAGGATACCATGCCAGAAGCTCTTCAAAGAAAGCACAATACCAAGGTCGGAACCTGGGGGAAGATTACTGTTTTAAAGGGTCAGTTACGATTTATTGAATTGACCGAAGAGGGGGAAGAAATCGCGAGCCACCTCTTTGAAGCAGGAGCAGAAAACCCCATGGCTGAGCCTCAGGCCTGGCACCGTGTGGAAGCAGCGACGGACGATGTGGAGTGGTACTTGGAATTTTACTGTGAGCCAAAAGACTATTTCCCAAAAAAATACAACACTAATCCTGTCCATTCAGAAGTACTAGAAGCAGTGGGAATTGTCCCAGCTGGAAAGGCACTGGATCTAGGATGCGGGCAAGGCCGCAACGCCCTCTTTTTGGCCCAACATGGCTTTGACGTGACAGCAGTGGATCAAAATGAACTGGCTCTTGATATCTTACAAAGTATTGTCGCTGAGGAAGATCTAGAGATGCCTGTGGGCCTCTATGATATCAATGCTGCAGCTCTTACCCAAAACTATGATTTCATCGTATCGACTGTGGTCCTCATGTTTTTAGAGGCTGATCGAATCCCGGCGATCATCCGCAATATGCAAGAGCATACCAATCCAGGGGGCTACAATCTCATTGTCTGTGCCATGGATACGGAAGATTATCCTTGCCATATGCCCTTCTCGTTCACCTTTAAAGAAGGAGAATTGGCGGAGTATTACAAGGATTGGGAATTGGTCAAGTACAATGAAAATCCAGGCCATCTCCATCGTCGAGATGAGAATGGCCATCGGATTCAACTTCGATTTGCAACCATGTTGGCAAAGAAAAAATAAAGAAAAAGCAGGATGTTAAGATCCTGCCTTCAGATTGAAGACAAAGTCATATAAAAAACTTTCCTTAGGTGAGTACGGACGTCAGCGAACTTCTTCGAAGTTCCAAGACTTAGTTTTGATCCTAGGGTCTCAAAACTCCCGAGTGCCTGAAACGTTATTGTTTCAGGCACTTTTCTCACAGCGGAAAGTTTCGGTATTTTCTTGAATCGATTTAAAAATTGGAACTCATTTTTATTTTTTTTTGCAAAATCGCTTAACTTATTTTACTTTAAAGTAATTTGTTTACATTCTAAAAGCAAGATGTTAGGATCCTGCCTTTTTGCTTTCTTACAAACAAGTTGAATAAGGTGATCAGTCTTTTTTTCATTTGCCAAAAGAAAAACCTTGTCCATAAAGGTAGGAGAAGGTTGGGGAATTTAGTTCCAGCTAGCAAAGTCGCAGACACTGAGAATAATGGTTGCAATTTCGATTGGCTCTTCTTTCGCACCTGATTCTAGCCAGGTCACAATCACAGATTCGATGGTAGCAATGAAAATTTCTAGACCATACTTGTATGGAACTTGAAAGTCTGAAATGATGTGTTCTTTAGAATGAGGAGTATCGTCTAGTGCATGGAGAGTAAAACTTCTTACCAATTTACGGAAGTCCGAGCAACAGGATTGGGACAATGCATAAATAAAATCATAATTGTCTTTAATAGCAGTCAAGACATTGAGAAAGTTTACCTTGACAGGGCTTCCCTCAACGAAGAGGCTATCCAATTCTTGCATCATGTCCATTTTCATTTGCTCAAACATGTCGTATTTATCGACATAGTGCAAGTAGAAGGTCCCGCGGTTAATCCCAGCGGTTTCGGTTAATTGTCGAATAGTGATGCTTTCAAAAGGTTGTTGCAAGAGGAGTTTTGAGAGCGCATTTCGTAAGTCTGACTTGGTTGTTGTTTGTCTTTGGCGTACCATATGTTCCTTTCTGTAGTTGTATCAATCTGTTCTTATTTATTTGACGTTAAAATAATTTATACTTTAAATAATTTCACGACACTAACAAAGAGCATTATACTCCAAAAGAATAAATTAGACAACAATTCTCATTTTTGTACAGATAACGAAAAGTGTACAAAAATTTTACAAGTTTATGAATGACGGGCTCTGACAAGATTTTGTGAAAATCTCACAATAATTAGTGATTTAAAATAATTCCCTCCTAAAAAAATGGTCAGGAAATTTTTAGGAAATGGAGGAGCAAGATGGAAAAGGGAGTGTAATAAACCAAAAACCAGCACCGTTGAAGTGCTGGTTTCTTTATTTGATAAAAGTTGTCACGATCAAATTGAAATTTAAGATGGTTAAGACAATCGCAACGAGATAGCCTAAGAAAGTATTCCATTTCGCATTGACATGTCCTCCCATGATTTCCTTGTTGGAGGTGAAATAAACCAGAGGGAAGATGGAGAATGGAAGAGCCGCTGATAGGAAGACTTGAGAATAAACCAGAAGGTCATCAAGGACATGTTCCTGATCTCCAAATAAGATCGCAACGATGATGACAGGAAGAAGGGCAATGATCCGAGTCATGAGACGAACGACCCATTGTGGCAGGCGGAATCTCAGGAAACCTTCCATAACGATTTGACCGGTTAGGGTCCCAGTAATGGTTGAATTTTGACCACTGGCTAACAAAGCGATGGCAAAGAGGGTGGACAAGAAGGGACTAGCGATAGCGCCGGCAATATGATTATCTTTGAGGGCATTATACATGCTAGAGAAAGCACCGATCTTATCTCCGTGACCAAAGAAGAGGGCTGCTCCAAGAATCAAGAGGAGGGAGTTGACGACGAAGGCCAAACTCAATTCAATATTTGAATCCCAGGTCATAAAGCGCACTGCCCGTTTGATATCTGCTGGATCTTTGTAGTCCACCTTTCGCGTTTGCGAAATGGAAGAGTGGAGATAGAGGTTGTGGGGCATTACGGTTGCACCGATGATTCCAAGCGCCAAGGTTAAGGCTTCATTTCCTTTTGGAAGTCCAATTCCTAGCACCTCTTTTTGAGGCAGGAAGCCAGCGAAGATTCCTCCGATATCTGGTTTCGATAGGAAAACCAGATAGCCAAAAATTGCAAGGATCGTGAGGATCAAGGTTGATACGATGGCCTCGATCTTTCGAAATCCTAGATGCATGAGTCCTAGTAATAGGAAGACATCAAAGATAGTGATCAGGATGGAAAATAGCAGAGGCCAACCAAAGAGGAGGTGAAGGGCAATCCCTGATCCGATGACTTCCGCTAAATCTGTCGCCATCAAGGCAAGCTCAATCACAATCCAAAGGGTATAGCGAATCCATTTTGGCAAATGATGGGCGGTTGTTTGGGCCAGGTCCTTACGATGGACAATCCCTAGTTTTCCAGCCATTTGTTGCAACTGCATGGCGATTAAAGACGAGAGGAGAACCACTGATAAGAGGAGGTAGCGGTATTGGGCCCCTCCGACGACACTAGTAATCCAGTTTCCCGGATCCATATAGCCGACAGCTACTAGACTTCCTGGCCCTGAAAAGAGCAGGAGGGTCTTCCAAAAAGGGATCCCTTTTGGCACGTCAATAGATTGGTTGATTTCTTGAAGTGATTTCCTTTCAAACTGTTGTAAACTCACAATGAGCCTTCTTTCTAAGAATAAATCAAATTTGTCTCTAATTATAGCATAAAATTTATAATAGTTCATGATAATTTAGGATAACCTTGTTTTCTACTACCTCGATTTCTTTGTAATCTATCAGAAAAGGACTATAATATAGATAGGAAGTAGGAGGGAGGAGAGGAAATGGCCTACATCGAAATGCAGCACTGTTACAAGCGCTATACGAGTGGAGAGACAGAGATTTTCGCTAACCGGGATGTTTCCTTTGAGATTGAAAAAGGCGAGTTGGTCATTATTTTGGGAGCATCAGGAGCTGGAAAATCAACGGTTCTCAATATCTTAGGGGGGATGGACACCAATGACGAGGGTCAGGTTCTGATTGATGGAGTGGATATTGCAAAACTCAATGCTTATCAACGGACGGATTATCGACGAGATGATGTTGGTTTTGTCTTTCAATTTTATAATTTGGTCCCTAATTTGACAGCTAAGGAGAATGTTGAGTTGGCTTCAGAAATTGTTTCTGACGCTCTAGATCCGGAAGCTGTTTTGAAAGAAGTAGGACTTGGCAATCGTCTTGATAATTTTCCTGCCCAATTGTCAGGCGGAGAACAACAACGGGTGGCGATCGCTCGGGCAGTGGCGAAGAACCCTAAAATTCTCCTTTGTGATGAGCCAACGGGAGCCTTGGATTACCAGACGGGTAAGCAAGTATTGGGGATTTTACAGGATATGTCTCGAAAAAAGGGAGCGACGGTCATCATCGTAACCCATAATGGTGCCCTAGCTCCGATTGCAGACCGTGTGATTCGCATGCATGATGCCAAGGTCAAGTCGGTAGAAATCAATGAGCTTCCTCAAGATATTGCTACACTAGAGTATTAGAAGAGGTGGTAGCATGAAACGAAAAGTCTATTGGAAGGATCTATTTGCTTCTTTTACACATTCAAAAGGACGTTTTCTCTCCATCTTAACCTTGATGTTGTTGGGAAGCTTGGCCTTGGTTGGCTTAAAGGTGACCACTCCAAATATGCACCGAACGGCTAACCGGTTTATTCAGCAACAAAAGATGCTAGATCTTGCTGTCATGGGGGACTTGGGATTAGACCAAGCAGACCAAGAGGAGCTTTTAGGAGTCAAAGGGGCGTGTGTCGAATTTGGTTCACTGCTGGATTTGACAGTGAAAGGAACAGGAAAGGCAATTCGACTTTTTTCTGTCCCAAAAAGCCTTTCTTCCTTTCGTGTGTCCAAGGGGCGCCTACCCCAAAAAGAAGGGGAACTGGCTCTAGCGAGTTTTTGGGAGGATCGCTATCAGATAGGGGATACTCTCACACTTGAAGAAAAGGCTGGAACGCGCTCTAGTTTAAAGCGAAAGCAATTCATCATTGTTGGCTTTGTTCAATCCTCTGAGATGTGGTCTCAAAAGAATTTAGGCACTGCCATGAGTGGCAGTGGAAATCTGGATGCCTATGCTTTGGTTTCAAAAGAGATCTTTACGACTAAACTTCCCGCGATGGCGCGGATCCAGTTTGATGATCTGAAGTCTTTAGATTCTTTTTCGCAGGTCTACCAAAAAGGGCTCGAAGCTCATCAAGAAGAGTTAGAAAAACTTCTGAAAGACAATGGAAAGGCCCGCTATCAAAGACTCAAGCAGGAGGCGGATGGGCAGATTCAAAAAGGCCAGAAAGAACTCAGTCGTGCCAAGGAAACACTCCAGTCAGCCAAGAGTCAGATTGATCTGGCTCAAAAGCAATTAGACTTGCAGGAGGCCAAGTTCAAGAAATTAGCTTCCTTTCTGCCAGCTAAAGAGCAAGTAGCTAGTCAAGAAAAGCTCCATCAAGCCAAAGAACAAGTGGATCAGAAAAAGAAAGACTGGATTAAAGGTGAATCGGAGCTCACGAAAAAAGAGGAGGAGCTGAAAAAAGCCCAAAGCGAGCGAGATCAGCTGGAAATTCCAACTTATCATGTCTATGACCGCAAGACCATGCCAGGTGGACAAGGGTACCTGATGTATAGCAATGCCAGTAGCAGTATCTCCGCTGTCGGAAATATTTTTCCGGTTGTTCTTTATCTGGTATCCGCCATGGTGACCTTTACCACGATGACCCGCTTTGTTGATGAAGAGCGAACCAATGCAGGTATTTTTAAGGCACTGGGCTATCGTACCAGGGACATTATTCTCAAATTTGTCCTCTATGGATTCTTTGCAGGGACGATCGGTACCCTTCTAGGAACCTTGCTGGGCCATTATTTCCTATCGGGAATCATTTCCAACATTATTACGCAAGGGATGGTGATTGGAGAGAGCAGAGAGTATTTTTATGGAGATATGACTCTGATTGCGCTCGGACTGTCTTTCGTTGCGAGTGTGCTTCCGGCTTACTGGGTTTCGCGTAAGGAATTAAAAGAAGAAGCCAATCTTTTATTACTTCCCAAACCACCGGTATCTGGTTCGAAGATTTTCCTGGAGCGTCTCCAGTTTATTTGGAAGCGTCTGAGTTTCACCCACAAGGTCACTGCTCGTAATCTCTTTCGTTACAAACAACGGATGCTGATGACCATATTTGGAGTGGCAGGTTCTGTTGCTCTTCTCTTCGCAGGGCTAGGGATTCAATCTTCTGTAGGAGGGGTTCCCAAACGCCAATTTCAAGAGATCCTATCCTATGAGTTGATTGTAGCCAAAAAAACGAATGCATCAAGCCAAGAAAGCAAGGAACTAACCAATCGTCTGGAAAAATCAGATATCAAAGATTATCGACCGATCTATAGTAAGGTCATCGAAGCATCTTTAAAGGGTGGACGCGACAAGCAGACCATTACGATGATGGTAACGGATCGTACAGATTTTTCTCCCTTTGTAAGCTTGCGTTCTCTCAAGCAGGAAGAGTCCTTGTCTCTAAAGAAAGGGGTTATCATCAGTAGTAAGCTAGCACAACTAGCCCAGGTTACAGTCGGTGATCGACTGACCTTAGATGGCCAAACTTTTAAGGTGGCAGGAATCACTGAAAATTATGTCGGCCATTTTGTCTATATGGATCAGGCAAGTTACCAAAAAATCTACGGAAAGCGGACTTCAGAAAACAGCTATCTGGTGCAGTTGAAAAATCCTTCTACACGACAAGTGCAAGCTGTTAGTCGGGACATGATGGCTCTTGCAGCTGTGAAGGCAGTCAGCCAAAATGCTTCGATGATTTCCCTCTTTAACTCAGTTGCCAAATCCTTGGACACCACCATGATGATTCTAGTAGTCGTATCGGTTTTGTTAGCTATCGTGATCTTGTATAATTTAACCAATATCAATGTGGCAGAACGGATCCGTGAATTATCGACCATCAAGGTCTTGGGATTCCATAATAAGGAAGTGATGCTCTATATTTACCGCGAAACCATCTTATTGTCTATCATAGGGATCCTCATGGGGTTAGTGGGGGGCTATTATCTTCATCAATTCCTCATTGCTATGATTGCACCAGATGCCATTCTCTTTTACCCCAAAGTAGGACTTGGTGTTTTCCTCTTCCCTGTAGGAGGAATGGTCCTTCTTTTGGTCCTGTTAGGAATGTATGTTGACCATTATCTCCGAAAAGTAGATATGCTCGAAGCCCTCAAATCAGTAGACTAAGATACAAAGCCTGTAGCTGATAGCGACAAAATGAGCCCTCTAGTATTATTTGTCATTTTGAGTAGCATGGAATGTTCATAAAACTTTCACCTTAGGGTGGAAGTTTTTCTTCTCTTTGTTATAATGGAGAGAAGGAGAAGATCATGACGAAAATTGCTTTACTTTCAGATATTCATGGAAATACGACAGCTTTGGAAGCAGTCCTAGAGGATAGTCGAAAAGCCAAGGTGGATGAATATTGGCTCTTGGGTGATAGTTTGATGCCTGGAACAGGCAGACGCGCTCTTTTAGAGCTGTTAGAGGAGTTACCTATTACAGTAAAAGTCCTTGGGAACTGGGAAGATAGTCTTTGGAGGGCTATGAGGGGGATGTTGGATGAGACTAGACCGAGTCATCGCTACCTTATGCGCCAGTGCCAATATATTCTTGAAGAAATCACTCCTCAGGAAATCGAAGCCATGCAGGAAATGCCCATGCAGGTCCATAGAGAAATCGCCGGTTTAAAGATCGGTATTACCCACCACTTACCCGATAAGAATTGGGGTCGGGAATTGATCCACATTGGTGAGCAGAAGGATTTTGATCGCTTGGTGACAAACCCGGCTTGTGATATTGCAGTCTACGGACACATTCACCAGCAGTTTTTCCGCTACGGGACGGGCGGTGAGTTGATTATTAATCCAGGGTCGATTGGTCAACCTTTCTTTTTGGAAAAGAATCTTCGCAAGGACCTTCGGGCCATGTATGCCATTCTCGAATTTGATCAAATGGGGCTAAAAGATGTCGATTTTAGACGGGTGGATTATGATGTGCAAAAAGAACTCCAACTTGCTAAAGACCTCCATCTTCCTTATTACCAAGTGTATTATGAAAGTTTGGTCAATGGCATTCATCATACCCACAATCATGAGCTTCTTCATGAGATTGAGCAGAGGGAAGGTCATGATCGAGAAATCGATGCTTGGTTGGAGGACTTTTTTCAATAGTGTAACTATTGACATTACAACAAAAACTAGTATAATAAGGGTAGTAAGAGTCATCTGTTGACAATCGTCCAATAGATGCCACTTTCAGAACAGGCAGAAAGGAGTAAAGACATGCAAATTTCGAGTCGCTTTACAATCGGGACACATGTCTTGATCATGATCGCTCTACAAGGGGAAAAAACCAAAGTAACCAGTGATTTTTTGGCAGGAAGTGTTGGTGTCAATCCTGTTATTATTCGAAAGACCTTGTCTCAGTTAAAGAAAGCGGGATTGATCCATGTAGCGCGTGGGACAGGAGGAGCGGAACTCGCTAAAGCAGCTGATGAGATCAGTCTGCTGGATATCTATCAAGCGGTCGAATGCTTAGGTTCGACAGGTCAATTATTTGGTTTTCATGAAAAACCTAATCCAAATTGCCCAATAGGTCACAATATCCACCATGTCTTAGATGGAAAGCTCGAAGACATTCAGACTGCTATGGAAAAAGAGATGGCTCAAACCAGCCTAAAAGAAGTCGTAGAAGACGCGCAGAAAAGAATGGACCTCGAATCGGTTTCATAAGAAAAACGGAAGAAGTGAAAACTTCTTCCATTTTTTATATTTATTGACGAAACATTCTGTATGGTGCGACTTGGACCTACAAAAGGCTTAATCAAAGTAAAGCAAGTCTTTGCTGGTTTCTGTGAAGAGTCCAAAGCCGTCTTTTGTGACATAGCCGCAGTCTTCGATACGGACTCCGACTTTACCTGGGATATAGATCCCTGGTTCGACTGAGAAGCACATGCCTTCTTCAAGTACCATGTCATTTCCTTCCATAATAGAAGGGAATTCATGCACATCCATACCGATCCCGTGTCCGAGGCGGTGGTTGAAGTATTCACCATAGCCAGCTTTTTCGATGACGCTTCGTGCAGCACGGTCGACATCATGTGCTGTTACACCAGGTTTGATCATATCGATGGCTGCTTGTTGAGCTTCTAACGTCAAGTGGTAGATTTCTTTTTTGAAATCATCTGGTTTTCCAACTGCAACTGTACGAGTCATATCTGACGCATAACCATTGACCATACAGCCAAGGTCAAAGAGCAAGAGAGCATCGTTTTCGACTTTGTTGCTTCCAGGAATTCCGTGTGGGTTAGCTGCATTATTTCCAGTCAAGACCATGGTTTCAAAGCTCATTTCATAACCCAAGCGTTTGATACCAAAGTCGATTTCTGCTACGATATCAGTTTCTGTTTTATCCAGTGAGATGGCATCAAATCCCATATTGACAGCCTTATCTGCATATTGACCAGCTACCAACATTTTTTGGATCTCATCAGCAGATTTGATCAAGCGCATGCGGTTAATTCGTGGTGTTAAGTTAGTAAATTCCGCTTTTTCAAAGACAGTGCGCAAACCATTGTATTTGGTGAGAATCAAGTTATCATATTCAAGTGCAACGGTTTTGGCATCTGGTTTTGCGATAGCCCCTTTAATCTTTTCCCAAGGGTTTTCAGAATCCACATAGCCAACCACTTGGAAGTCGACAACTGCAGTCGCCCGTTCCACTTCAAGTGCAGGAACGAAAAGAAGTGGTTCGTGGTCTGTATAAACGAACAAGAAGAGTTGGCGTTCGTGGGGATCACTGTAAAATCCAGTCAGGTAATTGATCGTGACAGGATCAGATACAACAGCGACGTCTGTTTTTTCAGTTTCAAGAAAATCGACGATTTGATCTAATTTAGACATAATGCTACCTTCTTTCTATGGATCTATTTTGTCAAATTTTCCCCAAAAAAGCAAGAGTTTACAAAATTTTACCAAAATACTTGAAAGTGTTTACAATCCATGATAAAATAGGATTAATTAGAGAGTGAAAACGAAATTTTCAATAATGAAAGGAAATCTTATGAATACAGACGATACAGTAACGATTTATGATGTCGCCCGTGAAGCAGGGGTTTCAATGGCAACCGTTAGTCGTGTAGTGAATGGAAATAAGAACGTTAAAGAGAATACACGAAAAAAAGTTTTGGAAGTGATCGAACGCTTGGATTACCGTCCAAATGCTGTTGCGCGTGGTCTTGCTAGCAAGAAAACCACAACAGTCGGTGTTGTGATTCCAAACATTACGAACAGCTATTTCTCTACATTGGCTAAGGGGATCGATGACATTGCTGAAATGTACAAGTACAATATTGTTCTTGCAAATAGCGATGAAGACGATGACAAAGAAGTTTCAGTGGTAAACAACCTCTTTTCAAAACAAGTGGATGGGATCATTTTCATGGGCTATCACTTGACTGAAAAGATTCGCTCAGAATTTTCACGCTCTCGGACCCCAGTCGTCCTTGCTGGGACAGTGGATGTTGAACACCAATTGCCAAGTGTCAATATCGACTACAAGCAAGCGACTGTGGATGCTGTTGCACAATTGGCAAAACACAACAAGAAAATTGCTTTTGTAAGTGGCCCATTGGTGGATGATATCAATGGAAAAATCCGTTTGGCGGGCTATAAAGAAGCTTTGAAAGCGAAAAAATTGAGCTACAGCGAAGGACTTGTATTTGAATCCAAGTACCGTTATGATGAAGGTTACAACTTGGCAGAACGCATCATTGCGTCTAAAGCAACAGCTGCTTTTGTGACAGGGGATGAATTGGCTGCAGGTCTCTTGAACGGCTTGTCTGATCACGGTATCAAAGTACCAGAAGACTTTGAAATCATTACTAGTGATGATTCACAAGTAACTCGTTACACGCGTCCAAATCTATCAACGATTGGCCAACCCTTGTATGACCTTGGTGCGATCAGTATGCGCATGTTGACCAAGATCATGCACAAGGAAGAGTTGGAAGAACGCGAAGTACTGTTGTCTCATACGATCAACCAACGTGGAACGACTAAAAAATAAGGATTAGTAGACTAGAGTCTCGACTTGGGAAGACGTGTCTACTAGTCTGAGAGGCTAGAACAGAACTGTTCTAGCCTCTTTTTTATACTGCAAACAGGTAGAGACTTGCTGGGCACTCTTTATTTCGGTATAATAGAAGGTATGAAAGTTTTACTGTATTTAGAAGGAAAATCCGTATTACAAAAATCAGGAATTGGTCGAGCCTTGCAGCATCAAATGCATGCGCTTGATTTGGCTGGGATTCCGTATACGACAGATATTTTAGGAGATTATGATGTGGTGCATATCAATACCTATGGCCCACGGAGTTTCCTTTTGCTCCATGCAGCAAAGCGTCGTGGAAAGAAAGTCATCATGCATGGCCATTCAACCCGTGAGGATTTTGAAAATTCCTTTATCGGGTCTAACTTTTTTGCGCCCTTGTTTGGGAAGTATTTGGCTCACATGTACCAAAAGGCAGACTATGTGATCACGCCATCTGAGTATTCTAAACACCTGATTCAGTCTTATGGGGTGACCACACCGATTATCGCGGTCTCCAATGGAATTGATTTGGAAAAATACAAGAAGGATCCGAAAAAAGAAGAAGTCTTTCGCAAGCATTTTAAGATCCAAGAAGGCCAAAAGGTTGTCATCTGTGCAGGGCTTTATTTTAAACGCAAAGGGATTGAAGATTTCGTAGAAGTGGCCCGTCGCATGCCGGATGTGCGCTTTATTTGGCTAGGTTCTATCAACAAATGGATCATTCCGCGTAAGATTCGTCGTATCGTGGAAAAGGATCATCCAAGTAATGTGGAATTCCCTGGCTACTTCAAGGGAGCAGTCTTCCAAGGGGCTATGACGGGTTCAGATGCTTTCTTCTTCCCATCTTATGAAGAAACAGAAGGAATCGTTGTTTTGGAAGCCTTGGCCAGTCATCAGCACACGGTCTTGCGGGATATTCCAGTATACAATGGCTGGATTGACGAGACGTCTTCTGAATTGTGCCATAATGTAGACGAATTTGTGGATTCCTTGAACAAGGTCTTGAACGGTCAAGTAGACAAGCGGGAGGCAGGCTACAAGGTCGCTGAAAGTCGTTCGATCGACTTAGTGGCTTATCAATTGGTCGAAGCCTATCAAACAGTTTTGGAGATGTAAGATGCGTGTAGGGTTATTTACAGATACCTATTTCCCGCAAGTTTCGGGAGTGGCGACCAGTATTCGGACGCTCAAAACAGAATTAGAAAAATTGGGTCACACGGTCTTTATCTTTACGACAACGGATAAAGATGTGAACCGCTATGAAGATTGGCAGATCATTCGGATTCCAAGTGTGCCTTTCTTCGCCTTTAAGGACCGCCGCGTTGCTTACCGTGGATTCTCAAAGGCGCTTGCCATTGCCAAGCAATACCAGCTGGATATTATCCATACCCAGACTGAGTTTTCACTGGGCCTTTTGGGAGTGTGGATTGGACGCGAGTTGCGGATTCCAGTCATTCATACCTACCATACCCAGTATGAGGACTATGTCCGCTATATTGCAAGAGGCATGGTTATTCGCCCAAGTATGGTCAAATACATTGTGAGAAGTTATATGAATGATCTGGACGGAGTGATCTGTCCTAGTGAGATCGTCTATGACTTGCTCCAAAAGTACAAGGTCAAGGCAGAAAAACGTATTATTCCGACAGGGATTGATTTGGCCAAGTTTGACCGGCCAGAAATAACTCCGACAGAGACAGCAGCTCTTCGTGAAAAATATGAAGTAGCAGAAGATGAAACGCTTTTATTGAGCCTTTCGCGGGTTTCTTATGAAAAGAATATTCAGGCTGTTATTGCGGCCCTTCCAGACGTCTTAAAGGTCAATCAAAAAGTTAAGTTGATTGTCGCTGGAGATGGTCCTTATTTGGATGATTTAAAAAAACAGGCAGCGAAACTGGGGATTTCAGATGCGGTTGTCTTTACAGGGATGATCCCACCCAATGAAACAGCTCTCTACTATAAGGCAGCTGACTTCTTTATTTCAGCTTCAACGAGTGAGACGCAAGGTTTGACCTATTTAGAGAGTATTGCTAGTGGTACCCCGATTATTGCTCATGGCAATCCTTATCTCGAACATGTGATTGATGACCCTATGTTTGGAAAGCTCTTTTATGAGGAGAGCGATCTGGCCCAAGCAATTCTTGAAGCGATTGACGAGATGCCTGCAATTGATGAAACCAAGTGGGCAGAAAAGATCGATGATATTTCTGCATCAACCTTTGGCCGTCGGGTCTACGAATTTTACCTGGATAAAATCATCTCTAAAGACTTCTCAAATGATTTGAATCCTGAACAAAGTCGGGTCAAGCGGATGTCTAAGACCATTGTGAAAATCCCGACCAAGGTGATTGCTCTTCCGGTCAATGGATCTGTGAAAATGATGAAGGCTTCGGTCAAACAAGTGAAGAAAATCCGGAAAATCACACATTTCTTTGATTGAAAATGAAACTTTTTCTTGCAAAATTTTTCAATCGTGCTATAATAACTGACAGAGACATATCAAATCTAGGAAATCTGATAGAGAGCGCGTGGGGCTGGAAATCGCGTAGAGGATAGGTTTGGGACTACTCGTGATTCTTTTATGCAAACATAAAACGGTGGCTACGTTAGAGCCAATCAGAGGTGTCCCTCTTTTTTGAGGAACATAAATGAAGGTGGAACCACGTTGCGACGTCCTTTCGAGGAGGTCGCTTTTTTGATTTCTTAATGAAGACATCAAAAGGAGTGACGATTCCAATGTTCAAAGACACCTCCCACCCATTTAGCTACTAAAAACTTTATAAGGAGAAAATCATGATTAAGATTACTTTCCCAGATGGCGCTGTTCGTGAATTCGAATCTGGCGTTACAACTTTTGAAATTGCCCAATCTATCAGCAATTCCCTAGCTAAGAAAGCTCTTGCTGGTAAATTTAACGGCAAATTGATTGACACAACTCGTGCGATCACTGAAGATGGAAGCATCGAAATCGTGACACCTGATCACGAAGATGCCCTTCCAATCTTGCGTCACTCAGCGGCTCACTTGTTTGCCCAAGCAGCTCGTCGCCTTTTCCCAGATATTCATTTGGGTGTTGGTCCAGCGATCGAAGATGGTTTCTACTACGATACTGACAATGAAGCTGGTCAAATTTCTAACGAAGATCTTCCTCGTATCGAAGAAGAAATGAAGAAAATCGTGAAAGAAAACTTCCCATCTATTCGTGAAGAAGTGACCAAGGATGAAGCGCGTGAAATCTTCAAAAATGATCCATACAAATTAGAATTGATCGAAGAACACTCAGAAGACGAAGGTGGTTTGACCATCTACCGTCAAGGTGAATACGTTGACCTTTGCCGTGGCCCACACGTCCCATCAACTGGTCGCATCCAAATCTTCCACCTTCTGAACGTTGCTGGTGCTTACTGGCGTGGTAATAGCGACAATGCCATGATGCAACGGATCTACGGTACCGCTTGGTTTGATAAGAAAGACTTGAAGAACTACCTTCAAATGCGTGAAGAAGCCAAAGAACGTGACCATCGTAAACTTGGGAAAGAATTGGATCTCTTCATGATTTCTCAAGAAGTTGGTCAAGGTCTTCCATTCTGGTTGCCAAATGGTGCGACCATTCGTCGTGAGTTGGAACGCTATATCGTTGATAAAGAAGTCGCAGCAGGCTACCAACACGTCTACACTCCACCAATTGCTTCTGTAGAACTGTATAAGACTTCAGGTCACTGGGATCACTACCGTGAAGACATGTTCCCACCAATGGATATGGGGGATGGAGAAGAGTTTGTTCTTCGTCCAATGAACTGCCCTCACCACATTGAAGTCTACAAACATCATGTGCACTCTTACCGTGAATTGCCAATCCGTATCGCTGAAATTGGGATGATGCACCGTTATGAAAAATCTGGTGCCTTGACAGGACTTCAACGTGTGCGTGAAATGTCTCTGAATGATGGTCATACCTTTGTGGCTCCAGAACAAATCGAGGAAGAATTCAAGAAGATCCTTCAATTGATCATCGATGTGTATGAAGACTTTAACTTGACGGATTACCGTTTCCGCTTGTCTTATCGCGATCCTAAAGACAAACACAAATACTTTGACAACGATGAGATGTGGGAAAATGCTCAACGCATGTTGAAAGCCGCTGTCGATGATATGGGTGTTGAGTACTATGAAGCAGAAGGGGAAGCTGCCTTCTACGGACCAAAATTGGATATCCAAGTGAAAACAGCTCTTGGTAAAGAAGAAACTCTTTCAACGATCCAATTGGACTTCTTGCTTCCAGAACGCTTTGATCTTCATTACATTGGAGCAGACGGAGAAGAACACCGTCCAGTCATGATCCACCGTGGGGTTATCTCAACGATGGAACGCTTTACTGCGATCTTGATTGAAAACTACAAGGGAGCTTTCCCAACCTGGCTTGCTCCTCACCAAGTAACCCTTATCCCAGTATCGAACGAAAAACACGTGGACTATGCTTGGGAAGTGGCTAAGAAACTTCGTGACCGTGGTGTTCGTGCTGATGTGGATGAACGCAATGAAAAAATGCAGTTCAAGATCCGTGCTTCTCAAACTCAAAAGATTCCTTATCAATTGATCGTTGGGGACAAGGAAATGGAAGACAAGGCTGTAAACGTGCGTCGTTATGGCCAAAAAGAAACAGAAACCATGTCAGTGGATGCATTTGTAGAATTAATTCTTACAGATATTTCAAATAAATCCCGTGTTGAGAAATAAACCATTTAACCTAGAACAAAATCTCAGCCACCTAAAAAGCAACAACTGTTTCAGTTGTTGCTTTTTATATTTTGTTTAACCTGAGCTAGTAGTGATTGGTCAAACCACCACAAATAGTATCCTCATCAACAATCCTTTCTATCCATTAACTTTTGGATATAGGATATCCTCCCAAGATTTGCTTCCATGAGTTAGATGAGTCGACTATCCTCAGTCCTTGTCTGCTTCATTTTCTTTTACGAGGTCATCTTGTGAATCTTTTTCAGAGAGTTTTTGATCGATATACTTGTCAATGTTTTCGTAAAATTCCTTGGTCGTCTCACTATCTAATTTTGTCGAATTATGGACTTGGTTGACTTTCAATTGAACAGATTGAATACCGTAAGAGGCTTGTTTTTGGCGAATGGTTTCTAATTCTTCTTCTGAAATCGGATCTCCAACAACCGTCAAGACCAATTCATTATTCCTTGACTTGTAGACTTGATTAATGACCGTATGATTGGCGAACTCCTTTCCTACAAACTGTTTGATCCCTTCTTTTCGTGCTTGATCCATCGTCAGAGTGACTGCTGAATAGCTGGCTGGAAGAACCAATAATACAATCAAGGAGATCAACCCAATTCTCATTTTAATGTTTAGCTCTTTAAATGAACTTAAGGGAGATTGTCTCATCATAATTCTTGTTCCAACAATATTGATTAGCATGATAAAGACACAGTTGATCAAGAAAAGATAGAGAGCCCCAAATAAAAATCGTACATTCCCATTAGCTAAACCATAGCCTGCAGTGCAGATAGGTGGCATCAGAGCTGTTGCAATGGCTACTCCTGGCACGATATTGTTTGCTTCTTTTTTTCTTGAACCAATGACACCTGCTATCCCACCCGCAATAGCAATGAGAACATCCCAAATGGTTGGAGAGGTTCGTGCAATCAATTCGCTACTTGCATAAGATAAGGGAGAAATCCAGAAATATAGAGTCGAGACAAGCAAACTGACCAATACTTGAGTAAATAAAACCCCTAGAGATTGCTTGATTAAACGCGTATCAAAAATAGCTAAACCAAACCCCAGTCCAATAATCGGTGTCATAAGAGGGGAAATCAGCATGGCTCCAATAATGACAGCTGTTGAATTCATATTTAGACCTATAGAGGCAATAAAAATCGAACACATCAAAATCACTGTATCTCTTAATCGAACATGAAGGTCATCATATAGTTTCTCGCGGAATTCACGTGTTGAATAGTTTCCGGACATTGGTTACTCCTTTAATTTCATATAATCTTGTTTCTGCATGGATGATGGTAGAGAGACTTCTGTCTAAACTGACATATTTATAATTCTCACTTATAATTCTTTTGAACATTATCTTTTAAATATCCATCAGTCCATCCTGCATATTATATCAAAAATTTTACAGTCTTTCTCTGAAGAAATCAATTAATTTAAAAGATAGTGAAGGCAGAAATTTTTGTATCCTTATCCGAAGAAGAAAAACGATATCTCCTCTGAAAGTAGATACCGTTTTAATGTTTAAACATGATGAGTATGTAGCAGCAATCCTAGCTGATATCGCCAACAAATCACGTGTTGAGAAATAATGAAAAAATAAAAAGATTGAGGATAAAACTATCTAAAAACTTTCCTTAGGTGACTACGGGCGTCAGCGAACTTCGAAGAAGTTCCATGACTTAGTTTTGAGCCTGAGGTCTCAAAACTCCCGAGTGCTAGAAACAAGTGTGTTTCTAGCACTTTTCTCACAGCGGAAAGTTTTCTATAGATGATTAATTAACTCTAGCAAGTAGGAATATATAACACTTTTTAAAATCGATCTAATTGATTTTATCTTATAAAAATTATTTCTTTATTTTCTAAGATTGAGATTTCATGATCTCAGTCTTTTTGCTTTATCTTATTGGAAAGTCCAGCAATTGAGACTCCACATTTCTTCATAAGTTTGATATAATAAGAAGATAGAGATTGATAAGGAAAAGTAGCATTAGAAACAGGTATGTAAGATGAAAAAAATATTAGTAGTTGATGATGAAAAACCAATTTCAGACATTATCAAATTTAACATGGCAAAAGAAGGCTATGAAGTCTTGACGGCCTTTGACGGGCGGGAGGCATTAGAAGTCTTTGCGGCTGAGAATCCGGATATTATTATTCTAGATTTGATGTTGCCAGAGATTGATGGCTTGGAAGTAGCGCGTACGATTCGTAAGACCAGCAATGTTCCGATCATTGTCCTATCCGCTAAGGATACGGAATTTGATAAGGTCATCGGGCTTGAAATCGGTGCGGATGACTATGTGACCAAACCTTTCTCTAATCGGGAATTACAAGCGCGTGTGAAAGCCTTGTTGCGTCGTTCAGAGTTTGCGGCTGATCCTCAGCTTGAAAATGAGGCCGATACAGAAATTGTCATTGGTGATCTTCACATTCTTCCAGATGCTTTCTTGGTTCAAAAAGGCAACAAAGAATTGGACTTGACCCATCGTGAGTTTGAATTGCTCTATCACCTTGCGACCCATGTCGGTCAAGTCATGACCCGTGAGCACCTTCTTGAGACGGTGTGGGGCTATGATTACTTTGGTGATGTTCGGACGGTGGACGTGACGGTTCGTCGGTTGCGTGAAAAAATCGAGGACACACCGGGGCGTCCAGAATATATCTTGACCCGCCGTGGTGTCGGATATTATATGAGAAACAATGATTGATCAACTAAAACAATTTGTCATGTCGTCGAACTTTGTCTTTGTTCTGATTACGGTTGGGTTTATCATTGTGGTTGCCTTGCTTTTGCTAGAAAACCGTAGGGACAATATCAAGCTCAGACAATTAAACGCTAAAATTAAGGATCTGATTGCAGGGGATTATTCCGAAGTGGTCGACATGCAAGGAAGCCCAGAGCTGACCGATATGACCAATAGTATCAATGATCTGTCTGAGGTCATCCGCTTGACGCATGAAAACTTGGAACAAGAAACCAAGCGTTTGACCAGTATCCTTTCTTACATGACAGACGGGGTGCTTGCGACCAACAGACGCGGTCAGATTATCATGGTCAATGAAATGGCAGCCAAGCAATTGAATGTTAATAAAGATGAGGTGCTCAATACCAGTATTCTGGATTTGCTTTCGCTTGGAGATGACTATGATCTGCGAAGCTTGATTACAGAAGTACCAGAGTTGACCATCGATTCCCAGGATGAAAATGGGGAATACATAAGTCTTCGTGTGCGCTTTGCCTTGATTCGTCGCGAGTCAGGTTTTATCTCTGGTCTGGTAGCTGTTTTGCACGATACGACAGAGCAGGACAAGGAAGAGCGGGAACGTCGCCTCTTTGTCTCCAATGTGAGTCATGAATTACGGACACCTTTGACCAGTGTGAAATCCTATCTGGAAGCCCTAGACGATGGCGCTTTGTCAGAGCCGGTAGCACCAGATTTTGTCAAAGTTTCACTCAATGAAACCAACCGCATGATGCGCATGGTCACAGATCTTTTGAGTCTTTCTCGAATCGACAATGAAACTAGTCAGCTGGAGATCGAGTTGACCAACTTTACGGCCTTTATCACCTTTATTTTAAACCGGTTTGATAAGATCAAGAGTCAATCGCAAGAAGATACTAAGAAGTATGAACTGATCCGGGAATACCCAATCACCCCGATCTGGGTTGAAATCGATACGGATAAAATGACCCAGGTGATCGACAATATCTTGAACAATGCCATCAAGTACTCACCTGATGGTGGAAAAATCAAGGTAGGGATGAAAACGACAGATGCTCAGTTGATTATCTCTATCTCAGATGAGGGCTTGGGGATTCCCAAGAAAGACTTGCCTCGCATTTTTGATCGCTTTTACCGAGTGGATAAGGCGCGTAGCCGGGCCCAAGGTGGGACTGGCCTGGGCTTAGCCATTGCTAAAGAGATCGTTAAGCAACACAAAGGCTTTATTTGGGCCAAGAGTGAATATGGCAAGGGATCTACCTTTACCATTGTCTTGCCGTACGACAAAGATGCTATTAAAGACGACTGGGATACAGAAGAGGAAGAATAAGGAGTCAATGACAGAAGAGGGATTTAAGTATAGTATTTTAGCTTCAGGTTCTAGTGGGAATTCTTTCTACCTTGAGACGCCAAAGAAAAAACTGCTTATTGATGCAGGGCTATCAGGGAAAAAGATTACGGGACTATTGGCTGAAATTGATCGCAAACCAGAAGACTTAGATGCCATTTTGATTACGCACGAACACTCAGACCATATCCATGGTGTGGGTGTTTTAGCGCGGAAATATGGCATGGATCTATATGCTAATGAAGCAACTTGGAAGGCTATGGAAGGCACCAAGTATCTAGGAAAGGTCGATGATGCTCAAAAGCACATCTTTGAAATGGGGAAGACCAAGACATTTGGCGATATCGATATCGAAAGTTTTGGGGTCAGTCACGATGCTGCAGCCCCTCAATTCTATCGCTTTATGAAGGATGGCAAGAGCTTTGTCATGCTGACGGATACGGGCTATGTGAGTGATCGCTTGGCAGGCATCGTCGCGGATGCGGATGGCTATTTGATTGAGTCCAACCATGATGTAGAGATCCTTCGAGCAGGTTCTTATGCTTGGCGCTTGAAGCAGCGGATCTTGTCAGACCTAGGCCACCTTTCTAACGAAGATGGTGCAGATGCCATGATCCGAACCTTGGGGAATCGCACCAAGAAGATTTATCTAGGACATTTGTCAAAAGAGAACAATATCAAAGAATTGGCCCATATGACCATGGAGAATCAACTGGCTCGAGCAGATCTAGCTGTTGGCCATGATTTTGAGGTGCTAGATACCTCGCCAGATACCGCAACCCCTTTGACGAAGATATAAGATGGAAAGCCACCTGCGGGTGGTTTTTTATATGCCTATTTGAGAAAATCTACATCTAGTAATGAATTTGCTCTTTATCCTAAATTCGTGTATGATAGGAAAGAACGAATTCTGAGTGAGATTCATGAAAGTAGAGGAGAGATAATAAATGAAAAAAATGATGTTATTACTGGCTAGTTTGGTTGCTTTAACTGCTTGTAGTCAGTCTAAGCAAGCTACGAAAGAGTCGACTTCCAATCAAACGACGAAGGAAACAAAAGTATCAGAGTCTTCTAAAGATAAAGAAGAAAAAGGTTTGAAATTTGTGGTGGCCCCTCAATATGAAGGAAAGACGTCTGATCTCATCGAGCTAGGAAAAAAATTGGTTAAGGAACATCCTGAAGTTGGTAGTGAAGGTCATATGGTAGTCTACTTTACTGGGGCTGTATCTGAAGGAAGAGCAGCGCTCATGTTGGTCAATAAGACAGATGTGGATATCAAGAAAGATTTGAATTTTTCAATTTCTTGGTCTTATGATGGAAAGACTATTTTTGATAATCAAAAGGTAAGTTATTTCATCAAGGATAGCGGCGAATTACCATCTCATTCAGCAACTTTGATATTGTTGCCACTGAATGAGGAACAATTGGGAATTGTAGATGGAATGTCAGATCCATCTAAGATGAAGCTTCAACTATCCGATATGATGCTTGCGGAATGATAACAAAAAGGAATCATACAAAGGAGAAGTAAATGCGCCTTGTTTATCTTACGATTGGTTTTGTGTCTTTAGGATTAGGAATTATTGGGATTCCATTACCGATTTTACCGACGACTCCCTTTTTATTGCTATCGATGGCCTGCTTTGCTAAAAGTTCCAAACGCTTTGAAACTTGGCTCTACCAAACCAAGCTTTATCAAACCTATGTAGCGGATTACCGAGAGACCAAATCGATTGCCAAAGAACGGAAGAAATGGATCCTTCTTCAGATCTACATTCTGATGGGGATTTCGATCTATCTGGCCCCGATTATTTGGGTTAAGCTTGCTTTAGGGGCTTTGACGATTTTTATCACCTATTATCTCTTAAAAGTGATCCCCAATAAGTCTGAAAATCAAACAGAAGAAAATCCTGATTAAAATTGGAGAATTCAGGCCCTAGAACTAGGAAAAGAAGTGCGTTCGTGCTTCTTTTTTGGTATACTTAAGAGTATGAATTTATTAGAAAGTAGGCTTCCCATGGAGAAATTACAAGCCCTGTTATCGGAACGGTTTCAGATCGTTTTTTCAGATAGCAGTTTATTAGATACAGCTTTTACGCACACCTCTTATGCCAATGAGCACCGCCTCTTAAAAATTTCACATAACGAACGTTTGGAATTTTTAGGAGACGCTGTTCTTCAATTAGTTATTTCCGAATATTTGTACAAGGAACACCCAAACAGACCGGAGGGAGATTTGTCCAAATTCCGTTCTATGATTGTCCGTGAAGAGAGTTTGGCTGGTTTTTCTCGAGATTGCCAATTTGACCATTTCATCAAACTAGGCAAAGGCGAAGAAAAATCTGGTGGTCGGGACCGTGATACGATTCTTGGTGACTTATTTGAAGCCTTTTTAGGTGCTCTTTTACTGGATCAAGGAGTGGAAGCAGTCAAACGCTTTATCTATCAGGTCATGATTCCAAAGGTTGAAACGGGTCAATTTTCTCAAGTCATTGACTACAAGACCCGTCTGCAAGAACTGTTACAGGTTCATGGGGATGTGGAGATCCAGTACCAAGTGGTGAATGAGTCTGGTCCCGCTCATGCAAAGGAGTTTGAAGTGGAAGTGTTCGTGAACGGTAAAACCCTAGGGCACGGTCATGGTCGCTCAAAGAAATTAGCGGAGCAGGAAGCAGCCCGCAATGCAGTTGAAACGAGGAATGATGGGCCATGTATCTAAAAGAGATTGAAATCCAAGGCTTTAAATCCTTTGCGGATAAGACAAAAGTCGTATTTGACAAAGGGGTCACTGCTGTTGTAGGGCCTAATGGATCTGGAAAATCAAATATCACGGAGAGCTTGCGCTGGGCCCTGGGGGAATCCAGTGTCAAGAGTCTACGTGGGGGCAAGATGCCCGATGTCATCTTTGCAGGGACAGAATCGCGTAAACCGCTGAATTATGCCTGTGTCACAGTTGTCTTAGATAACCAGGATGGTTTTATCCAACAGGCAGGGAAAGAAATTCGTGTCGAACGGCATATTTATCGCTCGGGAGACAGCGACTACAAGATCGATGGCAAGAAAGTACGTCTCAGAGATGTTCATGATTTGTTCATGGATACGGGATTGGGACGTGATTCCTTCTCTATTATTTCCCAAGGACGGGTAGAGGAGATCTTTAACTCCAAACCGGAAGAACGCCGGGCTATCTTTGAAGAAGCTGCTGGTGTCTTGAAATTTAAGACGCGGCGTAAGGAAACTGAGACCAAACTCAACCAAACCCAGGAGAATTTAGACCGTCTAGAGGACATCCTCTATGAATTAGAAGGACAGATCCAACCTCTTGAAAAGCAAGCGACTGTCGCTCGCCGTTTCTTGGAATTAGACCAAGAACGGCAGGTTCTCTTACTGGACGTTTTGGTCGCTCAAGTCGATCTGACAAAAGAGCTCTACGAAAAGGCTGATCAAGAAGAAAAGGCCATTCAAGAACAGTTGGCTTCTTATTACCAACGTCGTCAGGTCTTAGAAGAAGAGAATGTACGCATCAAGAAAGCCCGCCATCAGTTGGATGAAAGCTTAGCTGAGGACCAGGCCAGCTTGCTTGAGGTTACTCGTCTGATCAGTGATTTGGAAAAGCAAATCGAAGTGGCTAAGCTGCAATCAAGCCAAGCAGCCCATAGTCGCAAGGAAAATCTTGAGCGGTTGGATGCTATTTTGGCCCGTCTGGAAGAAGCGAAACAAGAGCTGGCTCAAAAACAAGAGACGCTAGCTGTGCTTCAACAAAGACTGACAGAGAACCGTCAGCAACAAGAAGAGTTGGAAAAAGAATTAGCCAACTACGAAGAAGATCCGGAACAAGTTATTGAGCATCTACGCGAGCAGTATGTCGCGCTCTTGCAGACAGAGGCTGAAAAATCGAATGAGCGGACAGCCATTGAGAGCCGGATCCAAGCACTCCTGCAAGAATCAAGCCATCGTCAAGAGGATTTGACCAAGGCACAAACAAACTTTGAAACTGCCAAGGAAAAAGAAGTCCGACAATTAGAAGAGTTGGATCAGGCACAAACGACGGTCAAAGGCCTATTAGCAGAATACCAAGAGCAATTGGTAAAAGTAGAGCAGGCCAAAGCTGCCTACCAAGAGGCTCAAGCTGCCATGTTTGACTTGATGGATGAGAGCAAGAATAAGCGGGCGCGGATCAATAGCTTGGAAGCTATTCAGAAGAACCATAGTAACTTCTATGCAGGCGTCAAGAGCGTTTTGCAAGAAGCAGAACGTCTAGGAGGCATCTGTGGGGCTGTTAGTGAGAATTTGAGCTTCTCAAAAGACTACCAGACGGCGCTTGAAATTGCTCTGGGAGCAAGCAGCCAACAAATCATTGTCGAGGATGAAAATGCCGCAACGCGAGCGATCGATTTCTTGAAACGCAATCGCTTGGGACGGGCAACTTTCCTTCCGCTAACGACGATCAAAGCCCGTCAACTATCTCCTCGGAATTTGGAATTGATTCAAGCCAGTGCAGGATTTCTAGGAATTGCGAGTGACTTAGTGACCTATGAGCATCGTTTTGAACAGATTTTCCAAAACCTGCTTGGAGTAACGGCCATTTTTGACACGACGGAGCATGCGCGTGAGGCAGCTCGTAAAGTCAACTATCAAGTTCGGATGGTGACCTTGGATGGGACCGAATTGCGGACCGGAGGATCATATGCCGGTGGTGCCAATCGCTCCCAAAATACGGTTTTTGTCAAACCAGAATTGGATAGTTTGAAGCAGGAAATGCAAGCTCTGGATGCTCGTTTGAGAGAAGCAGAGCAGGAGGTCGAGACCAAGGACAATCTGCTCAAGCAGGCGCAAGAATACTTGGCTTCTATTCAAAGCCAGGGTGAGCAAGCGCGTCTGGAGCAACAGCGGGCCCAATTGGCCTACCAACAAAGCCAAGAGCAACTGAAAGAAATTCAGGAACTCTTAGAAGCTTTGAAGTCAGAATTGGCAACAGATGCGACCCAGTCTCTCCAAGAAGAGCTGGACTCCCTTACTGAGCAATTGGCAAAAATTGAGCTTCAAAAAGAAAATTTGAATCGCGACATTGAAACTATGAAGTCGGACAAAGATGTTCTGCAACAAAAAGTGCAAAACCTGCAAGAGCAATTGGCAGAATTGCGACTTCAACAGACGGAATGGTTGAGCCAACAAAGCTATGAGCAAACAGATGCTCGTCGCTTGGAAGAAACGATCTCCCAGTTGGAAGTAGAAGAGCATCAGTTGCAATTGCTGATTGAACAAGGTGAAGCCAAAGTTCAGACAGTGGATGTGGAGCAGCTAGCCAACCAATTGACGCAGGCACAAGCCAAGAAAACGGATTTGGAACAAGGAGTCATTCGGAAACGCTTTGAACTAGATGATTTGGAAGGCCAGGCCGAAGATGTGGCAGAACAGATGGAACAAGCTCGCAAGAAAAACGAAGAGTGGATTCGTCAACAGGCCAAGGCTGAAGCGACACGTGAAAAGCATGCGGATCGTTTGAACAAGCTCTTAATGCAAATTACCGATGAATTCATGCAAAGCTTTGACCAAGCCAAAGAGCAGGCCAAACCTGTTGAAAATCTCGCGGCAGCAGAAAACCAGCTCAAGAGCATCGAAAAAGACATTAAGGCACTTGGTCCAGTCAATGTGGATGCGATCGAGCAGTACGATGAGGTGAAAGGGCGCTTTGATTTCCTTTCTAGCCAGCGTGAGGATGTCTTGGCCGCGAAAAACATGCTTCTGTCTACTATCAACGACATGAATGACGAAGTCAAGGAACGCTTTAAATCAACTTTTGAAGCCATTCGTGAATCCTTTAAAGTCACTTTCCGTCAAATGTTTGGTGGGGGTTCTGCTGATTTGATTCTGACAGAGCCAGATCTTCTGACAGCTGGTGTTGAGATTTCTGTGCAGCCACCTGGTAAAAAGATCCAATCCTTAAATCTCATGAGTGGTGGAGAAAAGGCCTTGTCTGCCTTGGCTCTCTTATTCTCGATTATTCGTGTCAAGACCATTCCATTTGTCATTCTGGATGAGGTAGAGGCTGCCCTGGATGAAGCTAATGTCAAGCGCTTTGGGGATTATCTCAATCGCTTTGATAAGGAAAGCCAATTTATTGTCGTGACACACCGGAAGGGAACCATGTCAGCTGCCGATTCCATCTATGGAGTGACCATGCAGGAATCTGGGGTTTCTAAAATCGTCTCAGTAAAATTGAAAGACTTAGAAAATGAAGAATAATGATATTAAATTGATCGCTACGGATATGGATGGAACCTTTCTAAATGACCAACATCAGTACGATCAAGACCTTTTACGCAAGGTATTAGCAAGCTGCAAAGAAAAAGGCATTTATTTTGCTGCTGCGAGTGGCCGTGCCCTCCTTTCTCTCAAATCCCTCTTTAAAGGATTTGAGGACCAGATGATTTTCATTGCTGAAAATGGTAGTGTGGTAGAATTTCATGGAGAAGATCTCTACGAAGCGACTATGTCCAAAGAGTTTTATTTGGGTGTTTTTGAAGCCTTGAAATCCTCCCCTTATGCAGACCCGAATAAGCTTCTTTTGACGGGGAAAAAAGGGAGCTATGTTTTAGAAACGGTGGATCCCGACTATCTGGCCTTGAGTCAGCATTACAATGAAAATATTCAAAAAGTGAAAAGCCTAGCGGATATTCAGGATGAAATCTTCAAATTAACCACCAACTTTGATGCAGCTCTTGTTCTTGAAGGTGAGCAATGGGTCACTGAAAATATCCCGGGTGTCAAAGCGATGACGACAGGTTTTGAATCGATTGATATTGTCCTCGATTATGTCGATAAGGGAGTGGCAATTACCGCCTTAGCAGATAAACTTGGGATCTCGATGGATCAGGTGATGGCTTTTGGAGATAACCTAAATGACCTCCATATGATGCAGGTCGTGGGCCATCCTGTAGCGCCAGAAAATGCACGTCCTGAAATCTTAGCGATTGCTGAAACAGTCATCGGTCACCATGTAACTGGTTCTGTCCTACGCTACATGGAGGAAATTGTATGAGTAAGATTTCCTTGATTGCGCTGGATTTAGATGGGACCCTTCTCAATTCTGAAAAAAAGATCTCCCCTCGCAATAGAGCAGCCCTCGCTGCTGCACAGGCCCAAGGTGTCAAGGTGGTTCTAACCACTGGTCGCCCCTTGAAAGCCATGGATTTTCTTTTAGAAGAATTGGGAACAGCAGGCCTCAAAGAAGAGTATACGATTACCTTCAACGGTGGTCTAGTGCAGCGAAATAATGGAGAAATCCTCTCAAAAGTTGTCTTGACACCAGAAGATGTCGCAACCATTCATGATGAAACAGCCCGTCTAGGCCTTCCGCTGGATGCTATCAGTGAGGGAACGGTTTATGAGATTCATGCAGATCGAAAGTCTCTCTATTCCCTTTACAATCCCTACCTGAACTTTATTGAGACAGATTTTAAAGACCTGCCATCCACGATTTCCTACAACAAGTGTGTGACAGCCGTTGATCAAGACTTTTTAGATGCAGCGATCAAGCAGATCAAGCCGGACTTATTTCAAGACTATGAAATTTTTAAATCTCGGGAAATGTTGCTGGAATGGTGCCCTAAAAATGTTCACAAGGCAACGGGCTTAGCAGCTCTGGCTTCTATTTTGGATCTTGAGGCAGATCAAGTCATGGCCTGTGGAGATGAAGCCAATGACCTGTCTATGATCCAATGGGCTGGACTGGGGGTTGCCATGGGCAATGCGATTCCAGCAGTGAAGGAAGTTGCAGCGCTTGTGGCCCCTGTTACCAATGACCAAGATGCTGTCGCATGGGCAATTGAAAATTATGTGTTAAAGGAGAGTGAATAAATGGGATTATTTGATCGTTTATTTGGAAAAAAAGAAGAAACTGAAAAAGTGCTTCCGTCTTCTGAAGAAGTGACGGAAAGTACGGAGGTTGAAGAAACTGTCAAAGAGGAGCCGATGGCTACCCAAAATGACAAGGAAGAGCAAAAAATCGCTGATATGGAGGCTTATTACCAAGAGCTCAAAGCGCGAATTGCAGCCACTCATCAACCTATTTCAACCGTCGCTCAAGAAGAGCCGGCAGAGGAACCTCTTGTGGAAGAAATCGTGACTTCAGAGACTCCTGAAGATCAATCACCAGTAGAGGAGACTCCAGTGGACTTTGAACCTGCTCAAACAGAAGCAAGTCCTGAAGAAGTTTCACCACTAGCTGATGAAACGGAGGAGACTGAGCCCGTTGAAGAAGTGAAAATTGAAGCGGAAGAAACTGAAAATGGTGAGGAAGCAGATGGGGCTAACGGTTCAGAACTGGAAGAAGAGTCACCGATTGCTTCCCCATCATCTGAAGCTGAGCTAGTAGAAGGGAGCGCGACAGAAGAGAAGGCTCCAGAACTAGTAGACGCTCAGGATGAGGTCCTAGAACCTGAAGTATCAGAAGCGATCGCTCAAGTGGAGGAAACTTCAGAAGTGGCAGAAGCCGAGTCCAAACTTCCTGAAGGACCAGCAGCATCAGCCGTTGAGGAAAGAACTGTTGAAGAGGCAGAGGAGCCAGCTCAGGATGAGATCGCACCTCAGCAAGAAACCATTCAGGAAAAATATGATCGTAGCTTGAAAAAGACACGAACTGGATTTGGAGCACGTCTCAATGCCTTCTTTGCTAATTTCCGTTCAGTCGATGAAGAATTCTTTGAAGAATTGGAAGAACTCTTGATCATGAGTGACGTTGGGGTTCAAGTAGCTTCTAATTTAACCGAAGAGTTGCGCTATGAAGCCCGTTTGGAAAATGCCAAAAAACCAGATGCTCTCAAGCGCGTGATCATCGAAAAATTGGTGGACCTGTATGAAAAAGATGGCCAATTTAACGAAGCCATTCGTTTTCAAGATGGCCTTACGGTCATGCTCTTTGTTGGGGTCAATGGAGTTGGTAAAACAACCTCTATCGGGAAGCTTGCCCACCGCTACAAACAAGAAGGCAAGAAAGTCATGTTGGTTGCAGCAGATACTTTCCGTGCAGGAGCAGTGGCTCAACTGGCAGAATGGGGACGTCGAGTAGATGTTCCAGTTGTAACAGGTCCTGAAAAATCAGATCCTGCCAGCGTCGTCTTTGATGGAATGGAACGCGCGATCGCTGAAAACATCGATGTTCTGATGATTGATACAGCTGGTCGTCTGCAAAACAAGGACAACCTCATGGCGGAGCTTGAAAAAATCGGCCGGATTATCAAGCGTGTGGTACCCGATGCACCGCATGAAACCTTGCTGGCCCTCGATGCATCAACTGGTCAAAATGCCTTGGTGCAAGCTAAAGAATTTTCAAAAATTACACCTGTGACAGGAATTGTATTGACCAAGATCGATGGAACAGCTCGAGGTGGGGTCGTCCTTGCGATCCGTGAAGAGTTGGACATTCCAGTGAAGTTGATTGGATTCGGAGAAAAGATGGATGATATCGGACCATTCCATTCAGAAAACTTCATGAGAGGCCTCTTGGAAGGATTGATTTAAGAGTCAAATAGAAAAAGACAAATTGTTGGAAGGACAATTTGTCTTTTTGTTTCCTTGCGCTATCAAAAAAACCACCCGAAGGTGGCTTTCCTTAATTCTTAGGTTCAGGTTTCCAAACCCATTCTGCTCCGTATTCTGCAAGGAGATCATCGGATGCAGTTGGTCCCATGGATCCAGACTTGTATTCATAGAGCGGTGCTCCATTTTCGGCCCATAGTTTTTCAATCCGGTCAATCAATTGCCATGAAGCACGGACTTCGTGCCAGTGGCTGTAATTGGTTGAGTCATTGTTCAAAACGTCGAAAATTAATTTTTCATAAGGCTCTGGTGAAGCTCCAGTTGCGGTCGCATCTGTTTCGTAGTCAAAGGAAATCGGTGCGATACTGAATTTTTCTCCGACCTCTTTTCCGTTGATGCTCAATGAGAAACCTTCATTTGGTTGGATATAAATGGTCAATACATTAGGTTGCAAGCTATGTCCAAAGATGGAGTCGGTTTGCTTGAAGACCACATTGACCATGGTTCCTTTTTGCGTCAAGCGTTTTCCAGTACGGAAAAAGAAAGGAACTCCACGGAAGCGATCGCTATCAACAAAGAATGCCCCAGAAGCATAGGTCTCCGTAGTAGATTCAGGGCCGACATTGGGCTCGCTGCGATAAGAGATGTCTTTTTTCCCTTCGATCGTACCTGAACGGTATTGACCACGGATAAAGAATTTCTTTAATTCCTCATCTGTTGGATTGTACAATTGCTCAAAAACTTTAACTTTTTCAGCTCGAATCGCATCCTTAGTAAAGGTGGCTGGTTTATCCATTGCAAGCAAAGACAAAAGCTGAAGGGTATGGTTTTGCACCATATCTCGAAGGGCCCCCGAATGATCATAGTAGCCACCGCGTTCTTCAACCCCCAAGCGTTCAGCAAAGGTAATTTGGATATTGTCAATAAAATCTCGGTTCCAAAGGTTGTCAAAAATGAGATTCCCAAAACGGATGGCAAAAATATTTTGGATCATTTCTTTTCCAAGGTAATGGTCGATCCGGAAGATTTGTTCTTCATCAAAGGTTTCTTCCAATTCTTTATTGAGCTGACTAGCCGTTTCTAGGTCTGTACCGAAAGGTTTTTCAACGATCAAGCGCTCAAAGCCTTGTCCATCCACAATGCCTTCTGATTTGAGGTGTTTGGCAATGGTTCCAAAAAATTGAGGAGCCATGGACAAGAAGAAGACCTTGTTGTGTTCCGTTTGGTATTTTTCATCCAAGCTATTTTGCAATTCGCGTAGAGCGATGTAATGTTCGGTATCATTGACATCATGACTTTGGTAGTAGAAATGACTCGCGAATTCTTGAGCTTGTTGAGGGCTATCGGCCAGATCTGTGATGGATTCTACCACGACCGATTCAAAGTATTCCTTGCTCCATGGTCTGCGGGCTGTTCCGATAACCGCAAAGTGTTCAGATAGATTTCCTGATTTATAGAGTCTAAAAAGGGATGGGTAGAGTTTGCGCTTGGCTAAATCTCCACTGGCCCCGAAAATGGTTACAATAACTTTTGAAGACATTTAAGTACCTATTTCCTATTTTATTAACCATATTTTACCATAAAATCTAGAAGATTTCTTTGATGGAATCGTTGTTACGGATATTTTCCGCTGGATTAGAGGATTTGAGAGGAAAGCATAGAAAAAGCTAGAATCAATGTGGATTCTAGCTTGAACTGCTATAAGATAATTGAATCTACAAGGGAAGCTCCATCAGAATACGCGGTAGACATAAGGATTGTCGGGTTTTGTAATGGTTTGACAGTCCGTAATATGGAGGACAGGCAAGCTTTGCTTGAGTTGCTTGTGGTATTCAATGGACAAGGTTCCTTTAGCATGGATCCAGGTATTGTTTTCGAAATGCTGCGGAGCACCCGTCGTTAAGAGACCGTAGACGCCGGAATCTGCGATACAGTGGATGATCCCAAAGCGAAAGAGAAATTGGCTGTCCTTGTTATTGGGGTCATTGTATACAAAGCCGGTCAACTCGATTGTCTTTCCTGCAAATTGGTCAGGATAATCATAAATAACCTCCATGACTTCCATGTAATTCTCAGTGGTCACCTGGATCACTTTTTTATCAACATATTTCTTTGCCGCCTGCTTCATTTCTGATTCATAGGCAGATTTGGTAAAATAGCTACTTGTATCTGGTTTGAGATACTGGGTTGTTGTCCCTTCGTCCTGCTGGATTTCCTTGGAAGAACCAGCAGCAACCGGGAAGTGGTAGCCTTTGGCAGAAACCGTTTGGGAATCCAGTGTTACTGTAGGGAAAAATAGCCCGACAAATAAAGGAATACAGAGCAAGGAGATACTCGCCACTTTTGCCCAGAAGCCAGAGAGATGACTGTGGATCTTCATCTGCTTGACCCAGATGATCAGCTGCACAAGAGCTAAAACAAAGGACAAGAACATGGAAATATAAGCCAAGTAAGAATAGTGTAAGTTGATGTATTGATTGAGCTTACCAGATAATTGCAGGTACATAGTGAGCTCAAAATAGCCAGCTAATATCAAGAAACGAATCATAGCACTACCCCCACAAACCAAGCATAAAGGAGCACGACTCCACTAACAATTCCGATAAATTGCCAGATAAAACGGGTCTTGAGATAATTTTTCATCATGAGGAGATTTTTGACATCAAGCATAGGCCCAATCACCAAAAAGGCAAGAACAGGCGCTACTCCAAAACTTGTTAGAAGAGAGGATCCAACAAAGGCGTCCGCCTCGCTACAAAGTGAGAGGAGAAAGGACAAGACCATGAGAAGGAGAATAGCAATAACCGGTGTCGCACTGATCGAAGTGAGGATCCGTGTCGGGACATAGACTTGGACGAGGCTGGCAAAGAGGCAACCAAATACCAGGTAACGTCCCGTATCAAAGAATTCATCAATCGCCTGCACCAAGACTTGAAAGAGCTTTTGGCCATTGCTCAAGCCACTAAAATCATGTTCATGCACAGCCTTGCGATGTTCTTTTTGGATCGAATCTGTCTGAATAAAACCAAGAAAGACCCCTAGCACCGTTGCGACCAGTAGGGAACCAAGGGCGCGGTAGAGGGCCATCTTAACAGAATTCCCAAAGGCTGAGTAGGTCGCAAAGAGAACGATGGGATTGATGACAGGTGCCGTCACCAGAAAGGGAACAGCAGTATAACTTGGGACTTTCTTTTCTAGAAAACGATTGATAATGGGAACAATTCCACATTCACAGGAAGGAAAGATAAAGCCGACAAAGGTCCCAAAGAAAATCCGCCCAAATTTATTTTTGGGAAGAAAACGGTAGACCCTCTCGGGGGTGATATAGACCTCAATAATCCCTGAAATGATGCTTCCGATTAGGACAAAAGGTAGAGCCTCGATAATAATCGAGAGGAAAATAGCCCCAGCCTGCAAGACGCTAGAGGGAAGGTGTTGAAAGAATGTCATTACTTAGCCTTCTTTGCTTCTTTAGTGGTAGCAGTTTCTGCCTTCTTTTTTTCTTCAGGGAATTCGACTGTTTTTTCTACATCTGGAAAACTTGCAAAGTTTTCAAACATTTTATCAAGATCATCTGTTTTTGAGAATTTAATAGCCATAGTTGGGCCTCCTTTTTATTTTCTTTCATTATAACAAAAAGGAAAGAGCAAGGGGGAAATGGAGCATAAAAGGAAAGATCAATAGGGTCAAAATTATTCTATGAAAAATCCCTGAAACAGAGACCAGAACAGGCGATCTCACCCCTTGATGGAAGCAAAATATGCTATAATAGAAGCTATGGATAAATATGAAAAAATAGCCCAAGAATTGGGTGTTAGCTTAAAACAAATCGATACCGTATTGAGCCTGACCGCAGAAGGCTCAACTATTCCTTTCATTGCTCGCTATCGAAAAGATATGACGGGAAATTTAGATGAAGTAGCGATTAAGGCCATTATTGACCGGGACAAATCCTTAACGGCTCTAGCCGAACGAAAGGAAACCGTCCTTGCTAAGATTGAGGAACAAGGCAAACTGACAGAAGCGCTTAAGCAGGCCATTGAAGCTGCTGAAAAATTAGCGGATGTCGAAGAGCTTTATCTCCCTTATAAGGAAAAACGGCGGACCAAGGCGACGATTGCTCGAGAAGCAGGACTCTTCCCCTTGGCACGTCTCATTTTGCAAAATAGTCCAGACTTGGAAACAGAGGCTCAGAAATTTACCTGTGAGGCCTTCCCAACTGAAACCGCGGCTTTAGCTGGTGCAGTAGATATTCTGGTAGAAGCTATTTCAGAGGATACCCAGTTACGGGCCCTCACCTATCAAGAAATTCATGGGCATTCCCTCATGACGTCAACCTTGAAGGATGAAAGCTTAGATCCTAAGCGAACCTTTGAAATCTACTATGATTTTTCTGAAAAGATCAAGAATATGCAAGGCTACCGGACACTTGCTCTCAATCGTGGGGAAAAATTGGGCGTTCTTAAAGTAGGATTCGAGCACCAACTGGATCGAATCATTCGTATTTTTGAGGCTCGTTTTAAAACGAAAAATGCCTATGTCGATGAGGTTATTCAACAAGCGGTTAAGAAAAAAATCGTTCCTGCGATTGAACGTCGGATTCGGACAGAGTTGACGGAGGTGGCAGAAGACGGAGCCATTCAATTGTTCTCTGAGAATCTACGGAATCTATTGCTCATTCCTCCATTAAAAGGGCGCGTGGTCCTTGGATTTGACCCAGCCTTTCGGACCGGTGCTAAACTAGCCGTTGTCGATGAGACAGGAAAGATGCTCGCCACCCAGGTCATCTATCCAGTTGCTCCTGCAAAACCAGCTCAGATCGAGCAGGCTAAAAAGGAACTGTCTTCCTTGATCAAGGAGTTCGGAGTAGAAATTATTGCGATTGGAAATGGAACCGCCAGCCGTGAAAGTGAGGCCTTTGTCGCAGAGGTCCTCCATGACCATCCAGGAGTTCGCTATGTTATTGTCAATGAAAGCGGAGCATCTGTCTATTCAGCCAGTGAGTTGGCTCGTCATGAGTTCCCAGAGCTAACCGTTGAAAAACGCTCGGCCATCTCCATTGCCCGTCGCTTGCAAGATCCGCTAGCAGAATTGGTGAAAATCGATGCCAAATCCATCGGTGTGGGTCAATACCAACACGATGTCAATCAGAAAAAACTGACGGAAAGTTTAGATTTCGTGGTAGATACTGTGGTCAACCAAGTTGGGGTCAATATCAATACGGCTAGTCCCTCTCTCTTAGCGCATGTAGCGGGACTCAATAAAACCATCTCTGAAAATATTGTGAAATACCGGGAAGAAGAAGGAATGATTCTTTCACGAGCGCAAATTAAAAAAGTCCCTCGTCTCGGAGCCAAGGCTTTCGAGCAGGCGGCTGGATTCTTACGCATCCCTGAAAGTAAAAACATTTTGGACAATACCGGCGTTCACCCTGAAAGTTACAAGGAAGTTGAAAAACTTTTTCAACTTCTTGAAATTACCGAACTCGATGCATCCGCTCAGGAAAAATTAAAAGCTGTGAACATTGAGGAGATGTCTACTCAGCTGGATCTGGGACCAGAAACCCTGAAAGATATCATTGCTGATCTCCTAAAACCGGGTCGCGATTTGCGGGATTCCTTTGATGCACCCGTGCTCCGTCAGGATGTCTTGGATATTAAAGACCTCCATATCGGCCAAAAATTAGAAGGGGTCGTACGCAATGTGGTTGACTTTGGAGCCTTTGTCGATATTGGCATCCACGAAGATGGTTTGATTCATATCTCCCATATGAGCAAGCAATTTATTAAGCATCCAAGCCAGGTCGTCTCAGTAGGTGATTTGGTAACCGTCTGGGTGAAGAAGATTGATGTGGAACGCGAAAAAGTTAATCTCAGTTTGGTAGCTCCGAATGAATCTGACTGAGTATGTGCGTCAAGTATCCCTGGAAGATTTTGGGAGAGAATTCCGTCATCGAGCAGAGTGGAATTCACGTCTTCAAACTACTGGAGGTCGTTTCTTTCCCAAGGATCGACACCTTGATTTCAACCCTAAAATATACCAAGCTTTCGGGTTAGAGGTCTTTCGCAAAATCGTCCGCCACGAGCTCTGCCATTACCATCTTTACGATCAAGGTAAAGGCTATCGCCACAAAGATCTAGACTTTAAGCAACTCCTCCAGCAAGTGGAGGGTCTTCGTTTCACACCTCCTCTACCAGATAGAACTGGGCGAGTCAAGCGGATCTATCTCTATCAATGTCCCCATTGTGGCCAAGAGTATAGACGAAAGCGAAAAATCGATCTGAAGAAATATGCCTGCGGTCGCTGTCACAGCCGCCTGCAATTCCTTGAAATGAGACAAGAGTAAGAATCGGTCTTTAGGCGGATCTCTTTCCAGTTCGACTCTGCTAAAATAGGTCTAACTAGAAAGAGGAAAATCAAATGACAGCATCATTTTACAAATTAAAACGACATCGCCTGGTTTCAGGTGTGCTAGCTGGCTTAGCTGATAAATTTGGTCTTAGTGTAACTCTCCTACGCTTCTTGTTTATTCTTTTTACGGTCTCTCATGCCTTTATCGGTGTGATTATCTACTTGCTGTTAGATACGACCTTGCCTTATAAGGACGAGGAGGAGCAGGAAATGTTTGACTATGGCCCTCGACCTCGTCGAAGAAAAGAGGCTGAACCCATTCATGATCAGAATGATAGTCCATTTTTCTAAAAGGAGATCCGAGTGAAGCAGAAGTTCTATTCCCTTGCTTTTATTCTATACCTCTTCTTCAGTTTTATAGGACAGTTTTTCATTTTAAATCGTTTTTTTGGTGAAGGAGTTGGAACAGTTTTGATCGGAATGCTCCTTTTTCCACTGGGCATTTGGAATAGTCTCTTCTACCTCTTGTTTCTGCCAACAGAAATGGCTAGAAAGCCACAAATTTATCGGTTTTCGATTTTATTTCTGCCAGTTTTGTATCTGGTTTTCTCCTTGTTGGGGGGAGGTCCTTTCGCCTTTATGCACGGCTTGATCGCATTTCCTTCAAATGCGGTGGTCTATGCGGTCTCTATCGGAATCAAATCTATGATCAAAGATTTCTTGCAAGGCCAAGGCTAGAGCATTCTTCATATGTTCCCATCATTTCCTAGAGGTTGGAGACCTTTGTCTCGGCCTCTTTTTGCTTGCCTTAAAAAGGAGTTGAAAATGGATCTTTCAAATGACACTTCAGTCTCTCGTCTGAAGAGAAAATCTGCTATAATAGAGAGAGAATTTGAAAAGGGAGAATGATATGGCAGTTACTGTTCGCGATATACAGGAAAAGCTTCGTCTATCGGTTGTTTACGGGGATGATAGCCTCTTAAGCAAGGAAATTACGACTGCGGACATTTCACGTCCAGGTCTTGAAATGACGGGCTATTTCGACTATTACACACCTGAGCGGATTCAGCTTGTAGGAATGAAAGAATGGTCCTACCTGGTGAAGATGAGCTCTCACAACCGTCATCAGGTCCTGCGCAAGATGTTCCAGCCAGAGACACCTGTCATCATTGTCGCGCGGAATTTAGAAATTCCAGAAGAAATGTTGCGAGCTGCGGAAGAAAAGCAACTAGCCATTTTGAAGAGCAATGTTGCAACCAGTCGTTTATCTGGAGAGCTTTCTAGTTATTTAGATAGTCGCCTAGCAGAACGTACGAGTGTACACGGTGTCTTGATGGATATTTATGGGATGGGTGTCTTGATTCAAGGAGATAGCGGAATCGGAAAAAGCGAGACAGGTCTGGAACTTGTCAAACGGGGTCACCGCCTCGTAGCAGATGACCGAGTCGATATCTATGCGAGAGACGAGATGACCCTTTGGGGAGAGCCAGCTGAAATCCTACGCCACTTACTAGAGATCCGTGGTGTCGGGATTATCGATGTCATGAGTCTCTACGGTGCGAGTGCTGTCAAGGATTCTTCACAAGTCCAAATCGCCGTTTACTTGGAAAATTATGCTAAGGATCAAGTTTATGATCGTCTTGGTAATAATGCAGAAGAGTTGGAAATCGGTGGTGTGACCATTCCTCGTATACGCATCCCTGTGAAGACTGGTCGGAACATTTCGGTCGTGATCGAAGCAGCAGCGATGAATGTTCGGGCCAAAGAAATGGGCTATGATGCTACCAAAACTTTTGAAGAACGTCTGTCCCAGTTGATTAGTCAAAATGAGGTGAAGGAATGAATCCAGTAGCCCTTCAATTAGGTCCGATCAGTATTCGTTGGTACGCGATTTGTATTGTCTCTGGCTTGATACTAGCCGTTTATCTTTCCATGAAAGAAGCTCCCCGTAAGCAAATTAATCCAGATGATATCATTGATTTCATTTTGATCGCCTTTCCGCTTGCGATTGTGGGGGCCAGACTCTATTACGTTATTTTCGAATGGGGCTATTATAGCCAGCATCTTGGTGAGATTTTCGCCATCTGGAACGGAGGAATCGCGATTTATGGTGGCCTCTTGACAGGTGCCCTTGTCCTCTATCTATTCTCTCGTAGACGCTTGATTGAGCCAATTGATTTCTTAGATATTGCGGCCCCAAGCGTCATGATTGCACAGAGTATTGGTCGCTGGGGAAACTTCTTTAACCAGGAAGCTTATGGAGCTGCTGTTAAAAGTCTTAACTACCTGCCCTCTTTTATTCGAGACCAAATGTATATAGATGGTAGTTACCGTCAGCCAACCTTCTTATATGAATCCAGTTGGAATCTGCTAGGATTTCTCTTGATCTTGATTCTTCGTAGGAAGCCCCAATTTTTGAGGCAAGGTGAGATCACAGCCTTTTACCTTATCTGGTATGGTTTTGGTCGGATGATCATCGAAGGAATGCGGACAGATAGCCTGATGTTTGCGGGCTTACGTGTTTCCCAGTGGCTGTCGATGATCCTGATTCTAGTTGGACTCGCCATTATCATCTACCAACGTCGCAAAAAAGCCCCTTATTATGTAGAAACAAAGGAGTAATATATGTTTATTGAAATTGCCTACGGCCTCTTAGGCCTTGCCTTAGTAGCGCTTGTCATTTATATGATTTTTTTCCTCTCAAAGATTGGAAAAGTTGTAGATGAGACGCAAAAAACCATCCAAGTTTTGACGTCAGATGTCAATGTTACCTTGCATCAGACCAATGATCTATTGGCAAAGGTCAATGTTTTAACGGATGATTTGAATCAAAAAGTTGCAACGATTGACCCACTCTTTACAGCCGTGGCGGATCTTTCCGAGTCTGTTTCAGATTTGAATGATCAAGCCCGTCAATTGAGTGTCAAAGCAGTGTCAGCTGGTGGAAAAACAGTGAAAGCCTCTATCGGTTTAAAAGCGATTAAGATGGCTTCAAAATTATTTAAATAGAATCGAGGAAGAATATGGGACGTTTATCTAGTTTATTAATTGGTGTGATTTCAGGTGCTTCAGCAGCCTACTATTTATCAACTGAGCAAGGAAAGAAAGTCACTAAAAAAGTGGTGCGCTTTGTAAAAGATTATCAAGAAGATCCTCAAGAAGTACATGAATCGGTGAAACAAACTGCTAAGGATGTTTCAAAACAAGCAGCAGAAGTGATCCAACAAACCAAAGAAAAAGTTGGTTCTGGAGAAATTACGACAGGAACTGTTTTGGAATCTGTCAAAGAAAAGACGCAAGATGTGGTTGAAAAATCTCAAGAAGTCTATCACTCATTTAAGGATAAACTTCAAAAAGAAAATCTAAGTGGCAATGACTTGGTTCAATCCATTCGCAAACAAACAGAATCAGAAGACATCGTGTTAGACTTGGATGAAAAAGATTCTGAAGAAGCAGCTGAAGAAGATACAAAAGAAGCATAAAAAAAGAGGCTCAGTGAGCCTCTTTTTTTATGGAAGGTAAGATAGCAATTGGCAGTTAAGTTTTATCTTCCAACTGTCTTACCAATTAAAAAAATTCGAGTAAATAAAAAAATCAGGTGAACCTGATTTTTATTTTTTTCGTTTATTGTAGTAAATTCGGAACCCTTGAATACTAGCAAAGCTAGAACCAATCGCTAAAGCAAACGCAAAGAAGGTATTCATTTTTGTTGCTAAAAAGATAAAACTAAATACAACCGTCAACACACAGAAAACAGCGATATTCAAAAAATATAGCAATTCACTTAATTGAGGTGCGGGTTCAACTTCAGGAGCATAGTCCTGAATAGGGTTTTCTTGGGTTTGTTTGGTTAATTCGATATAATCGAATTCTTCATCATAGTGTCTTAAATTTCTTACGGGCATTTTCTCTCTCCTAACAGTACTCTATTATTCTATCATGAATTCAGGTATATAAATGTTACAAAAATGTTACAAATTTTACAAAATAAATAAGTTTTTCTAGAATATCGGAATTTTTGTTATAATGGTTCTATGAAAAATATTATTATTACAGCAACAGCAGAGAGTGTTGAGCAAGCGCAAGCCCTGATTGATGCAGGGGTTGACCGAATCTATGTCGGTGAAAAAGATTACGGATTACGATTGCCTCAAACTTTAAGCTATGACGAAATAAATCGAATTGCCCAACTGGTCCATGCTGCTGGCAAAGAATTGACAGTAGCTGTAAATGCACTGATGCACCAATCGATGATGGATTCAATCAAGCCTTTCCTTGATTTTCTAAAGGAAATTCAGGCTGATTATATTACTGTCGGAGATGCGGGCGTTTTTTATGTCTTGAAACGAGATGGCTATCCATTCAAAACGATTTACGATGCTTCTACCATGGTCACTTCTAGCCGCCAGATCAACTTCTGGGGAAAACAGGCAGGAGCTTCTGAGGCTGTTTTGGCTCGTGAGATTCCATCTGCCGAATTATTCGTAATGGCTGAGAATCTTCAGATTCCAGCAGAAGTCTTGGTCTATGGTGCTAGCATTATTCACCATTCGAAACGACCGCTACTTCAGAATTATTACAACTTTATCAAGACAGAAGAGTCTGTGACCAAAGATCGGGATCTGTTCTTGGCCGAGCCAGGAGATCCCAATTCTCATTATTCAGTCTACGAGGACAAACATGGAACCCATATCTTCTCAAATAATGACTTGAATATGATGACCAAATTGTCTGAGTTGGTAGAACATGGCTTTGATCATTGGAAACTTGATGGTGTCTACTGTCCGGGTGAAAACTTTGTCAGGATTACAGAGTACTTTGTCAAGGCCCGTGATTTGATTCAAAATGGAACATTTACACAGGATCAAGCCTATCTGTTTGATGAAGAAATCCGCAAATTACATCCAGCTAATCGTGGTTTGGATACTGGTTTCTATGATTACGAACCAGATCGTGTAAAATAATAAAAAAACTAGGGCTTCTTCGTTTGTGAGTTTTCCTTTTTCAGGGAACGAAGAGGCTATTCATCATATCGACAATCTTGTAAATTGGAGAAAACATGACAAATACAAAAAAACGTCCAGAGGTCTTGGTACCTGCTGGAACATTAGAAAAATTAAAAGTTGCCGTTAATTATGGGGCAGACGCTGTGTTCGTTGGTGGACAAGCCTATGGGTTGCGTAGCCGTGCCGGAAACTTCACCATGGATGAGCTTCGTGAAGGTATCGAATATGCTCATGCACGTGGCGTAGATGTACACGTGGCTTCGAACATGGTAACCCATGAGGGAAATGAACAAGGGGCTGGTGAGTGGTTCCGTGAATTGCGGGATATGGGCCTTGATGCCGTGATCGTCTCAGACCCGGCCTTGATTGAAATCTGTGCAACCTATGCACCTGGCCTCAATATTCACTTGTCTACGCAAGCTTCTGCAACCAACGTGGAGACCTTCCATTTCTGGAAAGAATATGGCTTGACCCGTGTCGTCTTGGCCCGTGAGGTATCCATGGAAGAGTTGGCAGAGATCCGTAAGCGTACCGATCTTGAGATCGAAGCCTTCGTTCATGGAGCCATGTGTATTTCTTATTCCGGACGTTGTACCCTTTCTAACCACATGTCTGACCGGGATGCCAACCGTGGTGGCTGTTCTCAATCTTGTCGTTGGAAATACGATCTCTACGATATGCCATTTGGCCAAGAACGCAAGAGTATCAAAGGACAAGTCCCAGAAGAATACTCTATGTCAGCCGTGGACATGTGTATGATCGAAAATATTCCAGACATGATTGATAATGGGGTTGATAGTTTGAAGATTGAAGGCCGGATGAAATCAGTCCATTACGTATCAACTGTTGCCAACTGTTACAAGGCAGCTTGTGATGCCTATATGGAAAGTCCAGAAGCCTTTTATGCCATCAAGGATGATTTGATCAATGAATTGTGGAAGGTTGCTCAACGTGAATTGGCGACTGGATTCTACTACCAAACACCGACTGAAAATGAACAATTGTTTGGGGCACGTCGTAAGATTCCTCAATACAAATTTGTAGGAGAAGTGGTTGACTTTGATCCATCTACCATGACTGCGACGATTCGCCAACGAAATGTCATCAATGAAGGCGACCAAGTGGAATTCTACGGACCAGGCTTCCGTCATTTTGAATGCCAGATCCAAGACTTGCATGATAAGGATGGAGTGAAGATTGATCGCGCACCAAATCCGATGGAACTTCTTACGATCACCGTTCCACAAGAAGTCAAGCCAGGAGATATGATTCGTTCTTGCCAGGAAGGTTTAATCAATCTCTACTCAAAAGATGGGGCAAGTAAAACTGTTCGAGTATAACAAAAAAAGAGAGGGTTAAACCTCTCCTTTTTGTTGGGCGATGCGAATATTATTGGGGACCAAACTGATTTTCTGGATCTCAGAAATCCGAATAATCGTGGACATACTCTTTTTAAAATTTTTCACGATCAGTTGTCGGCGTTCTTGGTCATACTTGACAATATCGCCTGTAAAACTCTTGTTTGAAAAAATAACATGTACCCCTTGTTTTTTTCGCAATGCTTGTTGAATGATGTCAATAATTCTCTCATCTTCTAATGGGGCAGGGGTACTGACTTTTCCATTGAAAAATTCATTTGCTCGGTCTTTAACGATCTCGAGAAATTTTTTCATAGCTAAATTCTCCATAACTTGATACAATATATTATAGATAATTTCAACGATTTTGTAAATGATTTACGAATATTAGAGATGAGAAGGCAAGAAAGGAGTCGTGAAATGGCAGAATTTTCATTCCAAATCGAAGAACATTTGCTGGTCTTGTCAGAAAATGACAAGGGTTGGACCAAAGAATTGAACCGTGTGAGTTTTAATGGTGCTCCTGCTAAGTATGATATCCGGACCTGGAGTCCCGACCATACAAAGATGGGAAAAGGCATTACACTCACGAACGACGAGTTCCAAGTCATGCTCGATGCATTTAAAAATTAAGAAAAGGGGTCCTTCAAGGACTTCTTTTTTTGTTATAGTCTAAGACTATATAGATATCAAAGATATTAGATTATCCCAAACCCTTGTTTATCAGGTGTTGGACTGCTATAATGGTTGCATTGATGAATTAATGTAAAACTTATAGGAAAGAGGGAATCATATTGACACATACACATGCACCTTATCGCGTAGACCATGTTGGTTCATTTCTTCGTCCAGCTACTTTGGTTCAGGCTCGTGAAGATTTCGCAGCTGGAAAAATCAGTCAGGCTGACTTAACAAAAGTAGAAGATCAGGCGATTCGTGACCTCGTTGAAAAAGAAATTGCCGCTGGTCTGAAGTCAGTAACAGATGGAGAATTCCGCCGTGCTTATTGGCATTTGGATTTCTTCTGGGGCTTTGGGGGCATTGATCATGTCCAAGCTGCTCAAGGCTATCAATTCCATGATGAAACAACCAAGGCGGACTCAGCGCTTGTCGTTGGAAAAATCACAGGAGCCAATCATCCATTTGTAGAGCATTACAAGTTCTTGCGGGATCTTGTGGCAGATGTAGATGGTGTAGAGGCTAAATATACCATTCCAGCACCTGCACAATTCTATTTTGAATTGATCCGTGATGCAGAACATGTAGAACAATTGAATACCATCTATCCTGATTTTGCGGCTGTTCGTGAAGACATCAAGCAAGCCTATCTTCAAGTGATTCAAGATTTGTATGATGCAGGTCTTCGGACTCTTCAAGTAGATGATTGTACTTGGGGTGTCTTGGTAGATGATAATTTCTTGACGGCTTGGGGAGCAGCTCAAGGCAAGTCAAAAGATGAGGTTCGCCGAGAACTCGCTGATCTTTTCTTGACCTTTAACAACGATGTCTACCAAAATGTTCCAGCTGGTTTGACCGTCAATACGCACGTTTGTCGTGGGAACTTCCATTCCACTTGGGCTTCATCAGGTGGCTATGCGCCGATTGCCAAAGAACTCCTTGGAGAAGAAGCCGTTAATGCTTACTTCCTAGAGTTTGATACCGATCGTGCTGGTGGTTTTGAACCACTTGCGGAAGTAACCCCTGGTAAAGGAGTGGTGTTAGGCCTCTTGACATCTAAGAGTGGTCAATTGGAGAACAAGGACGAAGTGATTGCTCGTATTAAAGAAGCGAGTCAGTATGTACCGTTGGAAAATCTTTACCTGTCGACTCAGTGTGGCTTTGCTTCAACAGAAGAAGGAAATATTTTGACAGAAGAAGACCAATGGAAAAAAATCGGTTTGATTAAGAAAATTGTCGCTGAAGTTTGGGGCGAATAAGGAGGAAGAAACATGTCAGATTTACTAAGTATTTATAAAGAATTGCAAGCTAAAAAATGGGTGGACTTGAGTCACCAAATCAATGCGGAAAGTCCACACTTCCCAGCCCTTCCTGCCTTGCAACAAGAAGATCTTTTCACATTAAAAGATGGTTTCCATGTTCAAAAATTTACAGTGGTTGGTCAATACGGAACGCATATTGATGCACCGATTCACTTTGTAGAAGGTGGTCGTTGGTTGGATGAGATTGACCTCAAAGATCTCCTCTTGCCACTCTATGTTATCGACAAGTCTAAAGAAGTTGCAGCCAATCCAAACTTTATCTTGAGCAAACAAGATATCTTAGACTTTGAGGCAGAGCATGGACAAATTGCTGAGGGTGCTTTTGTTGCCTTCCGTAGTGATTGGTCCAAACGTTGGCCAGATCAAGATGCTATGCGCAATCTTGATGAAAATGGGGTTCAACAAAGTCCAGGATGGAGCCGTGAAGCCTTGGAATTCTTGATTCATGAACGCCATGTTAAGGCTGTGGGTCATGAAACCTTTGATACCGATGCAGGTATTCCAGCAGCAGAGCATGGCTTGGTCAATGAATACTACCTCTTGGAACAAAATATCTACCAAGTTGAAGTCTTGAACCAATTGGACCAAGTTCCAGCCGTTGGTGCCTTGATTTCGATTGCTTTCCCTCACTGGGACAAGGCAACTGGTTCGCCTGTCCGTGCCATTGCCATCTTACCATAAACAAAGAAAAAGAGGCTGGGACAAAAGTCCTAGCCTCTCAATTGTTTTTGGATTGTAGAGCAAGACGCAGTGGTTGAGTGGGCTCTACTACGCTGATTTCATCAGCTTTTATAGCCCTACTCAACTGTGCGGAGGTGGGACGACGAAATCGAATTCTAAGGAATTACCGATTTCTGTCCCACTCTCTTATTTTTTATCTCATTGTCACAAATTCTTCGGATCCGGTTGGGTGAATGGCGACAGTTGCATCGAAATCGGCTTTTGTCGCTCCCATCTTGATAGCAACTGCAAATCCTTGGATCATTTCATCGACTCCGTAGCCAAGACCATGAAGGCCAACGACCCTTTCTTCGGGACCAGCAGTGATGAGTTTGAATTTTGCTTGCTGGCGGTGTTGGGTAACAGCGGTGTACATGGAAGCAAATTGAGAAGTATAGACTTTGATATTCTCTTTACCATAAGTTTGCTGGGCTTCTTCCTCCGTTAGGCCAACGGTACCGATAGCAGGGTGAGAAAAGACAACGGTCGGGATGTTTGTATAATCCATTTTGGCATTGACTTTTCCATTGAATAGTCGTTCAGAAAGAGTGCGACCAGCTTTAATAGCGACAGGGGTTAATTCTTTTTCTCCTGTGACATCCCCAAGAGCATAGATTCCTGGAATAACTGTATTCTGGTATTCATCCACTGCAATGAATCCTTTTTCATTTAAGGTGACGCCTGCAGCTTCTAGATTGAGATCCTGGACGTTTGGTTTTCGTCCTGTTGCCCAGATAACATGATCTGCCACGTGGCTAGTCATATCCTCAAAATAAATCTTCACACGACCGTCTTCTAATTTTTCAAGCTTCATGGGAACCTTATGTTTGTGAAGCGGAAGGTTTTGTTTTTCCATTTCTTCCATTAAGCCATCGACGATGTAGGAATCAAAACTACGTAAAACCCGATCTTTTCGGATGAAGAGGTCTGTTTGGACTCCTAAATGGTGGAGCACACCAGCTAGTTCCACCGCGATGTAGCCAGCCCCAATAATGGCAACAGATGTAGGGAGTTCTTCCCAAGCAAAGACATCATCAGAAGTTTCGCCAAATTCAGCTCCAGGAACAGAAGGAATAAAGGGATGGGCACCGGTCGCAATTACGATATGCTTGGCCTTAATGGTTTCTCCATTTACCTCAACCGTATGAGCATCCACAAAACGGGCACGTCCTTCAATTCGTTCAACCCCATTGCGTTTGAAACTGCCATCATAGGAATTACGGGAACGGTCAATATAGGCTTCGCGATTTTTTCTTAAGGTTGCAAAATCAAATCTTGTTTGTTCAGAAGTAAATCCATAGTCTGGTCCATAATCGCGAATAGCTTCTGCAATTTGTGCACCATACCACATAATTTTTTTAGGCACACATCCTCTGTTGACACAGGTGCCACCCAATTGTTTTTCTTCAATGACAGCAGCGCGCGCTCCGTACTCTCCAGCCCGGTTCATCGTAGCGATTCCTCCACTACCTCCACCGATTGAAATAATATCAAATTCTTTCATGTTTTCCTCCTAAATGGGATTTCAGTTTGATTGTAATATCAACTGTTACAAAAGTCAAGGGTTTAGCATGTTACCAAGCATTTAAATTTCATTTTGCTGTGTTAATTTTAGATAGAAAAGTAAGGAAATATGGTATACTATGGTATAGAATAAAACGCTTTCTTTGATGGAGAAAAACGATGAAGAAATTGAAAAAATGGCAACTTTTTGCAGCTGCAGGTGCAGCTATTGCGGTGATTGGAACAGGAAGTGTGATGGTGTTTTCGCACCCAACTACACCTGATCAGGCAATCACGAAAGAAACTCCAATGGTGCAAACGGTCAAGGATGGATCGATCGCTTCTTCAGTCTTGTTAACTGGGAAAGTCACTGCTAACCAGGAACAGTATGTCTATTTTGATGGAACCAAAGGGGATTTGCAGTCGATTTTGGTCAATGTAGGAGATCAAGTGACGGCTGGTCAGCCAATTGTTCAGTATAGCAGTACAGAGGCCCAAACCGCTTATGATGCAGCCGTTCGTGCTGTCAATAAGGCAGATCGTCAGTTAAATGACTTACTGACAAATGGTGTGACCATTGATACGACAGGCGATGAAGAAGCAGATGCCAAATCAGCTTCGCAGACCCAGCGAACAGTCGATTCTCAAGCTAGCGATTTACGAGATGCCAAGTCGGATGCGGTCGATAATATGAACAAGGCTAAGGCTCTTCTGGATGCGACAACAGTTAGGAGTAATACAGATGGTACCGTGGTCGAAGTCAATAAAGATGTTTCAAAATCGACTACAGGGACCAACCAAACTCTGGTTCACATTGTGAGCAACGGGAATTTACAAGTCAAAGGGGAATTGTCTGAATACAATTTGGCCAATATCTCTGAAGGTCAGGAAGTGGTCCTCACTTCCAAAGTTTATCCAGATAAAACCTGGACAGGAAAGATTTCTTACGTAGCCAACTATCCGACTGACACGGGTCAAGCAGGTGCCAATGCAGCGGGTGGAACACAAGGAAGCGGTGGAGCCAAGTACCCATTCACAGTGGATATTACCAGTGAGATTGGGGAACTCAAACAAGGCTTTTCTGTCAATATTGAAGTCAAAAGTTCTACTCAACATCCCCTTGTTCCCGTGACAAGTGTCATGGCTGATGGGGATACCAGCTATGTATGGACGGTCGAAAATGGCAAGGCTAAGAAAGTAAAAGTGACGCTGGGTAACGCCGATGCTGAAAACCAGGAAATCTTGTCAGGCTTGAAGAAAGATGCTCAAGTTATTGTGAATCCTAATGAGAAACTGGAAGATGGAAAAGAGATCGGAAAATATGACAAAATTGATTGAACTAAAAGGAATCAATAAAACCTATAAAAACGGGGACCAGGAACTTCGTGTCTTAAAAGACATCGATTTAGAAGTCGAAGAGGGAGAATTTGTGGCCATTATGGGTCCATCTGGCTCAGGGAAATCGACCTTGATGAACGTCATTGGCTTGTTGGACCGCCCGACCAGCGGAGAGTATTTCCTAGAAGGTCAGGAGGTTGGAAATCTCAGTGAGAAAAAATTAGCACGTGTTCGAAATGAACAGATCGGTTTTGTCTTTCAACAATTCTTTCTTCTCTCTAAGCTCAATGCCTTTCAAAATGTGGAACTGCCTCTCATTTATGCGGGAGTTCATCCTGCTAAACGGAAGGAATTAGCTGAGCAGTACCTTGAAAAGGTGGAGCTCCATTCGCGCATGCACCATTTGCCTTCAGAACTCTCTGGTGGGCAAAAACAGCGGGTTGCGATTGCCCGGGCTCTCGTCAATCAGCCAGCTATCGTCTTAGCAGATGAGCCGACTGGTGCCTTGGATACCAAGACGGGAGAGCAAATAATGGACTTGTTAACCAAGCTAAACCAAGAAGGAAAAACCATTATCATGGTTACACACGAACCAGAAATTGCAGCCTTTGCTCATCGTCGCATCGTCATTCGTGATGGAGTGATCTCCTCAGATAGCAAGCTGGAAAGGGGGACCTAATGCAAAATTGGAAATTTGCGATCAGCTCGATTATGAGCCATAAATTACGGTCTTTCTTGACCATGGTAGGGATCATTATAGGGGTTGCCTCTGTGGTTGTTATCATGGCGCTGGGAGATGGTATGAAGGCTGGTGTCACCAAGACTTTTACCAAGGACCAAGAGTATGTACAAATCTCTTATTCTCCCAACAAGAGTGGCTATGTGACAGGAATCAATATTGGCCCTTCTGAAGATACAGGAGAAGGCGGAGGCGAAAGTGGCCCTGCAGCTGAAGACCGAGGGATGGCTGCTCCATCGGATATGGATGGGGAAAACGCTGAAGATGTTGATGGTCAAGTCCAAGAAGCACCACCAGTTGTGCAAGAATCTTGGGTTAAGGAATTAACCAAGATTCAAGGCATCGATGGTTACTATGTTAGCAATACCTCCAATGCAACCATTGCTTTTCAAAAGAAAAAAGCAGAAGGGGTAAACATCCAAGGGGTAAATGAGACCTATTTTTCTGTCAAAAAGGTTGAGCTCTTATCTGGACGAAAATTAACCCCTTCAGACTATAGTAATTTCTCCCGGGTAGTGCTTCTGGATGAAGGCTTAGCCCAACAATTATTTGGAACGGAGAATCCACTGAATCAGGTAGTCTCTGTTGGGGACAACAATTATCGTGTCGTTGGTATTTTCAAGGATCCAAATGCAGGAACAGCTCTTTACGGAGCTTCCTCAGGTGGCAGTGCCTTGATGGCCAATACCCAACTCGCCTCTGAATTCGGAACGGATGAAATTCAAAATATTGTCGTCCATGTGCCCGATGTGAAGCAGATCAAAACCGTTGGGATCGAAGCTGCTCAAAAGCTAACAGAGCTTTCAGGTGTTCGCCAAGGAGAGTTCCAAATCTTTAACATGGATAGTTTCTTGGAACAGACCAATCAAATGCTCGGCATCATGACCACTGTCATCGGTGCAATTGCAGGAATCTCCCTTCTCGTTGGTGGGATTGGGGTCATGAATATCATGTTGGTTTCTGTTACTGAGCGGACGAGAGAAATTGGTCTTCGCAAGGCATTGGGAGCAACGAGAAGTAAGATTTTGGTCCAATTTTTGATTGAGTCGATGGTCTTGACCATCATTGGTGGGCTGATTGGACTTGGACTTGCTTATGGTGTGAATAGCTTGATTACTACACTCGCAGCAGCCTCCCTAGAAGGACCACCGATTATTTCCTTAAATGTCGCCATCGGCAGTATTATTTTCTCTGCTTTTGTAGGCATCATCTTTGGAATTTTACCAGCGAATAAGGCTTCTAAGTTAAATCCGATCGAAGCACTGCGTTATGAATAAAAAATAGGAGCGGGTCAGGATGAATGGTTCAGGATTCACCACGCTCCTTTTTTGTACTTTTGTCGAACCCTTTTCAATCATCTCATCTTATACAGGTCAAGCTATTTAGTTAGTCAACGACGGTCTTCAGTTGTTTTTGAGTATTCATTCAAGAAGCTGCATTTTTTCTTCCATCTTATTTTTGTTTAATTGGTAAATATTAGTGAATTTCTGGTCTAAATATGATAGAATAGGGGAGAATAACTTAGGAGGTTCCAAATGACTACTGAACATATGGAAGAATTAAATGACCAGCAGATTGTCCGTCGTGAGAAAATGGCGGCCCTTCGTGAACAAGGAATCGATCCATTTGGGAAGCGATTCGAACGCACTGCAAATTCAGGTCAATTAAAAGAAAAATATTCAGAATTAGATAAAGAACAACTCCACGACTTGAACGAAACAGCTATTATTGCTGGTCGTCTCGTAACCAAACGTGGAAAAGGAAAGGTTGGCTTTGCCCATCTTCAAGACCGTGAAGGTCAAATTCAGATCTACGTTCGTAAGGATGCTGTTGGAGAAGAAAACTACGAAATCTTCAAAAAAGCAGACCTTGGTGATTTCCTTGGAGTTGAAGGGGAAATCATGCGCACAGACATGGGTGAACTTTCGATTAAAGCAACTCATATCACTCACTTGTCAAAAGCCCTTCGTCCTTTGCCTGAAAAATTCCACGGACTTTCAGATGTTGAAACCATCTATCGTAAACGTTATTTGGATTTGATTTCAAACCGTGAAAGCTTCGAACGCTTTGTAACTCGTTCAAAAATCATCTCTGAAATCCGTCGTTATTTAGATGGTCAAGGATTCCTTGAAGTGGAAACACCAGTGCTTCACAATGAAGCTGGGGGGGCGGCTGCCAAACCATTTATCACTCACCACAATGCGCAAAACATTGACATGGTGCTTCGTATTGCGACTGAGCTTCACTTGAAACGTTTGATTGTTGGTGGGATGGAACGCGTCTATGAAATTGGACGGATCTTCCGTAACGAAGGAATGGATGCCACTCACAATCCTGAATTTACTTCGATCGAAGTCTATCAAGCTTACGCTGACTTCCACGATATCATGGACTTAACAGAAGGCATTATCCAACATGCTGCGAAAGCTGTCCATGGTGATGGTCCAATCGACTATCAAGGAACAGAAATCAAAATCAACGAACCATTCAAACGGGTTCACATGGTTGATGCGATCAAAGAAATCACAGGTGTTGACTTCTGGCAAGACATGACCTTTGAAGAAGCTGTAGCACTTGCAAACGAAAAACATGTACCAGTTGAAAAACACTACACAGAAGTGGGACAAATTATTAATGCCTTCTTCGAAGAATTCGTTGAAGAAACCTTGACGCAACCAACCTTTGTTTACGGTCACCCAGTAGCAGTATCTCCATTGGCTAAGAAAAATCCAGAAGATCCACGCTTCACTGACCGTTTCGAACTCTTCATCATGACCAAAGAGTATGCCAATGCCTTCACGGAATTGAATGATCCGATCGATCAATTGCAACGGTTCGAAGCGCAAGCGCGTGCCAAAGAATTGGGAGATGACGAAGCTACAGGTATCGACTATGATTATGTTGAAGCCCTTGAATATGGTATGCCACCAACAGGTGGACTTGGAATTGGTATTGACCGTCTCGTTATGTTGTTGACCAATGTAACAACAATTCGCGACGTCCTTCTCTTCCCAACTATGAAATAAGCTAAAAGAAAACACTGATCGCAAGATCAGTGTTTTTTAGTCTTCCATATAAGAGGTGTCGTTCCAAGTATCTAAGTGATAGTGCTCAAAATCATCTGTTGTCAGAATCGTCACGCTGGCATTATTTAGTCCGCCATTTTTACGGAGTTCTCCTGTTTCATAACCAAGCAAGGTTCGAATAGAAGCTGTCAAATTAGCCCCATGTCCAACGATGAGAACAGTATCGAGCTCTTTTCCTTTCAGGCTTTTTACAAAATCACAGGTACGTTTGGTCGTTTCATAGACAGATTCTGCATCAAAGATTTCATTTTGAAAGCGAGCTAGGTTATGGCGAAAGGCATCCATTTGTTGGGGATAGATAGCTGATATGGTTGAAATTTTAGCACCTTCCAGTTTTCCCAAATTCCATTCACGAAGAGCAGGCGTTGCTTGCAATTCTAGAGGTGTCTCCAATTGATCGAGGATGATCTGTGCGGTATGGACTGTCCGTGGCAGATCACTTGCAAAGGCTGCATCAAAAGGAACAGTAGCCAGGTGCTTTCCTAATTTTTCAAGCTGATGAATAGAGGCTGGTAACAACGGAGAATCGCCATTTGATCCCTGAAAACGTCCTTCTTCATTCCATTCTGTCCGTCCGTGTCGAATAAAATATAGTTTCACAATCTTGTCTCCTTCTCTGTCATTATTCTAAAATATCTGCAAAAGTCGCTTGTACGAAGTCTGCTAGAAGTTGTGGTTTGATTTGAATACTATGGCCGATTTCCCCAGCAGATACGATCATGGTCTCTAACTGAAGGGCTGATTCATCGATAAAGATTGGGAAAGGATGCTTTTGACGAATGCCCACGGGATTATTGGCCCCATGAATATAACCTGTTGTTTTTTCGAGATCCTTTTGAGGAATCATAGCGACTTTCTTATTCCCTGATAATTTGGCCAATTTTTTCTCTGAAAGATGCTCCGTGATAGGAATGATCCCAATCACAGGACCCGTTTTATCACCTTTGAGAGCTAGGGTTTTGAAAATAGTAGAGCGATCAATCCCTTCTGGTAAGATCCCTTCTAAAGCGTTGATTTGTAAGCCTATGTGCTCAATTTTTGCTTTTGTCAAGATCTGTTCGACCAAGGTTTTTTTCACTTTATTTTTTTTTGCCATGGCTTTCTCCTTTTTTCATTTTCTCTACAAAATCAGATTTCATTAGACCATTATAACATATAATAGTGGCGATATTACCTTCCCCTTTGAAAATAGAAAACAGCAGAAAAAGTGAAGATCACTTGATCTGCTGTTTTAAGGTTATGAGGAAGAGTTATCTTTTTGTACCTTGAAAAGTTTCCGATAAATCGCTTCTTGGTCTTGCGTCGGAGCAATTTGGTTGAGATCCAAGTAGTGTGAGAATCCATTTAATTGCCCTTGAGAGGTATATTGATGCAAGTCGTATTCCGTGTTGGTATCTGGCGCGGCATTATAGTAGCCATCATCAAATCCATAAGTAGGAATCCAAAGAGCCGTAAATTTATCAGTGGAGATACTATGTTCTTCCATGAAGTAAGTTCCGATATAGAGTCCAATATTTTTTGCACCCAAAGCTTGTAGTTTTGCTCGGAAAGCTTCAACACCTGCGTTCATATCCTTCATGGTTTTTTCCTCAACGTCTAACCAATAGTAGGTCGGTTTGTAAGGAGAAGCAGCCTTGTAAAATTCCTCTGCTTCTTTTTCCATTTCTTTTTTATCCTTAGCAGCGACATAAGCATAGACTGCGACAGGGATATTTCGTTTTTGGAATTCTAGGATATGGGTTTTAAAAGATTTATCCAGACCATTTAAGTAGGTTGCTGCATTTTCCTTTTTAGCTTGAGCCCCACTATGAACACGAACGATCACACCTCCCACATTTTGGGAGAGGACATCGTAATCAATTTCACTAGGCAATTGCCAGCCTGAGATATCAATGATCGGGCGGCCAACCAGTTCTGGATTGATGTCTTCCTCTTTTTTAGAAGAAGAGCTTGCAGTAGTTGTTTTTTTAGGTGTATTGGAGTTCGGAATCGTTTGGGTTGTTTCTTGTTGTGCTCTTGCTTGCATATCAGCAATTGTTCGTGAAAGAACGAGAAAAGAAATGAAACTGATAAAAAAGACCAAGAGAACAACGGGTTTTATCCTTTTTCTCATACAGAATCATTTTACCGTAAAAAAAACGAAAAGGCAAAAGTTAATGCTTAAAAGATCCCAATTTCAGCCATTATTTTCAAAAAAAAGGAATCTTTTCATCGAAAAAGGATAAAAATATATGAAAATAAGAAAGATATTAAGAATATTTCTGGAAAATAGAGAAGAAGCCGAATCTTTTCTGCCCTTTCCTTGGTTTTGCTTCTTAAAAATGATATAATGAAGGTTGAACATTAGGAATATGGTGAATTATGAAAATTGAAAAAAGACATCTTTTAAATTATTCCATCCTCATTCCCTATTTGATTTTATCCATTATTGGTTTGATTGTAGTCTATTCGACAACAAGTGCCTTGGCAATTCAAAGTGGAGTGAGTTCTACTCGGATGGTGCGGACACAGGGACTCTTTTTTATCCTTAGTCTCCTAACCATCGCCTTGATTTATAAATTTAGCTTAAAGTTTCTTCGAAATAAAAAAGTGCTGGCTTTTGTCATCTTTATTGAAGTGATTTTGTTGATTTTGTCTAGGTTTATCACGGATACGGTCAATGGAGCTCACGGTTGGTTGACAATTCCTGGAGGTTTCAGTATCCAGCCAGCGGAGTACCTCAAGGTGATCTTAGTCTGGTATCTAGCCTTGATCTTTTCTAAACGACAAGACGAGATACGTGATTATGATTATCAAGCCTTGACCCACAATGAATGGATTCCAAGGAATTTAAACGATTGGCGTTGGCTGACCTTGATTCTGATTGGAATCGTTGTGATTATGCCGGACTTGGGAAATGCGACGATCTTGGCCTTAACGGTCTTGATCATGATTACGGCTAGTGGAGTGGGTTACCGTTGGTTTACCTCTTTACTTGGTTTAGTTGTTGGGGCATCCACCATTGTCCTTGGTTCAATATGGATTATCGGTGTGGATCGTGTCGCTAAAATTCCTGTCTTTGGTTATGTGGCCAAACGTTTTAGTGCCTTCTTTAACCCCTTTAATGACTTGTCTGGCGCAGGTCACCAATTAGCTAATTCTTACTATGCCATGAGTAACGGTGGTTGGTTTGGCTTGGGGCTAGGAAATTCCATTGAAAAACAAGGATACTTACCAGAAGCGCACACAGACTTTGTGTTTGCAATTGTGATTGAAGAATTAGGTTTTGTTGGAGCTAGCTTGATCCTTGCTCTCCTATTCTTCTTAATCCTTCGGATCATTTTAGTCGGTATTCGAGCAAAGAATCCTTTTAATTCGATGATGGCCATTGGGATCGGTGGAATGATCTTAGTGCAAACCTTCATTAACATCGGAGGAATTTCTGGTTTGATTCCGTCTACAGGAGTGACCTTCCCCTTCTTATCCCAAGGGGGAAATAGCTTATGGGTATTATCCGTAGCGATTGCTTTCGTTTTGAATATCGACGCTAGTGAAAAACGGGCCAAGATGGAACAAGAAGGCATGGTTTTTGAAGAAAAAGGTAAAATCAAACCTTATTATTAAAAGGGAATTGTTGAATGGCTATTCAAAAAGGAGAAAAAATGGTCTTACAAAAATTAGAGAACTTCACAAATAAAGATATTATCAAAGAAGAAGCCGAAATCTTAACCAATTTATTAGATGATATTACGAAAAATTTGGTTCGTCCGGAAACCTTTGATAAAATTACGCAGTTGAAGGATCTATCAAAAACACAGAACTATCATGAGTTGAATCAAATAGTGGAACAATTGACAAATGAAGAAATGACAGTGATTTCACGTTATTTTGCCATTTTACCACTCTTGATTAACATCTCAGAAGATGTCGATTTGGCCTATGAAATCAATCATTTGAATAACGTGGATGGTGAATACCTCGGAAAACTTTCTTCAACCATTAAAGAAGTTGCAAAAAATGAAGATGCACAAGAAATTCTTGAAAATCTCAATATTGTACCTGTTTTAACAGCCCATCCAACTCAAGTGCAACGAAAAACCATGCTGGATCTAACTAATCATATTCATGCTCTTCTTCGTCAGCACCGGGATGTTAAAGCTGGTTTAATGAATGAGAATAAGTGGTATAACAATCTTCGTTGTAATATCGAAATCATGATGCAAACGGATATGATTCGTGACAAAAAATTGAAGGTTACCAATGAGATCACCAATGTCATGGAATATTACAATAGCTCTTTCTTACAAGCTGTTCCAAATCTTATGTTGGAATACAAACGCTTGGCAAAAGAGCATGGATTAGAGCTTGAACAACCACGTCCGATCACAATGGGCATGTGGATTGGGGGAGACCGGGACGGGAATCCGTTTGTAACAGCTGAGACCTTGAAGCGTTCAGCAACTATTCAAAGCGAAGTCATTTTGAACTATTACATCGAAAAGATTTCTAAATTATACCGTCATTTCTCCCTTTCAACGAGTCTTTCTAAAACAAGTGAAGCAGTAGCTGAAATGGCAGCCCTATCCAGTGATACATCCGTCTTTCGTGAAAAAGAACCTTACCGTCGGGCTTTCCACTATATCCAATCAAAATTGATCCAAACCTTGGTCAATTTAAAAGAATGGACGATGGTGGGAGAAACCAGAGAAGATCGTTATGCTGTCGAGAGGTTATTAGGAGCAAATGCTCATCAACAAGGGCCAGTTTCTGATTATATCGGCAATCGTATCTCTGGAGCTCTAAAGAAAATTTCTGAGAAAGAAGCTCCAGCTTATGCCTCTGCTCAAGAATTTAAAGAAGACCTTGAAAAGATCAAAGATTCCTTGTTAGAAAACAAATCAGAGTATTTGATTTCTGGTGAATTTGCAGAACTTCTAGAAGCCATCGATGTTTTTGGATTCTATCTGGCCTCTATTGATATGCGTCAGGATTCGAGTGTGCATGAAGCCTGTGTGACAGAATTGCTGAAATCAGCTGGAATAAATGACCATTATTCTGATTTATCAGAGGATGAAAAGTGTCAAGTTCTCTTGAAAGAACTTTTAGAAGACCCACGTATTTTATCAGCAACCCATGCTGAAAAATCTGAACTGCTTGAAAAAGAATTAGCGATTTTCCAAACGGCCCGTGAATTGAAGGATCGTTTAGGAGAAGAAGTCATTCGTCAAAACATCATTTCTCATGCAACCAGTGTGTCAGATATGTTGGAATTGGCTGTGATGTTGAAAGAAGTGGGCTTAGTCGATACGGAAAAAGCTCGCGTTCAAATCGTACCGTTGTTTGAAACGATCGAAGACTTGGATCACTCAGAAGAAACCATGAGAAGTTACTTGTCACTTCCAATCGCTAAACGTTGGATTGCTTCTAAGAACAACTACCAAGAGATTATGTTAGGTTACTCTGATTCCAACAAAGATGGTGGATACTTGTCTTCTTGTTGGACCCTCTTTAAAGCCCAACAACAATTGACCGCTATCGGAGACGAGTTTGGAGTGAAGATTACCTTCTTCCATGGTCGTGGCGGTACTGTTGGTCGTGGTGGAGGTCCTACTTATGAAGCCATCACTTCTCAACCATTGAAATCCATTAATGACCGTATCCGCTTAACTGAGCAAGGGGAAGTGATCGGTAATAAATATGGAAATAAAGATGCTGCCTACTACAACCTTGAAATGCTCGTTTCTGCAACCATTAACCGAATGATTGCCGAACAAAAGAGTCCATTTTCTATGTTTGATCGTTTCGGGGAAGTCATGGATAAAGTCGTGAATCGCAGTTACGATATCTATCGTGATTTGGTCTTTGGAAATGAGCACTTCTATGATTACTTCTTTGAATCAAGTCCGATCAAAGCAATTTCAAGTTTTAATATTGGTTCACGTCCAGCTGCTCGTAAGACCATTACAGAAATTGGTGGTTTGCGTGCTATTCCTTGGGTCTTCTCTTGGTCACAAAGTCGAGTGATGTTCCCTGGTTGGTATGGAGTAGGTTCTAGCTTTAAGGAATTTATCGATGAGGATCCTGAGAATATCGAAACCCTTCGATACATGTATAAAAACTGGCCTTTCTTCCAATCTCTCTTGTCAAATGTGGACATGGTCTTATCCAAAGCTAATATGGATATTGCCTTTGAGTACGCGCAATTGTGTGAAGAAGAAGAAGTTCGCAATATCTATCAGATTATCTTACATGAATGGCAATTGACCAAGGACATCATCTTGATGATTGAGGAACAAGACGAGTTGCTCGCTGAAAATCCTTATTTGAAAGAAAGTTTGGACTATCGGATGCCATACTTTAACGTCTTGAACTATATTCAGTTAGAATTAATTCGACGTCAACGGACTGGACAACTACCAGCCGATCAAGACAAGCTGATCCATATTACGATCAATGGAGTGGCTACAGGATTACGAAATTCAGGTTAAAAAAATCGGAACATTGTTCCGATTTTTTTAGTCCCTGATATTAAAGGACCAAAAGGTATGTAATGGCTTAAATAGAAGATTTCAAATGAGAATTTTCAAAGCTAGATCAGGATCTTTCAGTAAGACGACAAAACAAAAGAAAAGAAGAGGAATAATTAAGAAAATATAGGTAAAAGGCTTGCAATTTTATCTAAAATTCGATAGAATAGTAAGGAAAGTTAGACTGTATTGCCTACTGTCTATCTATAAAATATATTTTATTGGAGGCTTTTACTCAAATG
>CAKPZX010000002.1 GCA_934215455.1 uncultured Streptococcus sp.
TGTCAACATCCGAATCAGTTTCAACGTCCGAATCAGTCTCGGCATTCGAGTCAGTTTCAACATCAGAGTCAGTTTCAGCCTCTGAATCAGTCTCAACGTCCGAGTCGGTCTCAGTGTCTGAATCAGTTTCAACATCCGAATCAGTGTCTACTTCTGAATCAGGATCGACATCAGAATCGGCATCAACATCCGAGTCTGCATCTACATCTGAATCCGTTTCGACGTCCGAATCAATCTCGACATCAGAGTCAGTTTCAGCCTCTGAATCGGTATCGACGTCTGAGTCGGTTTCAACCTCTGAATCAGTCTCAACATCCGAGTCAGTTTCGACTTCAGAGTCAGTCTCAGCGTCCGAATCAGTATCAACGTCCGAATCAGTTTCAGCCTCTGAATCGATCTCAACGTCTGAATCAGTTTCTGTATCTGAGTCAGCATTAGCCTCTGAGTCGGCCTCTACATCAGAATCAGTCTCAACCTCTGAATCGGTATCTGCATCCGAATCAGTATCGACTTCCGAATCGGTTTCAGCCTCTGAGTCAGTTTCGACGTCTGAGTCAGCATCTGCGTCCGAGTCAGTATCAGTTTCAACCACTGAGTCAGTGTCTGCATCAGAATCGGCATCTGCATCTGAGTCAGCGTCAACCTCAGAATCAGTCTCATTGTCCGAATCAGTCTCAACCTCAGAATCAATCTCTACATCTGAGTCGGCATCTACATCTGAGTCGGCATCAACATCCGAATCAGCTTCTGCATCTGAGTCAGTATCAACGTCTGAATCAGTTTCAACGTCCGAATCGGTTTCTGTATCTGAGTCAGTATCTACTTCAGAATCAGTCTCAACGTCTGAATCGGTATCGATGTCTGAGTCGGTTTCAACTTCAGAATCAGCATTAACGTCTGAATCAATCTCGATATCTGAATCATTGTCAGCATCGTTGAGCACCTCAGTATCAGAAAGTCAGTCAGTTTCGACTTCAGAGTCAGCATCTACATCAGAATCTGTCTCAACGTCCGAGTCAGCGTCAACATCCGAATCAGTCTCAACCTCTGAATCGGCATCAACATCTGAGTCAGTCTCAACCTCTGAATCAGTTTCAACCTCAGAATCAGTATCAGCGTCGGAATCAGTATCAACGTCTGTGTCAGCGTCAACCTCAGAATCAGTTTCGACATCCGAGTCAGTCTCAACATCTGAATCAATCTCGACCTCCGAATCATTGTCAGCATCGTTGAGCAGTTCAGTATCAGAAAGCCAGTCAGTCTCTACTTCGCTTTCAGTTTCGACATCAGTATCTGCATCTGAGTCAGCATCATTGAGTACCTCTGCACCTGAATCAACTTCAACATCAGTAATTACTTCAGTTTCAGTGAGTCAATCACAATCAGGATCGACATCTGGTAGCGGTTCATACTCTAATTCAATGAGCCAATCAATTTCTCATTCAGAGTCATTGTCTGCATCAGAATCAGCAAGTGGATCACAAAAACACAGCCAGTCTGTAGTGCTTCCGAATACTGGCGAAACAGGATCTGTAACATCAGCCCTTCTTGGGGTTGTTACAGGGTTAGCTGGAATTGCTGGACTTACCCGACGTAAAAAGAAGGGTAACTGATCTAGTAGGAAATATCATTTTTTTCGAGTGAATCTCATAGGAGATTCACTTTTTTACTAGTAGAATGAAGTATTTTTAATGAGTTACAAAAAAATTTGAAAATTAAACGATAATATATAAGTTTTTTGTAGCAAATTACTTGAATCTACGTAGTATTCCTGTATAATGAATAATGACTACAATGTAAGGGGAATATCATGCAATTTAAGCGTTCAAAAGGAAACTTTCGTGAAACAGATCGTGTCGTACGCTTCAAATTAATTAAATCAGGAAAAAATTGGCTTCGAGCATCAACAGCTGCTCTAGGCCTCTTTCGCGTGGTGCGTGGACAAGTGGAGGAGACCATCATTGCCAACGTGCAGCAAGATCAAATAGAAAGTCAAAAGCATAACCAAGCCTTCTTAAAAGGTTTGATTACGGTAGGGACTGTTTTTGGTGGTGCTGTGTTTGCTACGACTGCTAAGGCGGAGGATGCAATATCACTTGCACCAACGGTTTCTGAGACAAAAGAGGAAACCTTGGCAGAAGTGGATAGTGTGGTCTTAGCGAAAACTTCAAGCCAGCCTTCAGAATCCATCTCTGTTTCAGGATCAACCAGCCTTTCTACATCTGTGAGTGCATCTGCTTCGATCAGTGAATCCACCTCTTTATCCTTGAGCGAAGTTGGATCAACTGCATTATCAACGGCACTTAGCGAGTCTGCTCAAGCTTTAGAGTCAGAGGTAGTTGTTGAAGAGCCGACTAGTTTAGAAGAAGCTGTTGTTTTGGAACAAAATACCTCTGAAGCTGAATTGCTTCAAGAAATTGCAGGGAATTACGCATCTAAAATGACGGACACCGATCGCCGAGCAGTGGTCGAAGCTGTCATTAACAAAGTGCAGGCCGAAGTGACTGCAAGCAATAACTTGATCCACACCAATGCCAGTGCGCAAGCTTATGCTGACCAGCGCGATCGTTTGGAGAAAGCTGTCGATGAGATGATGACGACCTTGACAGCTACAGGTTTTGTGGGAAATACAAATGTAGATGGGAAACCTGCGATCTCTGCTCAGTTGGCTCCCATTGCAGAGGCGGCTAAAAGTAGTAGTAAAGAACTAGAGATTACACCAAACATGGATGATCGCAACGGTGCTAGCGTTGAAGATGCCCCTCTAACAGCTACAGACGTTGCCAAAGATCCTCATATCGATAAGCGCTATGTTAACCAAACACCTGAAGAAATTGCAGCTTATAAGAAGGATACGGATGCGACTCGTTATACCTTTGGGATTTGGGATTTTGTTAATAAAACAGGAGAATCACTCGGCTATTATGCGACCTTGTCTGTCGATCGTACCGATACTGATCCGAATACCCATGTGGGAAATGATGTATATTTCCGTATTGTAAAAAAATCAGATGGTTCCGAGATCTTCTCTCAAACCTTTTCTGCAAATGTCATTGGTGGCACGCAGTTCCAACTACCTAAAGAAGTGTTGATTAAGAAAGCTCCTTTGGGGAATATGTTTGCCTATAGCAAGGCTGATGATGGGAAACCTGGGAATGTTTATCTAGGTACCTATGCTAGCCCAGAGACAAGTTTCCTTGTACGAGATGTATACGATGTGATGAACCCTTCGAAACAAGGGGAACTATTGACTTCGAGGGCTGAAATCAAGGTTCCATCTATGTGGGGGCAACAGTCGACTTTCTACAAAGTGGTAGATCCAGCAGGCAAATGGGTCGATGGGGCGTATACCCCAACTGGGAAAGAAGAAGTCTTGGCAGAGTACACCCAGTACGGGATTGAAGGTCAGCATTATACGGCCTCCAATGCTCGTGATATTGCAGGATATGTCAAGGTTCCGGTAGTGAACTCGGCTCAAAAAGCAACAACTGGGATCTTTGACAATAGTACGGTTGGCACACGCCGAGTGGAATTATATGGAAATGCGCGTGAGCATTTCATAAGAAGTGAAGTTGTTACAACCAGTCAAAACGGTGACTACATCCTTCGTTACTACGTTCTGGATCCTTCCAAAGTCTATAACGTTTCGAATCTTGATGTCGGGAATGAGCCGGTATTTGACAAGTATACCCTTGTTTATGAAAAAGAGTTTAAACAAGATGCTTCAGATGCCCTCTCTGATTTAGGCGGAACGAATAAAGTTGAAAGTAAGAATAAAGATTATTTCTTGAATGTTACGCCAAAACGAGTGGATGATCGTCATTTTGAGTTGGAGATCACCGGATGGTTTTCGGCTAAGGAAACTGTCACCTATACTGATGAAAATACAGGAACAGAATATACAGTTCCAAAACCATTCACAGAGCTTCCAAAATCAGCTTTTCTCGGTAACAATCAGACTATGATTGTCGGAGAAGATGCGACCCCTCAAGGTGCAGAAGGTTTTTCTAACTTTAAACAAACCATTCAAAAAATAGTGGTTTCAAATCCATTGACGAGCGTGAATTATTATTATCGGAAAATGACGTCGTCAGAATCTGCATCACAGTCTCAAAGTTTCTCAGCTTCAACGTCAGCATCTCTAGTTTCAGATTCGATTTCATCTTCTCAATCTGTATCGGCTAGTGAGTCCAACTCGTTGGTTCAAGAATCGATCTCCACAAGTCAGTCAGAGTCGTTGATTCAAGAGTCCGTTTCAGCGAGTCAATCAGATTCGCTAGTTCAAGAGTCGATTTCAGCCAGTCAATCAGACTCGTTGATTCAAGCCTCAGTTTCCGCTAGCCAGTCAGAGTCACTGGTTCAAGAATCAGTTTCTGCCAGTCAGTCAGATTCATTGGTTCGAGAGTCAGTTTCAGCTAGTCAGTCAGAGTCACTGGTACAAGCCTCCGTATCTGCCAGTCAGTCAGATTCATTGATTAAAGAATCAGTTTCAGCTAGTCAGTCAGATTCCTTGATTAAAGAATCCGTATCAGCCAGCCAGTCAGATTCATTGGCTCAAGCATCCGTTTCTGCAAGTCAATCAGATTCCTTGATTAAAGAATCTGTATCAGCAAGTCAATCAGAATCCTTGGTTCAAGCGTCCGTATCTGCCAGTCAGTCCGAGTCGTTGGTTCAATCCTCAGTCTCCGCAAGTCAGTCCGACTCGTTGGTACAAGCGTCGGTTTCAGCCAGTCAGTCCGATTCCTTGATTCAGGAATCCGTTTCTGCCAGCCAATCAGAGTCGTCATTTAAAGAATCTGTATCGGCAAGTCAGTCCGATTCCTTGGTTCAAGAATCAGTTTCTGCAAGTCAGTCAGATTCATTGGTTCAAGCCTCCGTATCGGCCAGTCAGTCAGACTCGCTTGTTAAAGAATCAGTTTCAGCTAGTCAATCCGACTCGTTGGTTCAATCGTCGGTTTCAGCAAGCCAGTCTGAGTCGTTGGTTCAGGCATCTGTATCGGCAAGTCAATCCGACTCACAATCAAAAGCAGCATCAGCATCTAAGAGTGAGTCTGAAAAAGCCTCTAAATCTGTTTCGTTGAGTCAGTCGGTATCCTTATCTAATTTAGCATCTAGATCAATTTCTGTATCTCAATCGCAGTCGACATCAGCGGTTGGATCGGAGGAAGTGGTTTCTCAACTGATTTCCTTGTCACAATCTATTTCGATGAGCAAAAAGCTGTCAGAATCCGTTTCGTTGAGTCAGTCAGAGTCTTTGCTTCAGGAATCCGTATCGGCAAGCCAGTCAGATTCCTTGATTCAGGCATCTGTATCGTCTAGCCAATCAGAATCCCTGGTTCAAGCGTCAGTTTCTGCAAGCCAATCCGACTCGTTGGTTCAAACATCGGTATCGGCCAGTCAGTCTGAATCGTTGGTTCAGGAATCGGTTTCCGCAAGTCAGTCCGAGTCCTTGATTAAAGAATCAGTATCCGCAAGTCAATCAGAATCCTTGGTTCAAGCCTCGATTTCTGCAAGTCGGTCAGAGTCATTGCTTCAGGCATCAGTCTCAGCCAGCCAGTCTGAATCACTGGTTCAATCGTCGGTTTCTGCAAGCAAATCAGAGTCCTTGGTTCAGCAATCCGTTTCAGCAAGTCAGTCCGAGTCGTTAGTACAAGAATCCGTTTCTGCCAGTCAGTCTGGATCGTTGCTTCAGGAATCGGTTTCCGCAAGCCAATCAGAATCCTTGGTTCAATCGTCCGTTTCTGCCAGTCAGTCAGATTCCTTGGTTAAAGAATCAGTTTCTTCAAGCCAATCCGAGTCGTTGGTACAAGAGTCGATTTCAGCCAGTCAATCAGACTCGTTGATTCAAGCCTCAGTCTCCGCTAGCCAATCAGAGTCACTGGTTAAAGAATCAGTTTCTGCCAGTCAATCAGAATCCTTGGTTCGAGAGTCAGTTTCAGCTAGTCAGTCAGAGTCACTGGTACAAGCCTCCGTATCTGCCAGTCAGTCAGATTCATTGATTAAAGAATCAGTTTCAGCTAGTCAGTCAGAGTCACTGGTACAAGCCTCCGTATCTGCAAGTCAATCAGATTCCTTGATTAAAGAATCTGTATCAGCGAGTCAGTCAGATTCCTTGATTCGTGAATCCGTATCTGCCAGCCAGTCTGATTCGTTGGTTCAGGAATCTGTATCCGCAAGTCAGTCAGAGTCCTTGATTAAAGAATCTGTATCCGCCAGTCAATCAGACTCGCTGGTTCAGGCATCTGTATCGGCCAGCCATTCAGAGTCGCTGATTCAAGAATCTGTATCCGCCAGTCAATCAGACTCACAATCAAAAGCAGCATCAGCATCTAAGAGTGAGTCTGAAAAAGCCTCGAAATCTGTTTCGTTGAGTCAGTCGGTATCCTTATCTAATTTAGCATCTAGATCAATTTCTGTGTCTCAATCGCAATCAACATCGGCGGTTGGATCGGAGGAAGTGGTTTCTCAACTGATTTCCTTGTCACAATCTATTTCGATGAGCAAAAAGCTGTCAGAATCCGTTTCGTTGAGTCAGTCAGAGTCGTTGGTTCAGGAATCCGTATCGGCTAGCCAATCAGCCTCGTTGGTACAAGCATCAGTTTCTACGAGTCAATCCGAGTCGCAAGTTCAAGATTCGGTTTCAGCCAGCCAATCAGAGTCACTGGTTAAAGCCTCAGTCTCCGTCAGTCAATCAGCCTCGTTGATTCGAGAGTCCGTTTCTGCGAGTCAATCAGATTCACTAGTTCAAGAGTCGATTTCAGCTAGTCAATCAGACTCGTTAGTACAAGAATCCGTATCTGCGAGCCAATCCGATTTGCTGGTTCAAGAGTCAGTTTCGGCAAGTGAATCGAATTCATTGGCTCAAGAATCGATCTCAGCAAGCCAATCAGATTCTTTGGCTCAATCGTCTGTTTCAACCAGTCAGTCCGAGTCATTGGTTCAGGAATCCGTATCTGCCAGTCAGTCAGACTCGCTGATTCAAGAATCAGTTTCCACGAGTCAATCCGACTCGTTGGTTCAGGCATCTATATCGTCTAGCCAATCAGAATCCTTGGTACAAGCGTCCGTTTCTGCGAGTCAGTCCGAGTCATTGGTTCAGGAATCAGTATCTGTCAGTCAGTCAGACTTGCTGATTCAAGAATCAGTTTCCGCGAGTCAATCCGATTCGCTAGTTCAAGAGTCGGTTTCCGCCAGTCAATCTGAGTCCTTGATTCAAGCATCAGTTTCCGAAAGTCAATCGCAATCTACTTCTGATATCGAATCTAAGTCTCAAATTACAGAATCTATGTCCTTTTCTCGTTCTGATTCAATGAGTCAGTCGGAATCGCAAGTATCGACTGATTTGCAATCAACATCATTGAGTCAATCAGACTCGTTGGTGCGAGAGTCAGTTTCTGCGAGTGAATCGGAATCATTGGTTCAGGAGTCTGTATCGGCCAGTCAATCAGAGTCGCTAGTTCAAGAGTCGATTTCAGCAAGTCAATCAGAGTCATTGGTTCAAGAGTCCGTTTCGGCTAGCCAATCCGAGTCATTGGTTCAAGAGTCCGTTTCAGCCAGTCAGTCCGAGTCATTGGTTCAGGAATCCGTATCTGCCAGTCAGTCAGACTCGCTGATTCAAGCCTCAGTTTCCGCTAGTCAGTCAGAATCACTGGTCCAAGAGTCAGTTTCTGCGAGTGAATCGGAATTATTGGTTCAGGAGTCTGTATCTGCCAGTCAATCAGAGTCGCAGGTTCAAGCCTCAGTATCTGCCAGCCAATCAGACTCGTTGGCTCAAGCATCGGTATCAGCAAGCCAATCAGAATCCTTGGTTCAGGAATCCGTTTCAGCGAGTCAATCCGATTCACTGGTACAAGAATCAGTTTCTTCAAGTCAATCTGACTCCTTGGTACAAGCATCCGTTTCGGCAAGTGAATCAAATTCATTGGCTCAAGAATCTATCTCTGCCAGTCAATCAGAGTCGTTGATTAAGGAATCCTTATCGGCCAGCAGGTCCGTTTCTGCAAGTCAATCAGATTCATTAGTTCAAGCCTCTGTCTCCACAAGCCAATCTGCTTCAACTTCTCATGTCGTAGTTGCATCGCAGGTTTCAGAGTCTGAATCGTTCTCTCGATCCGTTTCTGAGAGTCTATCTGCTTCACAATGGACATCCTATTCAGAATCTCTAGCGTCAACATCTGTTTCAAAATCTGACTCCTATAGCCAATCAGCTTCACTCCTTTCTTCAAGCGAATCGGCTTCAACGTCCATGCCAGTATCTGAATTTCCTTTGACGAGTGTTTCAGATTCTATAAGCGCATCGTCGACAGAGAGTCACTCCTTATCGCAGGAAATTTCTGAATGGATCAGTGTGTCTTATGCGTCAAGTTTCTCTGCTGTGACAAGTTCTTCGGAGTCTGTCGTGTCTTCGTTTGGCACCTCTTACTCAGAATCTCCATCAGACACAAGCTCACTAACTGCGACGCACTCTTCCGGACCTGCTCTTCCAGAGACAGGTGCCCATCCTTCATCTAATATTCTTGCTACAGGAGCTTCCATTCTTCTGTCTGGATTAGCCCTTTTAGGAATTCGGAAAAAAGATGGCAAATAAAACCTTAAAAGACCGGAATGAACCGGTCTTTTATTGATCTAGAATGTCTAAGAAGTTGGGAAATATGTTATAATGAATGAGGAAGTTTTCGTTGAGGGATATGAAAAAGGTTACTTTGTGAAAAGCTCTGTTTGCCTTCATATCTTCAGAAAATATGGGATTAAAAAAGAAGAGTCAGAGGAAAGAGATGAAAATTCATTTTACAAATTTATTTGGGCAATCTTCAAAAAGTGTTGCCCTGATGGCACAAAACGATATTATGAATGTCGTTCGTGAACTTGGGGTTAATGAATTAGGGATCTACTTTTATGATCATAGCAACGAACCAGCTAGCGAATTGAATTCGCGGATGGATGGGATTTTAGCAGGCGTTGCTTTTGGGGATATTGTCTTCGTTCAATCTCCTTCTTGGAATGGAATTGAGTGGGACCGCCGTTTGGTTGATAAGTTAAAACTCCTTCAAACCAAGCTGGTCATGTTTATCCATGATGTTCCACCACTCATGTTTGAGAGCAATTATTACCTAATGCCTAACTATATCGACATGTACAATCAGAGTGATTTGGTCGTTGTTCCGTCAGAGCAAATGTACCATCGTCTAGTATCAGAAGGACTCACAGTGAAAAAATATGTGGTCCAAAAGTTGTGGGATTTGACCCACAGTTTGGATCTCTATACTCCGCAATTTGAGAAAAAACTGATCTTCTCAGGAAATCCTTCGCGTTTCCCACATATCATCGATTGGAAATATGAGACACCCCTTCATGTCTATACTGAACCAGTTGAAGGAGTCGATTATTCTAAGATCCATATGGAAGGCTGGCGGACTAAGCAAGAGTTGCTTCTCGAACTTTCCAAGGGTGGTTTTGGGCTTGTCTGGGGAAATTCAGAGAATCCTGAGGATGAGCGGGATTACTACAAAGAAAATATTTCTTACAAACTATCAACTTATCTATCTGCTGGTCTTCCAGTAGTAGTGCCAGACTATTTGTCAAATGCAGACTATATTCGAGAAAAAGGGCTCGGCTTTGTAGCTTCCAGTCTTGAAGAAGCCAATCGTTTGGTCCAAGACTGTACAGAAGAAGAGTATGCCCAAATGGTCCGAAAGGCTCAATATACTTCTTATTTGATCCGCAATGGCTATTTTACAAAGAAATTATTTGTCGATACCATCATGGCTTTAGGAGAATAATATCCAAGTAAACAAGATTCTTCAGATAAACATCTGAAGGATTTTTTGTTGAATACGGTACCAAATGGGGAAATTGAAATATTATCAAATATTAGTGACAAATGAGTTTGGAAAAGTCGCAAATTATGGTAAAATAAGTTGAGATAAAATGCTCTAAAGGCACATATTTTAAGGCTGTTTCCCAGGTGGAAGAGTCAAAATGAGTAAGAGAAAGTTTAAAAGAAATGTTAAAACGATCTGAAGTAGGAAAGAGATTTTGTTGGACGATATTTTTCGTCTTTATTTATGTTTTGGGAAGTAAAATTTCCCTGCCTTTTGTTGACTTATCAAAGGCCCTGAGACTCAATGAGGGAACGACAACGGGTTTGCAGCTTTCAAGCGCTGTGATGGGGGGAAACCTCCGCGGAATGTCGATCTTTTCGATCGGTCTATCCCCATGGATGTCTTCCATGATTTTGTGGCGGATGTTTACCGTTTCAAAACGCTTTAACCTTGAAAAAACCAGCACAGAGATAGTGGAGCGGCGAAAGATGTACGTGACCTTGGCGCTCGCCATCGTCCAGTCTTTGGCAGTGGCCATGTATCTCCCCTTGAAGACAGGGTTGAACTCCGGACTTGTCATTGCGGTCAATACCATGATTATGGTAGCCGGAGCCTTCTTTTTAGTTTGGCTCTCTGATCTAAATGCCGCTTTGGGGCTTGGAAGTTCTGTTGTGATCATGATGGCTGGGATGGTTATGTACCTGCCAGAAGACGTGATGCAGACCCTTTCAAATGTCAATAATATCCCAGAAATCGCTTATGTTCTGGGCGTGATTTTCATCTTGATTTTTGTCTATGTGGCAGTCTTGGTGGAATATTCCAAGTACCAGATTCCTGTCAATAAATTAGGGATCCACAACAATTTGAAAAGTTATACTTTTTTGGATATCAAGCTCAACCCGGCAGGAGGGATCCCCTTCATGTACGCCATGACCTTGGTGTCCATTCCTCAGTATGCTATGCTCTTGATCTTGTCAATGGATTCCAATGCCAAGTGGGCTGCTCGTTTAGCTAAACACTTGGTGATGGGAGATCCGATTTGGATCCTTCTTTACATTCTGATGATCGCCCTTCTCTCTTTTGCTTTCGCCTTTGTCAATGTGAACGGAGAAGAAATTGCAGATAAGATGATGAAGGCTTCCGAGTATATCGATCATGTCTATCCTGGAGCAGATACACGTCGCTATATCAATAAAATTGTTCTACGCTTGACGGTTTTTGGGACCTTGTATCTGATCCTCTTCACGGCGCTTCCTTTTTCTCTCTTGTTATGGGATAAAGATCTCTTGCGCTTGACCATGATTCCAGGAACCTTCCTCATGTTTGTCGGGATGATTTACAATATCCGAGAAGAAATTCGTGCCCTTCGTGTGAATCAACGTTATACAAGAATATTCTAGGAGTAACCATGTATTATTTTGTACCAGCCTGGTATGGAACGGACCGCATCTGGCAGCAAACAGCTACCCCTTGGTACTGGATGCGAGAGTCCATTGAATTTGACGATACCATTAATCAAGTTCGTATTTTTCAAGAAGCAGAAATGGAACGGATCTTATTGCTGCCTCAATATAGTCCACAACTGCGCTATTTTTTGCACCGCCAAGATTTGTTAGAGACAGATGTGCTCTCGATTTTTGATAAGATCCAAGAAGTTCCGTCTGATTTGGCTATGCGCCCAGTTCAGCTTCAGGACATCGAATGGCCGAGTGAGACCACTTTTTCCTACACTCCCTTTTTGGTAATGGCATTTCGAAAGGGGCAACGCCTAGCAAAAATTGATATGGGAGTGGATGGGAACCTACTCTCTTTGACCCGTTATAAGAATGACGAGATCAGCTACATCGAGTACTTAGATGATCGTGGCTTTATCTCTAGTAGAATCTACTACAATGAGGGAAAACCTTATTTCCAAGAGTATCTGAGTTTTGATGGACAATGGGTTTTGAGAGAGATGTTGATCGAAGAGAGCCACTCTGTCATGGTCAATGAGGCTTTCTACCATGCATTCAAAAAAGAAAATTATTCTAATATTGGGGAAATCGTCTCTGAAAAAATGAAGGAACAGCTAGCAACCTTGGTTCCAGGACGAGATCAGTTGGTTTTGGCAGCTCATCCAGCAAATTTGGCCTTTTTACAAGATACAGCAAGTAGCGTCAAGAAAGTCTTGTCTTTCTACGGGGATCGCCAGCCCTTGTCTGCCGAAAACTTTGCCCTCTATTTTGATATGATTGATGCCCAACTCTTGATTACAGATAGTGAAAAAACCAAAGAAGCGATTGGGGTCTTTTCTCCTAGCTTGGCTCAGAAGACACACCGGATTACCTCTTTTGACTCCCGCCTTCGTTTGGGCTCTAGTCAGGAGCGCAAGGAATCGAAGATTTACTTTTATGTCAATGAAGCTGAGCTTCCAAGTAAGAGCCAGCTCAAGAAGGTTCTGGAGGTCTTGGCGCAACATCCTTTATTTGAAGTTGTTTTTGCATTTTACAATGGATCACCGGAGCGTGTTAAGGAATTAGAAGGGCAACTCGAGGAATTGATCGCTAGCGAGCAGGACTTGCATCTGGTTCAATCACCAGCCCAAATGGAAGGGCTTGGGGAAAACCAGATTATCGATGAAGAGTCCGTACAAGACGCACCGGATTATCGCTTTGTAGTTAAGAATTTTTCAAATGAAAATGACATTATTCAAGAATTGGAAAAAACCCGCTTGATTGTAGATTTAAGCGAGGAACCCAACCTCTACACGCAGATTGCAGGGATCTCTGCTGGGATTCCTCAAGTCAACCGCGTCCAGACAGAATATGTTGATCATTTGAAAAATGGCTATGTCTTATCAAAGGGAGACAAGGAATTAGAGAAGGCGATTACGCACTTTTTATTGGAATTGAAGCCTTGGAACGAAGCCTTGGTCTACTCGATCGAAAAAATTCAAGAATACACCGGTCAACGCTTGATCGAGAAATGGGAAGGATGGATGAAAGAACGTCATGGATAAAAAACTACAAATACCCCATATTCTCCAAATCGGCTCAAGCAGTTGGCAGGATCAGGTGGAGCTTCCTGCTGGACTAGGCTGGCACTTTTTTCAAGCTAACGCTCTTCCATCACTCAAAGAATATATGGAAGAAGAGGAAATCTCTAAATTCAAAGCCTTGATCTTGGAAAAGCCAGAAGATTTATTAGCTTTAGGAGAAGACCTAGCTTATTTCCAGCCGTATACCGTTTTTTATGATCAAAGCCATGAACTAGAGGCGCCTTCTGACGAATTGGCCCACCTCTTAAGGCTCAAGCAAGCAAGACCCTGGGATTTCTCAAATAAGCATCAATTTCTCTATGTCTTAGAGCGCTTTTTATACGACAATCAATATGGAGATGCCTTTACGGTTCGTGACCTGCGAGTGAGACCGGATTTTGCTGGCCAGCAAACGGTGTTGGGGCAACATTTTCTACAGCTGGATGGATCATACGGTGAAGAGTTTACACCGATTGCTCAGTGGGTCTACAACTATGTGTACGATGCTAGCCGTCCCATCAATTTTTGGTTGGAATACGAAAAAGATCCAAGTTGTCAGCTGCAATTGCGGATTCAATTTTACCGCTTTGGTGCTCTGGGAGAGTGGGTCAAAGATGCAGTCTTTTCAGAAGAAGAGATGGCGCAACCCTTAGAATTGGATGGAGCAGAACCTTATTACCTAGCCTTTTCGCTGGAAGCAAAAGGAGAAGGGACGCTTACGATCGGAGCCTTACATAAGCGCTTGTCACATGGTCCTTTAGGAGAGATGACAGTAGGAGCTAAGACGCTACGGGACCACAAACGCCAAGAAATTTTTGCTTATTTCCATCCTGGCGATATGAAGCCACCTTTAAACATTTACTTTTCTGGGTATCGTCCAGCCGAAGGATTTGAAGGGTTTGGGATGATGCGTGCGATGGGGAGTCCCTTTATTCTCTTTTCTGACCCAAGACTGGAAGGTGGATCCTTCTATATGGGCTCAGAAGAATTGGAAAATCAAATCACTGCCTTTATTGATCAGCACTTGGACTTGCTCGGCTTTGAGCCAAAAGATATGAATTTCTCAGGCTTGTCCATGGGGACCTTTGGTGCCCTTTACTATGGTGCTCTTTATTCTCCTCATGCGATCTTGGTCGGAAAACCCATTGTCAATCTGGGGGATGTCGCTGCCAACCTGAAATTTAAACGACCAGATGAGTTTGGAACATCCCTAGATATGATGCAGTTGATCATTGGTCAAGTGTCGCAAGAAGGGATCGGTCAGCTCAATCAACGCTTCTGGGACCGGTTTGACCAGGCAGATTTCAAGGATACGATTTTAGCCCTTGCCTATATGAGGGATGATGACTACGACCAGCAGGCTTATCCAGATATTTTAGAGGCCTTGTATGAATTGCCGGTTCGTATTATCAGTACTAGCCGCGCCGGTCGACACAATGATGCGAGTGGTCCAATCATTGAGTGGTTTGTGACCCAGTACAAAGAAATCATGGAAAGAGACTTTGGAAGAAACCAATGATAAAAATAAAAGAAAATGAAAGCAGACGAATCTATTGGGGCGATACTGTTCTAGCAGATTATCTTTGGGGGTCGACCATTCAGGCGACTGCCCAAGGAAGCGTTCAGTTTCAGAACCCCCTCATGCCATCTGGTCAAGTGCTGAAAACTTGGCATTCGCAGACAAATTTTGGCGCAACTCGTCAAATTCCTAGTCTGCCCCTGCTCAAAAGAGAGCAAGATTATGAATTGGTTATCACGATGGAAGCGACTCCGGCTCATACCGTTATGGTAGAAATCATCTTCAAAGATCGCTTTGGAGAGGTCGTTGGCCGTCGAGTAACCGCAGAAGGTCGCTTGCCGTTTACCTATCCAGATCAAGCATACGCCTATGAAGTACGCTTGCTCAGTGCAGGTTTGCAAGAGTTTACCTTCCACTATTTCACGATTCAACCAATATCGTCTGAGGGAGCAGAAGTTCTCGAATAGACGAACATCACTGCAAAAAAAGAGGATTACATTGGATTACGTTAAATTAAGAAACATCAAAAAAATCTTAAAAGAAGTTAATAGCTGGAAGGATGACATGGCCCGCTTGACGGATCGACAACTACAGGAGAAGACTGTGGAATTTCGGGAACGTCTAGCAGAGGGTGAGACCTTGGATGATCTCTTACCGGAAGCATTTGCGGTTGCGCGGGAAGCTGATAAACGTGTCTTGGGCATGTTTCCTTATGACGTGCAAGTCATGGGAGGGATTGTCCTCCATCAAGGCAATGTCGCTGAAATGAATACCGGTGAAGGGAAGACCTTGACGGCAACTATGCCGGTTTATCTCAATGCCTTAGAGGGCAAAGGGGTCATGGTGATTACGACCAATACCTATCTGGCAACTCGGGATGCAGAAGAGATGGGACAGGTCTACCGCTTTTTGGGCTTGACTGTTGGAGTTCCTTTAAAACAATCAGAAGACGAAGAATTAGATCCAGAAGTCAAACGGGAGATTTACCGGTCAGATGTCATCTATACGACCAATACTAGTCTGGGCTTTGACTATTTAACAGAGAACTTGACGGCTTCGGCAGATGGCCAATTTTTGGCAGACTTCAATTACGCCATTGTCGATGAGATTGATTCGGTGCTCCTTGATAGTGCTCAGACTCCCTTGATTATTTCTGGTTCTCCTCGGGTTCAATCTAACCTATATGGGATTATTGATACCCTGATCCAAACCTTCAAAGAGGGGGAAGACTTCAAATTTGATGAAGAAAAGAAACGAGTCTGGTTGACTCGAAAAGGAGCTCATGCAGCAGAAGCCTTTCTGGCTATTCCCAACCTCTATGATCCCCAATACCGTGACTTGGTCCGCCATATCAGCCTAGCTCTACAAGCCAATAAAAACTTTATTAAGGATAAGGACTATGTCATCCACCCCAATGTCGAAGGGCAACCAGAGATTGTCTTACTAGACCAGGCGACGGGGCGCTTGATGGAAATGACCCGTTTGCAAGGAGGACTCCACCAGGCGATTGAAGCCAAAGAGGGTCTCAAGCTAACCCAAGAAACTCGGGCCATGGCTTCGATTACTTACCAAAACCTCTTTAAGATGTTTCGGAAGTTGGGAGGCATGACCGGGACTGGGAAGGTCGCTGAGGCAGAGTTTCTTGATACCTATGCCATGTCAGTGATCAAGATTCCAACCAATCGCAAGAAGATCCGCAAGGATTTGCCAGATGAAATCTATCAGACCTTGCCGGAGAAAATCGTGGCTTCCCTGGATTATGTGAAGAAAGTCCACGAAAAGGGTAATCCGATTCTGGTCTTTGCCGGATCCGTTGAGATGTCGATTCTTTACTCGAATCTTCTTTTGCGCGAAGGGATTCCTCACAATCTTCTTAATGCCAACAATGCACCTCGAGAGGCCCAGATCATTAAAGAATCAGGTCGAAAAGGAGCGGTGACAGTTGCGACCTCAATGGCCGGTCGGGGAACCGATATCAAGTTGGGACCAGGAGTCGCTGAGTTAGGTGGCTTGGTAGTTGTCGGGACTGAACGGATGATGAACCAGCGGATTGACCTTCAAATACGTGGACGTTCAGGTCGCCAAGGAGATCCCGGTTTGACCAAGTTCTTTGTCTCTTTAGAAGACGATTTGATGAAAAACTGGGGACCAGACTGGATCCAGGATACCTATCAAGACTATGATGTGGATGAGCGAATTGGTTCAGCCAAAGCTCTGACCAAGCGCAAGTATAGAAACTTGGTGGAACGAGCTCAAAATGCTAGTGAAAGTTCTGGTCAGGCCAGTCGTCGGATGACGCTAGAATTTGCGGAAAGCATGAACATTCAGCGTGCCATCGTCTACGAAGAGCGTGACCGCTTGATCAAACAAGAAGGGCGCTTGGACGATATCGTTGAAAAAGTGCTTCGTTCCGTCTTTTCAAGCGTAGTCCATAAAAAAGAATACAAGGAACCAGTAGCTTTTTATCGCTATATGTTAGACAATGTTAGCTACCAAGTGGATCCTGAAAAGGCCCACCAAACCTTCCGTAGCAAGAAAACCAAAGAGAATTTCTTGTGGGAAATTGCTAAAAGTGAGTTAGAAGCTAAGTATGAGATCTTAGGCACCGATGAGGTGATCGCCCAATTTCAGCGCATGGCCATCCTAAAAGCTATCGATGAAAACTGGGTCGAGCAGGTAGACTATCTGCAACAATTGCGCATGGCTCTCTCTGGTCAGTACACCAGTCAGAAAAACCCTTTGGTAGAATTTTTCCAAGAAGCCTACCAATCCTTTGAACGAATGAAAGAGGCGGCCAAAGAACAAATGGTCCGCAATCTCCTACTAAGTCGAGTAGAAATCAATAAAAAAGGGGAAATTGTCTTACATTTCCCATAAAAGAGGACATTATGACAGTATACAATATCAACCTTGGAATCGGTTGGGCCAGCAGTGGTGTTGAGTATGCCCAGGCCTACCGTGCCCAGTTGTTACGCAATATCCATCAACCAGCCAAGTTTGTCTTTATGGATATGATCCTAGCCGATAATATCCAGCATTTAACAGAAAATATCGGTTTTAAAAATGATGAAATCATCTGGCTCTATAGCCATTTTACAGATATAAAAATTGCGCCAACGACCTATACCATTGATCAGGTCTTAGCAGGATTTGCCGGAAAACCGACTCGTGAAGAAGTCGATGGTAAGATCAAGCGCTTCTTTTATGAGGACCAGGACAACTTTTTGACCTGCTACTTGCGCGCAGAAAATAGTCCCTATGTCGAACGCTGTGAGTATGTGTCTAGAGGGATCTTGGTGAGAAAGGATTATTTCTCCTATACCCGCTATTGTACCGAGTACTTCATTCCCAAGAACAACCAAGCCAACTTGATTGAGCGCCGTTTTTACAATGAAGACGGGACAGTTGCCTACAGCATGCAGATGGCGGATGGCCGTGAAATCTATCGTTTCCCAGATCGCTACCTGGTTGGTCGCCAAGAATTGATCCGCTACTTCATGCAGACCCTTCAATTGACCAAACAAGATCTGGTGATTTTGGATCGGGAAACCAATATCGGTCAGCCTATCTTTGAAGAAGCACAAAAGGCCCGCCTGGGTGTGGTCGTCCATGCCGAGCACTTCAGTGCCAATAATGTCGATGATCAGTATATCCTGTGGAACAACTATTACGAGTACCAATTTACCAATGCAGACAAGGTGGACTTCTTTATTGTTGCGACTGATCGCCAAAAAGAAATCTTGGCCGAGCAGTTTGCTAAATATACCAACCATCGGCCAGCTATCTATACCATTCCAGTTGGAAGCCTTGCAAGCTTGCCACAAAACGAAAATCGTACCCCGTTTTCTATGATTACTGCCTCTCGTTTGGCGACAGAAAAGCATATTGACTGGTTGGTGCGAGCAGTGGTTCGCGCCAAAAAAGAATTGCCAGAACTGTCTTTTGACATCTATGGAAAAGGTGGAGAAGAAGGCAAATTGCGTTCTCTAATTGATGAATTGGGGGCGGCAGACTATATCCATCTCAAAGGGCATGCCAATCTGGAGGAAATTTATAAGAACTATGAGGTTTACCTGTCAGCGTCGACCAGTGAAGGCTTTGGGTTGACCTTGATGGAGGCGATTGGTTCTGGACTTCCGATTATCGGTTTTGATGTTCCTTATGGCAACCAGACCTTTGTCACAGAAGGCAAAAACGGCTATCTCATTCCACCATCAGCAGATCAAGTGGTCGACCAGATCGCTGCTGCCTTTGCGGAAAAAATGATCCAGCTATACCAAAAAGATGATCTAGCCAGCATGCGTCAAGCATCTTATGCGCGTGCAGAAGACTTTTTGACCAGCCGAGTAGAAGAAGCTTGGGCACAATTGATAGAAGAGGTGACACATGCTGAACGTATTTGATAGTTATTCTCGTGAAAGCCAAGACCTGCTCCACTCCATGAAAGAGTCTGGCTTTGACCATCCGACCGTTGTTTTGGAGCCAAACGGTTTCTTACCAGACGGTGTCGAGTCTCCCTTTATCTATTTCTTGGGTCAACCAAAAGGGGAGAAGCGCGGTCGCTACTTTAATGAAGTTCCAGTGCCTGATTTCTGGGAAGTTTCTGGGGATAACAGTTCGGGAAAAGTGACCTACTATGGTCAGGAAAAGGCTCGGATTGTTTACCATGCTGCTTCCTATAAACGCATCGTCGAGCGCTTAGAGTGGTTAGATGATAAGGGACAAGTGGTCATGATTGAGCACTATGACCAATACGGTCGTAAGATTGCTGTAACGACTTGTGGTGATCAAGGTCAGCATTTGGTGACCACTTATTTTGAAGGGGATATCGAGCGCTTGACAGAAAATCACCAAACAGGAGATTTGATCTTGACCTTGGACCATCAACCCATGCGGATTTTCAAGAATCGCTTAGATTACTTTGTCTTTTATCTAGAGTATCGTGGCTTTGATTTAGATGGCATGGTCTACAATACCCTTGCTACCTCCTTTAGCATTAGTCTTCAACTTGGAAATAAAGGCATCAAAGGGCGTGATGTCTTAGTGTGGCAAGAGCCTCTTCATGACAGCCTTCCAGGCAATATGCAGTTGATTCTAAAGAGCCCAGAAATCCGGACCAAGAAGATCTTGATTCCGCAAAACGCGACCTATCATCGTGCTTTGCAGTTGACCTCGCAAGACCAGCATAGCTATTTTGGTCCCCTTGGCTATTTGTATGATTTCAAGGTGAAAGATGATATCCGTAAAGATGCCTTTGTCTTGACAAATTCGGATCAGATCGAAGCCTTGACCTACCTAGTAGAGAACTTGCCAAATGTGACCTTCCGTGTAGCAGCTTTGACGGAGATGTCTGCGAGTCTTCTATCTATGGTTCGCTATCCAAATGTGGTCTTGTACCAAAATATCAGTCAAGAGCGGATCAAAGAGTTGCTTAAGGTCTCTAGTATTTATCTGGATATCAACCACTATGCAGAGGTGCAAGGCATTGTTCGCAAGGCCTTCGAACACCAGCAAGTTATCCTTGCCTTTAGCCACACCCTGCATGACCGCCACTTCCTCGCACAAGCCAATATCTTTGATCAAGGAAAAGAAGCAGATATGGTGGCCCGCATCCAGGAAATCTACCAATCTGTGGATAACTACAGAGAAGCCGTCGCGCAACAAATTGCCCAATCAAGTAGCGTTGAGCCAGCTGTTTTCAAAGCTCGCTTGCAAGAAGGGATAGGTGGACACAGTGAGTGATCGTAAGAAAGATTTATTTTACAAAGAAGTAGAAGGACGGATGGAGTCTCTCAAACGCCGTCCTTCCGAAAAAGAAAAGACGACGCGTTCCGAAAAGATAAATGTTACCTTTAATGTGATCATTGGTTTGGTGATTCTACTGGGAGTTATTTTTACCCTCTTCAGAGTGTTAGGAGGATCCTAAGATGGAAATGGTATTTGCAATCGGGATCTCGATCTTATCCCTCGCTCTTGTGGTTCTGATTACCCTGCAGCCTCGCCAACAACAATCGCTTTCAACAGATGCGACCAGTAACCTAGGAAAGCCAAATTACTGGCGGTCTCACCGTGGACTCAAGCTAGCGACCCTCGTTGTTAGTATCGTCTTTCTCCTATCCTTATTTCTTTATATGATGGTCGTACAGGCCTAGTTTCTAATAGAATGGATAAAAAGAAGTTAGAATGTAGACAAACTATTTTAAATTAAAATAAGTTAAGCGATTCTGCAAAAAAACAAAAATGAGTTCCATTTTTAAAATCGATTCAAGAAAATACCGAAACTTTCCGCTGTGAGAAAAGTGCCTGAAACAATAACGTTTCAGGCACTCGGAATTATTGAGACCCTAGGCTCAATAATTAGTCATGGAACTTCGAAGAAGTTCGCTGACGTCCGTACTCACCTAAGGAAAGTTTTTATATGACTTTATCTTCAATCTGAACGAAGTTGGTATTCTCCAACTTCGTTTTTTGATGATGTTGCCTTTGTTTTTATGGTATACTGAAAGCGATAAAATGATTGGAGCTTCTGATGAAAAAGATTCCCTTAGTATTTTCAGGCTGTCTGTTAGGACTGGTTGGCGCTGGCAACCTTCTTGCAGACTCGCTACCCTTCCTTGCTCATGCCTTTAGTCTGACAGGTTTGTTCTTCTGGTTTTTCTTTGTAGTTTATCATGCGATTCGCTGGCAAGAAACCAAGATAGAACTCCAACAACCAGCCCTTTTATCTGGGATGGCGACTTTTCCCATGGCAGGGATGATTCTATCCACCTATCTTTTGCGCCTCTTTCCCGCCTTTGGAGGTCTATCACAGTTGGTCTGGTGGTCTGCCTTTCTCTTGGATCTGGGCTTAATTTTCTATTTTACCAAGACCCATGTCCTAGCGCGACCAAGAGCCAATGCCACTCCCAGTTGGACCGTTCTCTATGTGGGCATTGCAGTAGCAGCTTTGACCTACCCCGTTGTGGGAATCAGAGAGATTGCTTATCTCGCTTTAGTGATTGGTTTTGGTTTGACCTTTCTTCTTTATCCCCTTATCTACCATGATTTGAAGCAGTCCCCCTTACCCAGTCATCTATTGGGCCAAGAAGGCATCTATTGTGCTCCCTTTTCCCTTCTTTTAGCAGCCCTGGTTCGTGTGGGTGGAGCAAGCCTTCCTGTCTGGTTCTTACTGATCATGGTGGTGGCCTCGCAAGGTTTTTATTTCTTTGTTTTGACGCGCCTACCGAGAATGATCACAGAAGGTTTTCAACCTGCTTTTTCAGCCCTGACCTTTCCAACAGTTATCACAGCGACCTCTTTGAAAATGGCCCAAGGCTTGTTGCAACTACCTTTCTTGACAGCTCTCGTATGGCTGGAAACTCTTCTTTGTCTCTTGATTTTAGTCGCTGTCTTAGGTGGTTATGTGGCCTATCTCAGAGAGTAGGAAGGCATCCTTTTTCATTGAAACCTTGTCACGATTATGGTAAGATGCACTATACGATTTGTCATACTTTATAGGAAAGGTATCTATGAAATTCATCAAAGGAAAGCTCTCACTGCTGTATCCCCTCTTTCTGCTCTTGTTTTATTTTTATGTTCGGCCTCAATTTCGCCCCTTGGCCCAGTATGTCTCCAATAGTGTAGCAAGCGCCAATAGCTATTATTGGACCTTATTTGGCCTAGAAGGCCTCTATGCAGTCTTTACAGGATTTTTGGTCTACCGTTTTTCTAAAAAAGCGCAGTTTAAGCTGGGGAAGAACCCCCTTCAAGCTCTGATAGAAGCCGTTTTTGCGGCCTGTTTGGTTTACTGGTTGGACTACTTCATCAGTGGTTTTGTTCAAGGACGGGCAGCCGTTTTGAGTCTCTTTCCACGGGAAATTAGCCCCACAGGAGTGCTTATCCTGGTAATCGCAATGGTCGTCATCCGGCCAGTGACAGAAGAGCTGATCTTTCGTGGAGCCTTGGTGAATGCCTACTTCAAAGGTTGGAAACTCTATGCTGAGATTTGGCTTCCAGCCCTCATCTATAGTGGCCTGCATTTTCTCCATACTCCCTTTTCGCTGGGAGCTTCTATCATCTATCTCCTGCCGAGTGTGATTTTTGGAATCCTGTATTATCGGAGTAAGACGCTCCTTGCTCCTATTTTGGCTCATATCTTGCTCAATCTCTACTATACCTTGCCTTTACTTTTATCTGTATTTAAGTAGCAACCGATTTCCTGAGTGAGATTGGTTTTTTTTGAAAATATGGTATAATAGAATAAATTTAATAGAGGGAGTTGAGGTTTGAAAAAAAGCTACCGCGTCAAACGTGACAAAGATTTTAATGCTATTTTTAAAAGTGGTCAAAATGTTGCCAATCGGAAATTCGTTGTTTACCGCTTGCGCAAAGACCAACCGCATTTTCGAGTCGGCCTGTCTGTTAGTAAGAAACTGGGAAATGCTGTGACCAGAAATCGCATCAAACGTTTGATTCGCCATGTTTTGATCAAACACCAAGCCTTCCTTACGACCGATGATTTTGTTGTCATTGCTCGTAAAGGAGTGGAGGAGCTCGACTTTCATCAAGTAGAGAAAAATCTTGTACATGTCTTAAAATTAGCGCATGTCTACCAAGAAAGGGAATAATGTGAAAAAGAAACTGAAGTTAACTGGATTATTAGGAGCGGCCTTATTGGTCTTGACAGCTTGTGGAACCTCTCAAGTGACAGCTCAGTCGACAGGTGGTTGGGAACGCTTCGTCTACTTCTTTGCAGAAGCCATCCGCTTCTTGTCCTTTGGCGGAAGTATCGGTGTAGGGATTATCGTCTTTACCATTGTCATACGGACGGTCCTCTTGCCCCTCTTCCAATATCAAATGAATTCAACCCGCAAAATGCAGGAAATTCAACCCCTCCTCAAGGAATTGCAAGCTAAGTATCCTGGGAAGGATCTTGATAGCCGGACCAAGCTTTCCGAAGAGATGCGGGCCCTTTACAAGGAAAAAGGTGTCAAAACGTCTTCAGCCTTCCTTCCTCTCTTGATCCAGATGCCGGTCTTGATGGCCTTGTTCCAAGCGCTGAGCCGTGTCGAATTCCTTAAAGTCGGTCGCTTCCTCTGGTTGGACCTTGGTGCGATCGACCCGACTTATATCTTGCCGGTTCTTGCAGCACTCTTCACATTTTTCAGCAGTTGGTTGACCAATAAAGCCATGCCAGAGCGCAATGGTAGTGCGACAACCATGATGTATGTGATGCCTGTGATGATCTTCTTCTTTGCCTTGTTCTCAGCCAGCGGGGTCGCACTATACTGGGTGACTTCCAATGCTTACCAAGTCGGGCAAACCTATCTCTTGAACAACCCCTTCAAGATTATCGCAGAGCGTGAAGCAAAAGAGCAAGCTTCACGCGACATGGAAAAACAAAAACGCCGTGCCCTAAATAAAGCACAGAAAAAGAAAAAATAAGAAAGAGGTGGACATATGGTCCTATATACTGGAGCAACTGTTGAAGAAGCGATTCAAAAAGGTCTGAACGATTTAGATATTCCTCGTATGAAGGCACATATTACGGTTGTGGCGCGTGAAAAGAAAGGTTTTCTTGGCTTGTTTGGGAAAAAACCAGCCCAAGTAGAGATTGAACCCATTGCAGAAACAACGGTTGTAAAAGCCAATCAAAAAGCTGTCAAAGGTGTCCCAGATGAGATCAATGCACAAAACGAACCGGTTAAGACGGTGAGCGAAGCAACGGTCGATCTCGGACGCGTCGTTGCAGCGATCAAAAAGGTCGAAGAAGAAGGAGAAGTTGTCTCTGAAGAAATCAAGACAGAAATCCTGAAACATGACAAAGAAGCAGATACCGTTCTTGAAGAAAAAGGACATGAACATATCCTTGAAAAAGTTAAAGAACCAGCGACAAAAGAATCAAGCGAATCTGATTTCTCAAACCTTGGTATCGAGGTAGAGGAAAACTACAACATCGAAGAAGTCGTAGCTGATGTGACAGCCTATGTTCAAACAGTGGTCGATGAAATGGATGTGGATGCGACTATCTCAAGCAGTCACAACCGCCGTACGGTCAATATGCAAATTGATACCAATGAGCCAGGACGTGTCATTGGTTACCACGGAAAAGTCTTGAAGGCTCTTCAACTTTTGGCGCAAAATTACCTCTATAACCGCTACTCAAAGAATTTTTACATTACCATTAATGTTAATGACTATGTAGAACACCGGGCAGAAGTTCTTCAAAGCTATGCTCAGAAGTTGGCAACACGTGCCCTCGAAGATGGGCAAGCCCAACAGACAGATCCGATGTCAAACAGTGAACGCAAAATCATTCACCGGATCGTCTCTAAGATGGAAGGAGTCACTAGCTACTCTGAAGGGGAAGAACCAAACCGTTACGTGGTGGTAGACATCGAAGGATAATCTAGCTATTATTTCCCATAAGGGAGAGACGGGATTGAGCCGATCTCTCCTTTTTTAGGTTTAGAAAGGAAGCAAATGGAATTTGTAGCGATTCGAGAGTTTTTAAAGCTTCAAGGAATCCACTACCAGGCCCCAGCAAAGGCAGGCGTGCTAGCCTCAGAGATGGAGCAGTATCGTGCCCTAGCTCAAGCGGCTCGTAAGGAATTCACCGATTTAGTCTCAGCCTTTCAGAAGCGTCACCCTTACTTGGAGCAGGATCGGACCAGCCAATGGATGAACCAGGCCCAGGTCTTGCGGCCTCATTTTTGGGCCTATCTAAAAGGAGAAGGGACGATGGCAGAGCCCATGTTTGCCTTGAGACTTTATGGGGATGCAGCTGATTTTGGAGTTTCCTTAGAGGTGAGCTTTATCGAGCGAAAAAAAGATGAGGAGAGTCTTCAAAAACAACACAAGGTTCTCACCCTTCCCATCACTCAGCCTGTTTATTATTTCATCCAGAAAAATGGAGAGAGTCAAAGGGTAGAAGGAACAGAAAAGAATCGCCATGATCTGTTGCAAGCAGTAGCAGAAGGGGCGGTTCGTAAGGTCCTTGTCAAATACGATGTTTCTCTAGTTGAGGAGAGTTCCCTAGAGAATATCTTGGATCAGTTGCAAGAGGCGCTGGTGGCTCTGGAACCCTATTACTTGGCAACCCGTCAGGTGTAGAAAGGTGTTCTCCGACCTGTATTTGCAACAATTTTGCCATAGCTATTGACAAATAGAGTCGAATCCGATAGAATAGTAAAGTATGTTTAGTAACTGATCACAACTAGCCGGCTAAACGAATACAAAATCTATGAGGAGGTATTCATCGTGAAACGTACTTATCAACCAAGTAAACTTCGTCGTGCGCGCAAACATGGTTTCCGTCATCGTATGGCAACTAAAAACGGTCGTCGCGTATTGGCAGCTCGTCGTCGTAAAGGACGCAAAGTTTTGGCTGCGTAATTCAGATAAAAACCTAAAAACCAGTAGAAACTCGAGACTACTGGTTTTTGTTTTGTCCGAAAGTGAATTTAGAGGCGCTTTCTGCTATAATAGAAAGAAGAAAAACTCGGAAGAAAAGGAAGATCATGCAGATTTTTGATACCCACACCCATCTCAATGTGGAAGAATTCGCAGGAAAAGAACAAGAAGAACTCGATTTGGCCAAGGAAATGGGCGTTGTAGCTCATAATATTGTTGGTTTTGACAAACCAACGATTGAGCGAGCCATGGAGTTGGCAGACCAGCACCCAGAACTCTATCTCACGCTTGGTTGGCACCCCACTGAGGCAGGCGATTATAGTCCTGAAGTGGAGGCCTATTTGCTTGAACAGTTGAAACATCCCAAAGTCGTCGCCCTAGGGGAAATCGGTCTGGATTACCACTGGATGACAGCGCCAAAAGATGTCCAAGAAAAAGTCTTTCGTCGTCAGATTCAATTGTCTAAAGACTTGGACTTGCCTTTCGTGGTGCATACACGCGATGCTTTAGAAGATACCTACGCCATCATCAAGAGTGAAGGAGTGGGTCATCGGGGTGGGATCATGCATTCTTTCTCAGGAAGTTTAGAAGAAGCCAAACGCTTCATGGATCTGGGAATGATGATCTCCTTTTCTGGAGTGGTGACGTTTAAGAAGGCAACAGATGTCCAAGAAGCGGCGGCCGGACTTCCGTTAGATAAAATTTTGGTTGAGACAGATGCCCCTTATCTGGCACCAGTTCCCAAACGTGGTCGAGAAAATAAAACAGCCTACACACGTTATGTAGTAGATTTTATTGCAGAACTACGTGGCTTAACAACAGAAGAAGTGGCTCAGGCAACCTATGACAATGCAAGAAAGGTATTTGGCCTTGACTGAGAAAAGAAAAATACCAGAAGTAATTGTCGTGGAGGGCAAGGACGACACAGCCAATCTCCGTCGTTTTTATGAGGTGGATACCTATGAAACCCGAGGCTCTGCGATTGATCAGGATGACCTGGAACGGATTGCTACCTTGCAGGAGTTGCGTGGGGTCATTGTCTTTACCGATCCAGACTACAATGGCGAGCGGATTCGAAAAATCATCATGCAAGAGGTGCCCCAGGCCAAGCATGCTTTTTTAAATCGTGGTGAAGCAGTCCCCAAATCCAAGACCAAGGGGCGTTCTCTTGGAGTAGAGCATGCCAGTTTTGAAGACTTAGAAAAAGCCCTAGCTGGACTGGTGGGCTTCTATGAAGATGAGAATTTTTTTGATATTACAAAGACTGACTTGATGCGGCTTGGACTTTTGATGGGCAACGATAGTCGCAAACGACGGGAATATCTAGGAGAAGCCTTGCGCATCGGCTACTGCAATGGCAAGCAATTGATCAAACGCTTGGAATTGTTTGGAATTTGTTTAGCACAAGTCGAAGAGGCCATGGCCAGTTATTAAGACGGAAGTGGAGGGGATCCTTTACCCCTAAACTGATTAGAAAAGAGAAAAAATGAGAATTGCAGATTATAGCGTGACCAAGGCAGTGCTGGAGCGTCACGGTTTTACCTTTAAAAAATCCTTCGGTCAGAACTTCTTGACCGATACCAACATCCTTCAAAAAATTGTGGATACGGCTGAGATTGATAAGCAAGTCAATGTCATCGAAATCGGTCCCGGAATTGGAGCTTTGACTGAGTTCTTGGCGGAAAATGCGGCAGAAGTCATGGCCTTTGAGATCGATGACCGCTTGGTTCCTATTTTGGCGGATACCTTGCGTGATTTTGACAATGTCACGGTTGTCAACCAAGACATCCTCAAGGTAGACCTCAACCAGTACATCGCAGAGTTTAAAAATCCAGACCTTCCGATCAAGGTGGTGGCTAACCTTCCGTATTACATTACAACTCCCATCCTCATGCACTTGATCGAATCCAAGATTCCTTTCCAAGAATTTGTGGTCATGATGCAAAAAGAGGTGGCAGACCGCATCTCGGCTGAGCCCAACACCAAGGCTTATGGTTCTTTATCCATTGCAGTCCAATACTATATGACTGCTAAGGTAGCCTTTATCGTGCCCCGCACCGTCTTTGTGCCAGCACCAAACGTCGACTCTGCCATCCTCAAGATGGTCCGTCGCGAAGAACCAGCAGTAGCCGTCAAGGACGAAGATTTCTTCTTCTCTGTCAGCAAGGCTAGCTTTGTCCACCGCCGGAAGACGCTTTGGAACAACTTGACCAGTCGCTTTGGCAAGACCGAAGAAATCAAAGCCAAACTGGAAGCAGGGATCGAAGCAGCCGGTTTGAAGCCTTCTGTACGAGGAGAAGCTCTTGGCTTAGAAGACTTTGCTCGCCTAGCAGATGGCCTTCTAGAAGCAGGAATAAAATAACAGAAAAGACATGAGCTTCATAACTCATGTCTTGTTTGTTATAGAAGGAAAGGACGGGATTTGAACCCGCGCGTGAATAAAAATCCACTTGCCGGATTTCGAGTCCGGTGCCGTACCGAGCTGGGCCACCTTTCCAAGATGCGGAGAAAGGGATTTGAACCCTCACGCCCGAAGGGGCACATGCGCCTGAAGCATGCGTGTCTGCCGTTCCACCACCTCCGCATAGTTCTATTATACACTTTTTAGGAAAAATGCCAAGGAAAAAAAGGAACAGGGAGCGGTAGGGATGGCTCCTGTTCCTTTTATCAATAGATCATTTCAATGCCGCAGGATATAGGCTCTCTTGCTCCTTGGAGGTGTCTTTGAGGATAAAGATGGCCCATAAAAGAGCTAAGATGCAGACCACTAATCCCGGAATGCCCCCTTCAGGACCGAATTCACCACCAGTGATCAAAGTGTGATTTGAAGTTGTGAAGTACATCAGGGATGATTCGCTGTCAAAGCCACTGACGTGAAAACCATAGACATTTCCCATCAGGAAATTCCAGGCAAAGTGGAAGCCACAAGGTCCCCAAATATTCCCGCGTTTCAGGGCATAGACTGCTGTAAAGACCCCGAAGAAGAAGAGATGAACAGTAGAGAACCAAGAAGCACCGTTGTTATTCATATGGAAGTAGGAGAACATAGTAGCTGAGATCAGGATAGCCAGAAGGGCATTGGTATGGTAGGAGATAGTTGGAATCAACCAACCACGGATATAAATTTCTTCCGCCGCAGTTTGGAAAATATAGCCGATCAAGACCAAAATCCAGGATACAAGAAATGGCATACTAAATTGAATGCGATGGAATGTGGCATTCCCTGTGACTAAAAAGACGATCAAGACTGTTGTGATCATGATGCCTCCCACAAGGCAACCTTTGGCGAATTCAGAAAGCCCATTTCCTTTGGAAAATCCCATGGTTCGAATAGGCCGCTTTTCAATCAAACGAACCCAAAGGAAGAAGGCGATGATGGTATAGAGGAAGGACCAAAGGTCAAGGATGTTCCACCAGTCTGGGATCCAGTGTTGCTTATTGAGAAAGAAGCTGGTCGATGCTGTGCTAACAGGGGACATGTACTCTGTGATGTAATACAGAATAAACGGAGCCAAAAACCATGGTGTCAGAAATTTTCCCTTTTTGATATTGGCAATTAAGGGATTCTCTTTAGAAAGAAAAGAAAGACTCATAAAGAACCTCCATCTAAAACGTAGAACAAAGAAACAGCTTTCTTTGTACAGCAAGTAATCATTGAAACAAGGCGCTTCTTGATGTCACTTCCTTTCTGCGTTCTTGTTTCGAGCTTCCCACAAGCAACTTATTTATGAATGTTTTTTCACATTTATTATACCTAAATTAGGAAGCGGTTACAATACCCCTATCTTTATTATCCCTAAAAATTTTACTGAAACTAGTTCCAGATTTTTCTTATTGAGCAATCCAGCCTTATTTCTCATTTTTTGGTATAATAGATAGTATTAATCTCAAAGGAGTGCGATTTGCAAGGAACAATCGTCAAGGCCTTGGCTGGCTTCTACTACGTGGAGTCAGATGGTCACATTTACCAGACACGGGCTCGTGGAAATTTTAGAAAAAAAGGACAGACTCCTTATGTGGGGGATCAGGTGGAGTTCTCTGCTGAAGAGAATTCAGAAGGCTACATTTTGAGCATTGCGCCTCGAAAAAATAGCCTCGTGCGTCCTCCGATTGTCAATATTGATCAGGCGGTAGTGATCATGTCAGCTAAGGAACCTGATTTCAACGCCAATCTTTTAGACCGTTTTCTGGTTCTTTTGGAGCATAAGGGGATTCATCCCATTGTCTATATTTCAAAACTGGACTTATTAGAAGATATGGAAGACATCCACTACTACCAAGGAATCTACCAGACTATTGGCTATGACTTTGTCTTGTCGATTGAGGAACTCTTGCCCCTTTTGACCAATCAAACCACGGTCTTTATGGGACAGACCGGTGTAGGAAAATCGACCTTGCTCAATAAAATCGCTCCGGATCTGGAGCTTGAAACGGGTGAGATTTCAGATAGTCTGGGGCGCGGTCGACACACGACCCGAGCTGTCAGCTTTTACCATTTAAATGGAGCAAAGATCGCAGATACGCCTGGTTTTTCATCCCTCGATTATGAAGTGACAACCAGTGAAGACTTAAATCAAGCCTTCCCAGAGATCGCCGATGTGAGCCACTCTTGTAAATTTCGTACCTGTACCCACACGCATGAGCCCGCTTGTGCGGTGAAACCAGCCGTTGAAAGAGAGGAAATTGCACCTTTCCGTTATGAGGATTACTTGCAATTTCTAAGTGAGATTGAAAACCGTCGCGAAACCTATAAAAAAGTTTCGAAAAAAATGCCAAAATAGGAGACACTACAACGATGAAAACAATGAAAATTGCACCCTCAATTTTGAGTGCCGATTATGCCAATTTTGAAAGTGAATTGAAACGCTTAGAAGCAGCAGGAGCTGACTATGCCCATATCGATGTCATGGATGGCCATTTTGTGCCCAATATCAGCTTTGGAGCTGGTGTCGTAGAGAGTATGCGTCCGCATAGTAAGTTGGTCTTTGATTGCCACTTGATGGTCACCAATCCCGAACACCATATCGAAGAATTTGCCCGTGCAGGTGCTGACATCATCAGCATCCACGTAGAAGCAACTCCTCATATCCACGGAGCTCTTCAAAAAATTCGTCAAGCGGGTGTGAAGGCGAGTGTCGTGATCAACCCAGGGACTCCTGTAGACAGTATCAAACATGTCTTAAACTTGGTGGATCAAGTCTTGGTTATGACCGTTAATCCAGGATTCGGTGGCCAAGCCTTCTTGCCTGAAACCATGGACAAGGTGCGCGAATTAGCCGCTCTTCGTGAAGAAAAAGGCTTAGACTTTGATATCGAAGTGGATGGTGGAATTGATGGCCAAAGTATTTCCCAAGCAAAAGAAGCCGGGGCCAATGTTTTTGTAGCAGGCTCTTATGTCTTTAATGGAGATGTCAATGAGCGCGTTCAAACGCTCCGAGATGCTGTCAATGGGTAACATCGCAATACTGGCAGGAGGTGACAGCACGCTCTTGCCAAGAAATCATGACGCTTATGTAGGCGTTGATGGTGGCTGTTTGAAGTTACTGGAACAAGGCCTGCCATTAGATATAGCTGTGGGGGATTTCGATTCTGTCTCTGAGACTGATTCGCGCAAGATCCGAACCCAAGCCAAGCAGGTTGTTCAATCCGTCCCTGAAAAGAACGATACAGATTTGGAATTGGCCTTGAAAGCAGTCTTTGAAGCCTATCCAGAGGCTGCTGTCACCGTTTATGGTGCCTTTGGCGGTCGTTTGGATCACCTCTTGTCCAATATCTTTTTGCCGACAGATCCAGACCTAGCTTCCTACATGGAGCAAATCCAATTAGTCGACGGTCAAAATCGCTTGATCTACAGATCAGCCGGCTGCCATGAGATTCAGCCAGATCCAGCCATGTCCTATGTTGGTTTTATGCCTGTTGGAGAGGGCCACTTAGAGATCGCAGGGGCCAAGTATCCGCTCCATCAGGAGAATTATTTTTTGAAGGCCATGTATGGCTCCAATGAATTTTTGGATCAACCGATTCAAGTGAGTCTTGATCGTGGCTATCTTGTCATTGTTTATAGTAAAGACAGAGGTTAATATGAATATCATTCTGCTTCTGATTGGCCTGCTCAATCTGGGTCTCCTCATCTATTTCTTGCAACGGTCAGATGATACAAGACCGGCTTTACGAGAGATGCTGGAAGACCATGAGGATCATTTGACAGACCAGTTGGACTATCGTTTTGAAAAAGAAAGACAAGCAAGCCAGATTGCCAATCAGCAGTTAGAGATCGCCTTGACAGATCGCTTAACCGAGATGAGAGTGGAGATCCACCAGCAGACGACGGCTCTGCGCGCTGAGATGAATGAGCACTTTACTAAAAATCGGGACAAAACAGATGAGCGCATGCGCCAGATCCAAGAGTCCAATGAAGTGCGGCTAGAACAGATGCGCCAAACGGTAGAAGAAAAATTGGAGAAAACCTTGCAGCACCGCTTGCAGACCTCCTTTGAGACGGTTTCAAAACAATTGGAGTCGGTCAACAAAGGGTTGGGAGAAATGCAGACAGTGGCGCGGGATGTCGGAACCCTTAATAAAGTTCTCTCCAATACCAAGACGCGTGGGATTATGGGCGAATTGCAGCTGGGGCAAATCATTGAAGATATCTTGACCCCAGCCCAGTATGAGCGGGAGTTTGTCACCGTTCCCCAATCCAGTGAGCGCGTGGAATATGCCATTAAGCTTCCAGGACAAGGAGAGGAGCCAGTCTATCTGCCGATTGACTCTAAATTCCCACTGGAAGACTACTATCGTCTGGAAGAAGCTTATGAATCAGGAGAGAAAGAGGAGATCGAGCGTTACCGCAAGGCCCTTCTTGCTAGTATCAAGCGTTTTGCTAAGGATATCCAACAAAAATACCTCTTTCCGCCAGCGACAACGAATTTCGGAATTCTCTTTTTGCCAACTGAAGGCCTCTATTCCGAAGTGGTTCGCAATCCAGAATTCTTCGATCATTTGCGTCGAGACGAACAAATTTTAGTGGCTGGGCCAAGTACCTTATCAGCCCTCTTGAACTCCTTGTCTGTTGGCTTTAAAACGCTCAACATCCAAAAGAGTGCAGATGACATTAGCAAGGTGTTGGGATCGGTCAAATCAGAATTCCATAAGTTTGGAGGGATTCTGGCCAAGACTCAGCGCCATTTAAAGAATGCTTCCAATAATATTGATGATTTGCTAACCAGACGGACCAGTGCCATCGAGCGGACACTCCGCCAAATCGAAAGCGATGAGGACCTGCTGGGACTAGATGTATATATAGAAGATGGAGAAGATGATGGTCAAAATTAACCAAATGAAAAAAGATGAATTGTTCGAAGGATTCTATTTGATCAAGTCAGCAGAAGTGCGTCAAACGCGGGCCGGGAAAAACTACCTCGCCTTTGTCTTCCAGGATGAGACTGGTACAATCGAAGGCAAACTATGGGACGCTCAACCCCACAATGTAGAGAGCTTTACAGCTGGGCGCGTGGTCCATATGTCTGGACGTCGAGAAGTTTACAATAATACCCCGCAAGTCAATCAATTGAACATGCGTTTGCCACAAGCAGGAGAGCCCAACAATCCAGCAGACTTTAAGGAAAAACCACCAGTAGATCCCAAGGAATTGCATGAATACCTGTCAAACATGATTTTCAAAATTGAAAATCCAGTCTGGCAACGGATTGTCCGGGCCCTCTATGGGAAATATGAGAAAGAGTTTTATAGCTATCCAGCTGCTAAAACCAACCACCATGCCTTTGAAGCAGGCCTTGCTTATCATACGGCAACCATGGTCCGCTTGGCAGATAGTATCGGCGATATCTATCCTCAGTTGAATAAAAGTTTGCTCTTTGCAGGGATTATGTTACACGATTTGGCCAAAGTGATCGAGTTGACGGGGCCTGAAAATACAGAATACACTGTTCGAGGCAATCTCATCGGCCACATTGCACTGATCGATGAAGAAATCACCAAGGTCTTGCAAGAGTTGAAGATTGATGACCAAAAAGAAGAAGTTATCGTCCTTCGCCATGTGATCTTGAGTCACCATGGCTTGCTCGAATACGGTAGTCCTGTTCGTCCAAAAATCATGGAAGCAGAGATTATTCATATGATCGACAATTTGGATGCAGAAATGATGATGATGACAACAGCACTTGGCTTAATTGGTCCTGGCGAAATGACCAATAAAATCTTTGCTATGGAAAATCGTTCCTTCTATAAACCGAATCTCGACTAGTAAAAACAGAGATAAATACGGGAATGATTCTGCCAAAAATGAAATAATCAGGAAAAAACGGCCTTCTGTAAATCAGAATGTTCGTTTTTTTCGCTTCTTATGGTATAATGGTAGAAAAAACTACATGGTGAGAAAATGAAATTAAGAAGAAGTGAACGGATGGTCGTGATTTCTAATTACTTGATCAACCATCCCTATGAATTGACTAGCCTCAATACGTTTGCGGAAAAGTATGAGTCTGCCAAGTCTTCCATCTCAGAAGATATCGTGATCATTAAGCGTGCGTTTGAAGAAATGGAAATCGGAAATATCGAGACCATCACAGGAGCTGGAGGAGGCGTGATCTTTACACCGTCTATCTCAGATCAAGAATCCAAAGAAATCGTCGAGGATCTTTGCAAGCAACTGTCTGAAAGTGATCGTATCCTTCCTGGTGGCTACATTTACCTGTCTGATCTTTTGAGCAATCCAAAGATTTTGAATCGGATCGGACGCATCATTGCTAAAGCCTTCCGGGATAAGAAGATTGATGCTGTCATGACCGTAGCGACCAAGGGAGTTCCTTTAGCCAATGCAGTGGCTAATGTCTTGAATGTTCCATTCGTCATTGTCCGTCGTGATTTGAAAATCACAGAAGGGTCAACCGTTAGTGTCAACTATGTTTCAGGCTCAAGTGGAGATCGCATTGAGAAAATGTTCCTTTCAAAACGGAGCCTAAAAGCAGGAAGCCGGGTCTTGATTGTCGATGACTTCCTTAAAGGTGGTGGAACGATTAACGGGATGGTCAGCCTCTTGGCTGAATTTGATTCTGAATTAGCCGGGGTAGCTGTCTTTGCGGATAATGCTGCAACCGACCGTGAATTCTTTGAACACAAATCCTTATTGCGCGTGACCAACATCGATGTAAAAGAAAATAAATTGAGTGTCGAAGTTGGGAATATCTTTGATTAAGAGCAACAAAGGAGGATCAAAAAGTGAAAAGAATTTTAGATCGATTTGATAATAGTCCTTTGTGGATTCGCTTGGTGACAGTTCTGTCTCTATCCTTTATTTTGGTAGCTGGTTTGTATACCGTTAAAAAGAATACGGCTGCCCAGGTAACGACAGAAATTCAACCTGCTAAAAAAACAGGTTCCCTTCCAGTGAAAAAGGAAACAAAGGAAGAAAAAGAAAAGAAGGAAGAAAAGAAAAATACAGAAGCTGCTGAAAAAGCAGTCGTTCAAATGGAAACAACTCCAAGTCAAGATTCTGTGAACGCTGCCCAAGCTGCTGTGAAGAAAGTCAAAGATGCGACTCAAAAGCAATCGCTTGAGGCCCGTATCCAATACATCGCTAACTATTATGGACTGACCTATGAGAGCGACACAACGGCAACACAGCAGACTCAAACAGACGCTAATGCCAACACGAACGCGAACGCAAATACTAATGCCAATGCTGGAGTAGCTGGAGCCAATGCGACAGTTCAACCACAACAGCAACAACAGTATGCTCCGGCTGCAGATGCAGGGGCAGAAGAACCTGCTGAAGCTGGTCAATAATGAACTTTTTCGACTTCTTTAAAAAATAAAAAAACATCTTGCAATCAAAGTGCCGTCATGTTATAATAATAGACGGTACTTTTTACTTTTGGTCTCTCAAGAGTGTACAGGGACGTGCTGACAAATGTTGCAAAAGTACACACAGATGGTAGCTGTCACCAAGTGTACCATCACCAAAAATAAAAAATTTCACAGGAGAATGTAGATGCCTACAATTAACCAATTGGTTCGCAAACCGCGTAAATCAAAAGTAGAAAAATCTAAATCACCAGCTTTGAACGTTGGTTACAACAGTCATAAAAAAGTTCAAACAAACGTTTCTTCACCACAAAAACGTGGTGTTGCAACTCGTGTTGGAACAATGACACCTAAAAAACCTAACTCTGCCCTTCGTAAATTTGCCCGTGTACGTTTGAGCAACTTGATCGAAGTAACTGCTTATATCCCAGGTATCGGACACAACTTGCAAGAACACAGCGTGGTTCTTCTTCGTGGTGGACGTGTAAAAGACCTTCCAGGGGTACGTTACCATATCGTCCGTGGAGCACTTGATACTGCAGGTGTAAACGATCGTAAACAAGGCCGTTCTAAATACGGTACTAAAAAACCAAAAGCATAAGGAAAGGGGATAAAGAAAAATGAGTCGTAAAAACCGTGCGCCTAAACGCGATGTATTGCCAGATCCGCTTTACAATTCACAATTAGTTACTCGTCTTATCAACCGCGTTATGCTTGATGGTAAACGTGGTACAGCTGCTTCAATCGTTTACGGAGCTTTCGAACAAATTAAAGAAGCTACTGGAAACGATGCTCTTGAAGTATTCGAAACAGCTATGGAAAACATCATGCCTGTACTTGAAGTACGTGCTCGCCGTGTCGGTGGTTCTAACTACCAAGTCCCAGTTGAAGTTCGTCCAGAACGTCGTACAACACTTGGACTTCGTTGGTTGGTAACAATCGCTCGTCAACGTGGTGAACACACAATGGTTGATCGTCTTGCAAAAGAAATCTTGGATGCAGCGAACAACACTGGTGCAGCTGTTAAGAAACGTGAAGATACTCACCGTATGGCTGAAGCTAACCGTGCATTCGCACACTTCCGCTGGTAAGATTAAGATACTAAGGGCGTTAAAAAAGCGACTGAAAATTAGGAAGCTTGACGAAGAATCAAAGATTCTAGGAAAGCTTATCTATTTTCCGAGCTTTTAGCCCAGGTTCAATTGAGCTCTTCTTACAAGTTGGAACCAAAACTTAGCATGAAAACACTGAAAACGGGTAGGTCCTGCCTATCCGTTTTTATTAAATCATGTTATAATAGAATATAGAAATAAAAAATATAGGAGAAACAAACCTCATGGCACGCGAATTTTCACTTGAAAAAACTCGTAATATCGGTATCATGGCTCACGTCGATGCTGGTAAAACAACTACAACTGAGCGTATCCTTTACTACACTGGTAAGATTCACAAAATCGGTGAAACTCACGAAGGTGCGTCACAAATGGACTGGATGGAGCAAGAGCAAGAACGTGGTATCACCATCACATCTGCCGCTACAACAGCTCAATGGAAAGACACTCGTGTAAACATCATCGACACACCAGGACACGTGGACTTCACTATCGAAGTTCAACGTTCACTCCGCGTTTTGGACGGTGCTGTAACCGTTCTTGACTCACAATCAGGTGTTGAACCTCAAACTGAAACAGTTTGGCGTCAAGCAACTGAATACGGAGTTCCTCGTATCGTATTCGCTAACAAGATGGATAAAATCGGTGCTGACTTCCTTTACTCAGTAAGCACACTTCATGACCGTCTTCAAGCAAACGCTCACCCAATTCAATTGCCAATCGGTGCTGAAGATGACTTCCGCGGAATCATTGACTTGATCAAGATGAAAGCTGAAATCTATACTAACGACCTTGGTACAGATATCCTTGAAGAAGATATTCCAGCTGAATACCTTGATCAAGCTCAAGAATACCGTGAAAAATTGGTTGAAGCAGTTGCTGAAACTGATGAAGACTTGATGATGAAATACCTTGAAGGGGAAGAAATCACAAACGAAGAGTTGAAAGCTGGTATCCGTAAAGCTACAATCAACGTTGAATTCTACCCAGTACTTTGTGGTTCTGCCTTCAAGAACAAAGGGGTTCAATTGATGTTGGATGCAGTCCTTGACTACCTTCCAAGCCCACTTGATATCCCTGCAATCAAGGGTGTAAACCCAGATACAGACGAAGAAGAAGAACGTCCAGCATCTGATGAAGAGCCATTTGCAGCTCTTGCCTTCAAGATCATGACTGACCCATTCGTAGGTCGTTTGACATTCTTCCGTGTTTACTCAGGTGTCTTGAACTCAGGTTCATACGTCTTGAACACTTCTAAAGGTAAACGTGAACGTATCGGACGTATCCTTCAAATGCACGCCAACACTCGTAAAGAAATCGAAACAGTTTACTCTGGAGATATCGCTGCTGCCGTTGGTTTGAAAGATACTACAACTGGTGACTCATTGACAGATGAAAAAGCAAAAATCATCCTTGAATCAATCGAAGTTCCAGAACCAGTTATCCAATTGATGGTTGAACCTAAATCTAAAGCAGACCAAGACAAGATGGGTATCGCCCTTCAAAAATTGGCTGAAGAAGATCCAACATTCCGCGTTGAAACAAACCCTGAAACTGGTGAAACAGTTATCTCTGGTATGGGTGAGTTGCACTTGGATGTCCTTGTTGACCGTATGAAACGTGAATTCAAGGTTGAAGCTAACGTTGGTGCCCCTCAAGTATCTTACCGTGAAACATTCCGCGCTTCTACACAAGCACGTGGATTCTTCAAACGTCAATCTGGTGGTAAAGGTCAGTTTGGTGATGTTTGGATCGAATTTACTCCAAACGAAGAAGGTAAAGGATTCGAGTTCGAAAATGCTATCGTCGGTGGTGTGGTTCCACGTGAATTCATCCCTGCAGTAGAAAAAGGACTTCAAGAATCTATGGCGAACGGTGTTCTTGCTGGTTACCCAATGGTTGACGTGAAAGCTAAGCTTTACGATGGTTCATACCACGATGTCGACTCATCTGAAACTGCCTTCAAGATCGCTGCATCTCTTGCGCTTAAAGAAGCTGCTAAGACTGCACAACCAGCTATCCTTGAACCAATGATGCTTGTAACCATCACAGTTCCTGAAGAAAACCTTGGGGATGTTATGGGTCACGTAACTGCTCGTCGTGGACGTGTAGATGGTATGGAAGCACACGGTGCAAGCCAAATCGTTCGTGCTTATGTCCCACTTGCTGAAATGTTTGGTTACGCTACTGTTCTTCGTTCTGCAACTCAAGGACGTGGTACCTTCATGATGGTATTTGACCACTACGAAGATGTACCAAAATCAGTACAAGAAGAAATCATTAAAAAAGCTAAAGGTGAAGCTTAATTTACCAAAGCTAAGAAACTCTTCCCATTCGGGAAGAGTTTTTCTTTGTTCCAAGAGTGAATACAAGTAAAAAAGCGATCGTCCTGTCGATCAAGACTTTGTGAAAAACTTTAATAAAAGAGGTGGTGATCTATGATAAATCTTGCTTTTCGTTGGGAAATAGTTGCTTTTTAATGCAATAAAGTATATAATAGAGACTGTTAAAAGATGTTTGGCGCTGTGTCAAGTTACTCTTTTCACAAAAAAATTTTTTGATTTTCATAAGGAGGAAATCACGAATGGTAGTTAAAGTTGGTATTAACGGTTTCGGTCGTATCGGACGTCTTGCTTTCCGTCGTATCCAAAACGTAGAAGGTGTTGAAGTTACTCGCATCAACGACCTTACAGATCCAGTTATGCTTGCACACTTGTTGAAATACGATACAACTCAAGGTCGTTTCGACGGTACTGTGGAAGTTAAAGAAGGTGGATTCGAAGTTAATGGTAAATTCATTAAAGTTTCTGCTGAACGCGATCCAGAACAAATCGACTGGGCTAACGACGGTGTAGAAATCGTTCTTGAAGCAACTGGTTTCTTTGCTACTAAAGCTGCAGCTGAAAAACACTTGCATGCTGGTGGTGCTAAGAAAGTTGTTATCACTGCTCCTGGTGGATCAGATGTTAAAACAGTCGTATTTAACACTAACCACGATATTCTTGATGGTACTGAAACAGTTATCTCAGGTGCTTCATGTACTACAAACTGCTTGGCTCCAATGGCTAAAGCTCTTCAAGATAACTTCGGTGTTGTTGAAGGATTGATGACTACTATCCACGCTTACACTGGTGACCAAATGATCCTTGACGGACCACACCGTAAAGGTGACCTTCGTCGTGCGCGCGCTGGTGCTGCTAACATCGTTCCTAACTCAACTGGTGCTGCTAAAGCAATCGGTTTGGTTATCCCTGAATTGAACGGTAAATTGGACGGAGCTGCACAACGTGTTCCTGTTCCAACTGGATCAGTTACTGAATTGGTAGTTGTTCTTGACAAGAACGTTACTGTTGATGAAGTGAACGCAGCTATGAAAGCAGCTTCAAACGAATCATACGGTTACACTGAAGATCCAATCGTTTCTTCAGACGTCGTAGGTATGTCTTACGGATCATTGTTTGACGCAACTCAAACTAAAGTTATTGACGTTGACGGTAAACAATTGGTTAAAGTTGTTTCATGGTATGACAACGAAATGTCTTACACTGCACAACTTGTTCGTACTCTTGAATACTTCGCAAAAATTGCTAAATAATTCATGTGTATGATGAGAGGAGGGAAACCTCCTCTTTTTTTGTACTTTTTTTAGGGCTTTCTCATCATATTATAGGACTTGGCAAAATAGATTGACAGTGCTAACTGGATTAGGTATCCTATTCTTGATTGGAGATTTCTAATACAAGAAAATGAAAGCGATTACAGGTCGTGAAGAAAGGAGCCTATGGAAATCGCTCAAGAAAAAGAAAGAAACCATACAAGGAGGTCAAGATGAAAGGTCATCTATTTGAAAAGAAAGAACGATTTAGTATACGAAAATTCAGTGTGGGAGTTTGTTCCGCATTGATTGGGTTAGCATTTTTAGGAACAGGTGCTGTCTCAGCAGATGAGACGGTTCCTACTAGTGAACAACCCTTAGAAGCATCTTCAGCAGCGACCGAAGATGTCAATCATTTGGTAAGAGAAGCAGGCGTCTATACAGCAGATGCAGCACTTCCTACGGCAGATCCTGCACAACCAGCTACAGAAGCAGTTGCTGCAGAGGCCAGTCCTACAAGTACAGAAGCTAGCTCGACGACTACTGATACTCCAGCTGTTTCAGAGGCTGAGAAACCAAAAGTTGCTGCTGAAAAAGTGGCTGATTTACCAACCAATGAAGAAAAACAATTAAGACCCAAAGAAGTTAAGTTTGATACCTGGGATGATCTCTTGAAGTGGGAACCTGGAACACGAGTGGATGACGATTTGAACAGAGCAAGCGTCCCACTTGCGAGTCGTTTTCAAGGGAAACAAATTAATGAACAAGCCAACCCTGAAGCGAAGATCCAAGCGCTGTCAAACATGAACTCCAAAGCCAAGGATCATGCGTCTGTCGGCGGGGAAGAGTTTAAGGCCTATGCGTTTGATTACTGGCAATATTTGGACTCCATGGTCTTTTGGGAAGGGCTGGTTCCATCAGCAGATGTGATCGATGCTGCACACCGAAATGGGGTTCCTATTTATGGAACAATCTTTTATAACTGGTCTAGCAGTATCAAGGATCAAGAACATTTTGCAGAAACCTTGAAAGAAGATAGTGAAGGCTCTAAAACTTTTCCGATCGCCCGTAAATTAGTCGAACTTGCCAAGTACTATGGTTTTGATGGCTATTTTATCAACCAAGAAACAACTGGAAATCTTGTAGAACCATTGGGTCCAAAATTGAGAGATTTCCTTCTTTATACCAAGGAATATGCCAAGAGCCTCAATTATCCGATTAAGTATTCTTGGTATGATGCTATGACCTATGAATATGGCCGTTACCATGAGAATGCGCTGGGAGAATACAACTACAATTTCATGCAGCCAGAAAATGGGGAAAATCCAGTGGATACCTTCTTTGCTAACTTTAACTGGGGCAAATCAGAAGTCGATTATTCGATCAGCACAGCTAAATGGATTCATCGGAATCCTTATGATGTTCTAGCTGGACTCGAGCTCCAAAAAGGAGGCTCTTATAAGACTAATGTAGACTGGAATGCCATTTTAGATGAACATGGCAAGTTGCGTCTATCTCTTGGTCTTTATGCACCTGATACCATTACAGGGCTAGGAAAGACTGGAGAAGGTTACCATACCCATGAAGATCTATTCTGGACAGGTTTCCAAGGAGATCCGACTAAAGGAAAACCAGCAGGCCAATCTTGGTACGGTATGTCCAATCTAGTAGTGGACAAAACTCCTATTACAAGTGAAGATTTCAATACTTCCTTTAATACTGGACACGGAAAACACTGGTTTGTGGATGGCAAGATTTCTAAAGAAGGGGAGTGGAACTACCGTTCTGTTTCTGGCTACCTTCCAACCTGGCGTTGGTGGGTAGAGCATAGTGAGGATAGTACACCATTGAAAGGTCGCTATGATTTTGATCAAGCCTACAATGGAGGAAATTCTCTAGCCTTTGAAGGAGATTTAAAAGCTAATAGCAGTCAAAATGTCATGCTCTATTCGACCAAGATTCCTGTGACAGAAACGACAAAATTGAGCGTCAGTCATAAAGGTGGACTCGGAGCTGCTGCCTGGGTAGCTGTTGCCACCAAAGAAGACTACTCCGAATACGAATGGAAGGAATTGACACCGAGTGCGGATTGGTCTACTCAAACCTTTGATTTGGGAAGTTTGGCTGGCAAGACCATTTATGCTGTGAAGATGTTCTTTGACCATGATACGGATGTCAAAGACTACAAATTTAATCTCGGTCAATTGTCGATTACGTCGAACCAAGAGAAACCAGCTGCTCCAGCGGAAGTTACCGTTCGGGCAAAACGCCTACAAAATGCACAAGAAGCAGAAGCAGTCCTCAATTTTAAAGGGGTGGCAGATGCAGATTATTATGAAGTCTATGAAAAAGACGGCGACAACTGGCGTCTATTAACGGGTTCTTCTGCAACCACCGTCTATCTACCAAAAGTTAGCCGTTCAGCAAGTGCTGAAGGAACCACTCAGGACCTCAAGGTTGTGGCAGTTGGAAAGAATGGTCAACGTTCGGATGCGGGAACTGTAGCCTTTGATTGGGGCATGACCGTGTCAGATACCAGTCTACCAAAAGCTTTAGCGCCAAACGTGGTCATCGGAGCCAAAGTGATCGGTTCGAGCTTCCCAGATGCGGATGGTAGTGAAGGCATCGAAGGTATGTTAAATGGTACCATTACCAGTCTTTCAGATAAATGGTCTTCTGCTCAATTGAGTGGAACCGTCGATATTCGCTTGACACAACCACGGACCATTGTTCGTTGGGTCATGGACCATGCCGGTGCGGGTGGAGAATCTGTCGACGATGGCAAGATGAATACCCGTGACTTCGACCTTTACTACAAGGATGAAGCGGGTGAATGGAAGCTTGCTAAGGAAGTTCGTGGCAATAAAGCCCATGTGTCTGACATTACACTCGACCATCCAATCAAGGCTCAAGAATGGCGTCTCCATGTCATTACGGCAGATAACGGCACCCCATGGCAAGCCATCCGGATTTACAACTGGAAGATGTATGAAAGTCTGGATACTGAAACGGTCAACATCCCGATGAAACATGCCGCAGCGCAAAACCTAGGTAATCATTTTGTTCAAGTCGGTTTCAAAGATGTCCCAGCTAATACTACTCTGACTCTTTATGCCGATAAAGAAGCCACTAGTCCAATTGCGACTATGACAGCCGATCAAACTGGAAATCTTATTTTTAAACCGCTTGCTTTTGAATCAACCCCATCTCTTCTCTACTATCGCGCGCAAGAACCTGGTAAAGATATCAGTAATGTTTTGGCGATCGAAGTTCCAAAGAATGATAAAGAAATTGCGGGACTTCAATTTGAAGATGGATTGACCAAGAAGGTCTACCGGGAAGGCGATGCCCTTTCCTTGAAAGGGGCGACTCTCCGCGTTCATTATAAAGATGGCCAAGCAGATCAACTGGTCAACCTCACCAACTCAGGTGTAGAGATTCATGGATTTGACAGTAGCAAGCTGGGAGAACAACACCTAGAAGTCTCTTACCTTGGTCAGAAATTGGATAAGACTCTCACTGTTTTTGTGGTCAGTGCAGAGGAAGCGGGTGAAAAAGCAGTTGCTGGTCTAGAATTGACCGACAAACCAAAAGTGGAATATATTGTCGGAGAAGCATTGGAGAAAGAAGGCGGACGCTTTACAGTTGTCTTTGAAGATGAAACGACCGAAACGCATGCTTTGACCGATGAAGGTGTGGAAGTGACTGGTTTTGATACGACCAAGGAAGGTCGTCAAACTATCACCGTTCATTACAAAGGAGCTAGCACAAGCTTTGATGTCCTCGTGAATCCAAAACCAGCTCTCAACGATGAATACCTTAAGCAAAAATTGGCTGAAGCTGAAGCTGCAAAAGCCAAAGTAGACTTTACTTTTGCGACTCCTGAAGTCAAAGAAGCCTTGCTAGCTGGAATGGCTGCTTCTGAAAAAGTCTTGAAAGAGCATGATACCAGCACACAAGAACAAGTCAATGAGCAGTTGAACCAATTGACCGCTCTCTTGAAAGCCTTGGATGGTCAAGCTAATCTAACAAAAGAAAAAGAAGCTCTCTCTGCCCTAACAACAGAAGCGACTGCTCTATTAGCAAGCAAGCCAAATCACCCTTCTGGTGAGGCTTTGCAGGCACTCTTGGAGAAAAATAAAGAGCTCCTAGCTTCTTCAGAGCTCACTCCTGAAGCGCTTGAAACAGCTAAGACAGGTCTAGAGACCTTGATTGGGCTCCTGAAAGAAGACAAGCCAGCGGTCTTTGTAGACCCTGCGACTGGAGTCGAAGTTCAATTCTCCAACTTAGAGCCAACCGTTGTCAAAGGACTAAAAGTCGCAAAAGTTGAAGCCAATCAGGCAGAAAAAGAAGAGCTGAAGGGCCGAGAAGGAATCGTCTTTGATATTGAAGGTGTGGATGCCAGCGGTCAAGATATCGATACCCACCATCCATCCCTTGTGAAAATCCCTGTGGATAAGGATAAAGAAGTGGGGCAAGTCCTCTTCTTCCCAGAAGGTCAAGCTCCTCAATCCTTGGCCTTTGAGAGAGTTGGAGATGTGGTCATCTTTACAGCTCCTCACTTTACTCGCTATGCGATTGTCTATAAGCCAGCAAAAACGGAAGGACCAGATCAACCGATCCAACCAGAGGAACCGGCTAAACCTGATCAGCCTGTTCAACCGGCTCAACCAAATCAACCAGTCCAACCAGCTACCCCAGTAACTCCAGAACCGGCTAATCCACTGAAGCCTACAGAGTCATCTCAAGTGGATCAGTTGGCCCCAATGACTTCTACTCAAGCGGGTCATCAAGAGGAAGAACACAAGGATATGGTTGATCAAGAGATCTATCAGTTGTTAAGTGCCCACCAAGGATCTAACTCACAGCCAACTGTTCAGCAAGAAACAAAAGATGCAAGTAAAGAAAGTCAATCGGAACACTTGCCAAATACGGCAAGCCTAGAAGCTTCCTTTGCAGCTGAAGCTGTTCTCCTAGCAGCCTTAGGAGGCTTCCTCTTGGCTGGTAAGAAGAAAGAAGAGTAAGTCTTTTACAGGATTCTTTCGTTCACTTAAAAAGTCACTCTCAAAAAAACCTCTCTGGTGAAAATCAGAGAGGTTTGATCTTGTATTTAGAAGTGTCGTTCGGATCCTGCGAATTAGAGGGGAAAAGCATTGGATTTTTCTACCTCTTTTACAGCTTTTGTGATATAATTATCATGTATTAAAAAAAGAAGGAGTCATATCTAATGGCAAAATTGACTGTTAAAGACGTTGACTTGAAAGGGAAAAAAGTTCTCGTTCGTGTTGACTTCAACGTTCCTGTAAAAGATGGCGTGATCACTAACGATAACCGTATCACTGCAGCTCTTCCAACTATCAAGTACATCCTTGAACAAGGTGGACGTGCAATCCTCTTCTCTCACCTTGGACGTGTAAAAGAAGAAGCTGATAAAGAAGGCAAATCACTTGCTCCTGTAGCTGCTGACTTGGCTGCTAAATTGGGTCAAGACGTTAAATTTATCCCAGGTGTTACACGTGGTGCTGAATTGGAAGCAGCTGTTAACGCTCTTGAAGATGGACAAGTTCTCTTGGTTGAAAACACTCGTTTTGAAGATGTTGATGGCAAGAAAGAATCTAAAAACGATCCTGAACTTGGTAAATACTGGGCATCACTTGGAGATGGTATCTTCGTAAACGATGCATTCGGTACAGCTCACCGTGCACACGCATCTAACGTTGGTATCTCTGCAAACGTTGATAAAGCTGTTGCTGGATTCCTTCTTGAAAACGAAATTGCTTACATCAAAGAAGCAGTTGAAGCTCCAGAACGTCCATTCGTAGCTATCCTTGGTGGATCTAAAGTATCTGACAAGATCGGTGTTATCGAAAACTTGCTTGAAAAAGCTGATAAAGTTCTTATCGGTGGTGGGATGACTTACACATTCTACAAAGCTCAAGGTATCGAAATCGGTAACTCACTTGTAGAAGAAGATAAATTAGATGTGGCGAAAGCTCTTCTTGAAAAATCAAACGGCAAATTGATCTTGCCAGTTGACTCAAAAGAAGCAAACGCATTTGCTGACTACACTGAAGTGAAAGACACTGAAGGTGAAGCAGTAGATCCAGGATTCCTTGGTCTTGATATCGGTCCTAAATCAATCGCTAAATTCGACCAAGAATTGACTGGTGCGAAAACAGTTGTATGGAATGGTCCTATGGGTGTATTTGAAAACCCTGACTTCCAAGCTGGTACAATCGGTGTGATGGACGCTATCGTGAAACAACCAGGCGTTAAATCAATCATCGGTGGTGGTGACTCAGCTGCTGCTGCGATCAACCTTGGCCGTGCAGACAAATTCTCATGGATCTCTACTGGTGGTGGTGCTTCTATGGAACTCCTTGAAGGTAAAGAACTTCCAGGATTGGCTGCTCTTACAGATAAATAATCTAAATAGAATGAAAGAGGCTGGGACAAAAGTCCTAGCCTCTCAATTATTTTTGGATTGTCGAGCAAGACGCAGTGGTTGAGTGGGCTCTACTACGCTGATTTCATCAGCTTTTACAGCCCTACTCAACTGTGCGGAGGTGGGACGACGAAATCGAATTCTAACGAATGACCGATTTCTGTCCCACTCTCTTTTTTCTTTCTATTTTTACCTGTTCTCTCCTTTCGGAAAATATGGTAGAATAATAGAAATAGAAAGATAGGTGACCATGGATTACTTTAAACGACACAAATTTGATTGGTCCAAATTCCGTTTGGGAATGAGAACCTTTAAAACAGGGATTGCCGTTTTTATTGTGCTACTTATTTTTGGAATATTTGGCTGGCGAGGCCTTCAGATCGGGACTTTGACAGCTGTTTTTAGTTTGAGAGAAGACTTTGATAAGAGTGTCCACTTCGGGGCTTCGCGTGTCATGGGCAACAGTATTGGAGGTTTTTATGCCGTATTGTTCTTCCTTTTAAAAACGCTCTTTCATGGCGCGTATTGGGTGACTCTGATTTTTGTACCCATTGCGACCATGTTAACCATTATGACAAATGTCGCTATGAATAATAAAGCAGGAATTATCGGAGGAGTTTCGGCAATGCTGATCATTACTCTCTCGATTCCTCACGGAGAAACCTTCTTGTATGTTTTTGCCCGAATATTTGAGACCTTTATCGGCGTTTTCGTTGCGATTTTAGTCAATTCGGATGTCGATCGTATTCGCGATTTTCTCAAGGAACACAAAAAACCTATGTAAGATTATATAACATTTAATCTTGACATAGATTTTTTTTTCGATATAATAGAATAGAAAGAGGAATGGTATGAAGGAAAAGGAATTACGACGCTCGCTGGCAGTCTTTCCGATTGGCAGTGTTATGAAGCTGACCGACTTGACAGCTCGCCAGATTCGTTATTATGAAGATCAGGGATTGATTTCTCCTGATCGGACAGAAGGCAATCGCCGTATGTATTCGTTGGACGATATGGACCGCCTGCTTGAGATTAAAGATTATATCTCAGATGGCTTCAATATTGCGGATATTAAGAAAAAATATGCGGAAAAAGAGCAAGAGCAAACCAAGGTTGTCAGTCAAGAAGAGATCCGTAAGGCTCTTCATCGTGATATTATTCAGCAAAGTCGCTTCACATCTTCCCCATCGCCATATGGTCAATTTCGTTGATCATTTCATATGCTTGTAATCTATTTTAAGGAGACAAAAATGTCAATTACTGCTGCAGATATTCGCCGTGAAGTAAAAGAAAAAAATGTTACTTTTATTCGCTTGATGTTCTCTGATATTTTGGGAACCATGAAGAACGTCGAAATTCCAGCTACCGATGAGCAACTGGACAAGGTTCTTTCAAATAAAGCCATGTTTGATGGTTCTTCTATCGAAGGATTTGTCCGTATCAACGAGTCAGATATGTATCTTTACCCAGATTTGGATACATGGACAGTCTTCCCTTGGGGAGATGAAAATGGTAGCGTAGCTGGCTTGATCTGTGATGTCTATACGACAGAAGGAGAACCATTTGCAGGAGATCCACGTGGCAATTTGAAACGTGCCCTTCGTCATATGGAAGAACTTGGATTCAAATCCTTTAACCTTGGACCAGAACCAGAATTCTTCCTCTTCAAGTTGGACGAAAATGGAGACCCAACTCTTGAAGTAAACGACAAAGGTGGCTATTTTGACTTGGCTCCAACAGACCTCGCAGATAACACTCGTCGTGAAATTGTTAATGTCTTGACCAAGATGGGCTTTGAAGTAGAAGCCAGCCACCACGAAGTAGCTGTTGGTCAGCATGAAATTGACTTTAAGTATGACGAAGTTCTCCGCGCTTGTGACAAGATCCAAATCTTTAAACTTGTCGTAAAAACCATCGCTCGTAAACACGGTTTGTATGCAACCTTTATGGCCAAACCAAAATTTGGAATTGCCGGATCAGGTATGCACTGTAATATGTCTCTCTTTGACCAAGATGGCAACAATGCCTTCTTTGATCCAGAAGATCCAAAGGGCATGCAATTGTCAGAAACAGCTTATCACTTCTTGGGTGGCTTGATCAAGCATGCCTATAACTTTACAGCGGTAACCAACCCAACCGTCAACTCGTATAAACGTTTGGTTCCTGGATATGAAGCACCTGTTTATATCGCTTGGGCAGGTCGCAACCGTTCCCCATTGGTACGTGTGCCAGCATCACGTGGTATGGGAACTCGTTTAGAATTACGTTCCGTAGACCCAATGGCCAATCCTTATGTAGCCTTGGCAGTCTTGCTTGAAGTCGGCCTTCACGGAATTGAAAATAAAATCGAAGCACCTGCTCCGATCGAAGAAAATATCTATGTGATGACACCGGAAGAACGTAGAGCAGCTGGAATCACAGATCTCCCTTCTACCCTTCACAATGCTTTGAAAGCCTTGACAGAAGACGAAGTGGTGAAAGCTGCCTTGGGTGAACACATCTACACCAGCTTCCTTGAAGCCAAACGAATCGAATGGGCAAGCTATGCGACCTTCGTATCTCAATGGGAAGTAGACAACTATTTAGATCTTTATTAAGAAACAAGAGTAAAGAGGCTAGGACAAAAGTCCTAGCCTCTCAATTATTTTTGGATTGTCGAGCAAGACGCAGTGGTTGAGTGGGCTCTACTACGCTGATTTCATCAGCTTTTACAGCCCTACTCAACTGTGCGGAGGTGGGACGACGAAATCGAATTCTAACGAATGACCGATTTCTGTCCCACTCTCTTTTTGATCCTCAAAAGGTTACTATAAAACCAGTTGAAACAGTGGTCTCAACTGGTTGTTTTTTAATTTTCGTCATCTGGTGTGAGAATCATAGGAATAATGATAGGTTCACGTTCCGTGCTCTCGTATAAGAATGGGCGAAGGGCATTAACAATCGCACCATTGACGGTTTGGATATTGGCATCTTTGTTCTTCAAGGCGATACGAATAGCATTGAAGAGAATGCGTTGGCTTTCACGAATCAGATCTCCTGATTCACGCATGTAGATGAAACCACGGCTCAAGATGTCTGGACCAGCCAGGATCATCTTCGATTTGAAGTCAACAGTCGCAACAGCAAGCACGACACCGTCTTCGGAAAGGTCTCTCCGGTCACGAAGGACAGCAGCTCCGATTTCACCGATGCGGTTTCCATCGACATAGATGTCTTGGGCATTAAAGCTTCCTGCGATCCGAGCAGAGTTGGCTGTAAGAGCGAGGACATCACCATTACTCATGATGAAGATATTGTCTTTTTCCACTCCGCAATCACGCGCAAGTCCTGCGTGGATCTTCTGCATCCGGTATTCACCATGGACAGGCATGAAGTATTTTGGTTTGATCAAGCGGAGCATGAGTTTTTGTTCTTGTTGCCCCCCGTGTCCAGAGGTATGGATGTTGTTGATCTTCCCGTGAATGACCTCTACACCCGCTTCAGAAATCGTATTGATCAATTTATTCACACTGGTTGTATTTCCAGGAATTGGACTAGAAGAGAAGATCACGGTATCTCCTGGTTGGAGTTGCACTTGGCGGTGCGTTCCGTTGGCAATCCGAGAGAGGGCTGCCATCGGCTCTCCTTGGCTTCCTGTACACATGATCAGGATTTCATTGGCTGCGTAGTCTTTGATCTCATTTGGCTCGATAATAGTTCCAGCAGGGACCTTGATGTAGCCAAGCTCGATTCCATTGACGATGGCCTTTTCCATCGAGCGTCCAAAGACGACGATCTTGCGACCGGTCTTGACAGCTGCCTCAGCTGCTTGTTGGAGACGGAAGATATTCGAAGCAAAGGAAGCAAAGATGATGCGCCCATGGATGCCTTCGATGATCTTCATGATGGATTGGCCAACCACTTTTTCAGAGTTGGTAAAGGTTGGGATTTCTGCGTTGGTTGAGTCTGAGAGCAGGCAGAGAACGCCTTCTTCCCCAAGGGCTGCCATGCGATGGAGGTCAGCTGGTTCCCCAACAGGTGTGAAGTCAAATTTAAAGTCCCCGGTACAGACAATCTTTCCTTGAGGGGTGTGAATCACAATCCCTAAAGGTTCTGGAATCGAGTGAGTCGTACGGAAGAAGGTTGCTTTAAGATTTTTAAATTGAAGCTCAGTGTTTTGGTTGATTTCGTAGAGTTTGGCATCACGAAGAAGACCATGCTCTTCTAATTTTCCACGGATCAAGGCAAGTGCCAAAGGTCCAGCGTAGATAGGGACATTGGCTTGCTTCAAAAGGAAAGGAATCCCACCGATGTGGTCTTCGTGTCCGTGGGTAATGAGGACCGCTTTGACGCGATCGATATTGTCAACGATATAAGAGTAATCTGGGATGACATAGTCGATCCCAAGGAGATCATCTTCTGGAAATTTGATTCCGGCATCGACAATGATGATTTCATCTTGGTATTCGATCCCGTAGGTATTTTTTCCGATTTCTCCAAGTCCACCAATGGCAAATACACCAACTTCTTCAGGTTTTAAGGTATAAGCCATGGATTAGTACTCCGTTAGTTCAAAAGCACCTGACTCTTTCTCGTAAGCAAGGTGTTGCTCAGAAAGTGGTGTGATAAATTCAATGTTGAAATCTGTGTTTGCTTCAACCAATTGACGAGCTTGGATGCGTCCTTCGCGTTCATTTGGTGCATCAATATCGAGATAAAGTGCATGCGTGGTTTCACGACGAGGGTTGCGGTCTTTTGTTTCCTGATAAAAAACTTTGTAAATCATGAAGTAATTTTCCTTTCATTATTTCGGTCTATTTATTAGCTGCGAAGGAGTGCAATCACTAGAGTTTCCTACTCGCAACTAGTGGACCTGATTCGATACAATTAATTATCATTATATCATAAATTCGCCTGTAAGTAAAAGATAGACTGGAAAAGTCAGAGAGGCAAAGACCTATAATAGAGAAGCTTTTGAGCAGTTTTGGATAGGAAAATCCTGGGCTCTAGAGGAGAGTTTCGCTGGGATTTGAAGGGAATTTGTAGTATAATATAATCCAGTTCAAGAGGAGTAGGAAATGAAATTATTAGCATTTGATACCTCGAGTAAGGCTCTTTCTGTAGCGATTTTAGAAGATGAGACTCTACTTGCAGAAACAACATTAACCATTAAAAAAAATCATAGTATTACATTGATGCCGGTCATCGATTTTTTGATGCAACAAGTCGACTTGACACCCAAGGACTTGGACCGCATCGTGGTGGCAGAAGGTCCTGGGAGTTACACTGGACTGCGCATTGCGGTCGCAACCGCAAAGACCTTGGCCCATACCTTAGGGATTGAATTGGTCGGGGTTTCGAGCCTCTTAGCCCTAGTGCCAGATGATCTAGAAGGTTTGGTAGTGCCCGTCATGGATGCCCGTCGAAACAACGTTTATGCAGGTTTTTACCAAGATGATCAGCTGGTCGCACCAGAAGGGCATTTTCCATTTGAGGAAGTCCTAGAGCGTGCAGCGACAAGTGAGCAGGTCACCTTTGTCGGAGAAATCACGGCCTTTAAGGAGCAGATCGCCTCTAGCCTGTCAAGGGCTACTTACTATGAAACGCTGCCAGATGCAGTGAAAATCGGACGTCTCGGTCTCAAACAAGCGCCTGCTAGCCTCCATGATTTTGTCCCTCATTATCTCAAACGGGTTGAAGCAGAGGAAAATTGGCTCAAAGACCACACGGAAACAACGACCTCTTACATCAAGCGCCTATGATGGAAGGAACAATCAGGAAAGGGAGTAGCCAAGATGCGGCTGCTATTCTCGCTGTCATGGAAGATGTCTATGAAGCAAGTCCCTGGAAGTTGGAGCAGATTGAAGCTGATTTAGAGCAGGAATCGACCTCCTATTTCCTAGCTGTGGATGAGGGGCAAGTCCTTGGATTTATCGCCATTCAAGAGACTCTCTATGAAGCAGAGGTCTTACAGATTGCGGTCAAGCGCGCCTTTCAAGGCCAAGGCTTAGCTCAGCAGTTACTTGCGCAGTTGCCGGACCAAAAAGAGATTTTCTTAGAAGTGCGCGTGTCCAATCAACCGGCCCAAGGCCTATACAAAAAAATGCATTTTGAAGAAATTGCACGGAGGAAAAACTACTATCACGATCCCATAGAGGATGCTGTGATCATGAAGAGGAACCCAAATGAAAGATAGATATATTTTGGCTTTTGAGACATCTTGCGATGAGACCAGCGTGGCTGTCTTGAAAAATGACGACCAACTCTTGTCCAATGTCATTGCCAGTCAAATCGAAAGTCACAAGCGTTTTGGTGGGGTGGTGCCTGAGGTAGCCTCTCGTCACCATGTGGAAGTCATCACCGCTTGTATTGAAGAAGCCCTGGAAGAAGCTGGCATCACAGAAGCCGATGTCACAGCCGTAGCTGTCACCTACGGTCCAGGCCTGGTTGGAGCTCTCTTGGTCGGCCTAGCAGCAGCCAAGGCCTTTGCTTGGGCACACGGCCTCCCTTTGATTCCTGTCAATCATATGGCAGGGCACTTGATGGCCGCTCAAAGCGTGGAGCCCTTAGAATTTCCACTTTTGGCCTTGCTGGTGAGTGGAGGACATACCGAGCTAGTCTACGTCAGTGAAGCTGGTGATTATAAGATCGTCGGAGAGACCCGTGATGATGCTGTCGGAGAGGCTTATGACAAGGTTGGGCGCGTGATGGGCTTGACCTATCCAGCAGGACGTGAAATTGATCAGCTAGCCCACCAAGGATCTGATGTCTACGATTTCCCTCGGGCCATGATCAAGGAAGACAATCTGGAATTCTCTTTTTCAGGGCTCAAATCGGCCTTTATCAATCTGCACCATAATGCGCAGCAAAAAGGAGAAAGTCTCTCCAATGCGGACCTGTCAGCGAGTTTCCAAGCCGCCGTATTAGACATTCTCATGGCCAAGACCAAGAAGGCTTTGGAGAAATATCCAGTCAAGACTCTAGTCGTTGCTGGTGGCGTCGCAGCCAACCAAGGTCTTCGTGAACGCCTGGCTTCTGACATCACAGATGTCAAGGTCATCATTCCGCCTCTGCGCCTCTGCGGGGACAATGCAGGGATGATCGCCTATGCCAGTGTCAGTGAGTGGAACAAAGAAAACTTCGCAGGCTGGGACCTCAATGCCAAACCAAGCCTAGCCTTTGAAGGAATTGAATAAGATAAAGGAGTCAATTGGATGTGCAAGGTCCAATGGCTTTTTTGCTGGGATCTCACCAACTAGTAGCGGATTTGCGAGGTGAAAGAAAATTCGGTATGATAGAAGGAATGAAAGATTGGTGAGGGAGAGAATAGATATGAAGAAAGAGAATAGCTCTAAATATAGAATTGGTACGATTCTTATCTTTGCGGTCTGTTTGCTACTGGTTGCAGGATGTGAATCACAAAAGAAAATTGAAAAAAGTGATAAGAGTAAAGAGTCCTACGAATTTTCAGTCTATAATGCAAAATCTGACATTAAAGATTTCCAATTTATCCATGCTAAAAATGGGCTTGTGGTCGAATGGAAGTTTGATGAAAAAGAACGGAAGAAATCTTTGAAGTCTCCCGATTCATCAGATTGGGTTGAGGTGAACTCTAATTATTTGGTTAGACAAAGAAACAGAGTAAGAGGTATTATTCCATCGAAAAAAATGAAGTCGGATGAATATGCCCATTTAGAGATTTATGATTTGACAGGGAGTAAGGCGAAACGAAAGGAAGTCGATCTTTGGAAGATGATGGTGGAGTATGTAAAAAATGATGATTTCGAACTCTATGGATCTTTTCCAACTCTTCGAAAAATGAATGGGAATGATTACGCTATCATTAAAATTATGAAGCAAACTCAGCCACGTTATTTCTTACTTAATCTTAAAACACTTAAAATTGATAAAGAAGCAACGGAAGAAGAATTAAATGAGAAGAATAGAGTGTATCTCTTTATTTCTACCCGTAAAGGTTACACTGCTGGAGTTCTTCCGTTTGATAATGGATTTTGGAAGGAAAAATCTTTCAAAGGGGATATCAATTTAAGAGCGTCTTATCCGACAGCATTTAAACTCTTTTCAAAACCAGAAGGTTTTGCTTATAAAGTGATCAATTCTGAGAATGGTGCCATTACGAATGGGAAAGAACTGATAGATCTAGAAACAGAATTTCTTACATTAGGTTCCTCTGTGTACGATTATGCCTATCTGCCTAAAGAACTGAGTGTAGAAAATAAAGATACGAAAATCTCTCAGTTTGATGAGATTCAACAGTATTATAACGGTAAATCTTTTTCATATTGATACTGAGAGAATATTTAGAAAACATACAAGGAGAGTGAAAAAGAGGTTGTTATGCAAACAATGATTAATTTAGGGATATGGGAGAACAAGAATTACCATTTTGATTGGGAGGAAAAAGTCATACTAGAAGAGACATCTTCTCCTAACTACTGGTCTTATATATTGCTCCCTATCACATTATTTATTATCAACAAAATTTCGGATGGATTAGCGGAGGCTGGAATATTTGACAATCAGTTGGTCCGGCTTGGAACGATTCCAATTTTAGGTGTTATCTCCTACTTCCTAGCTGCGTGGATCATTCGATATTACCATGCGAGCTTGAAATTACAACCATCCAAGTTGGATGAGGATCAGTGCAAGAAGTTCATCAAGGCATTAAAGAGACGGAAGGTGTACTTTACATTTCTGGTCAATCTTTTTAGGTTCCTAACTGTAGCCGCTATTCTTTTGTTTGTCATCGGAAATGAAACCATTGCAGCACTCTTTTTGATGATTAGTTTTATAGTGATATTTATGTTCAAATTTGATTACCAACTTCATAAATGGAATGATATGATAGAGACTATCTCCCAAGAAGTGGAAAATGGTAATTAAGGAAATCTCTGATGGGCATGAGGCCTTTGAAAAAGTAGGTGGATGTATTGAAAAAAATTTTAAGTTTGAAACTGGTTTGTCTAGCAATTATTGTAGTCGGTTTAATATTCTATTTTAAACCTTCAGAGACTAAGAAAAATCCTATCGAAAAGAGACCTAGCTCAACAAAAGTCATTCATAAAGGGAATCTCAAGGATGTTCAATTATTTGGTGAGAAAAATCAATTTGTTTTGAGTAAGGATCTGACCTTGGTTGATGGGAAGTATCTGGTTGGTTTTGACTATGTAAAAACAGATGACAGAATAAAATGGGAGTATGTCGGATTCCGATATTACGAGATTGACAATCATTTTAAAGAAACAACCGTAAATGCTTTAGATGAGATTCGTAAGACAGCACCAAAAGCCTTTATTTATGATTATCAAATAAATGTTAATAGTGGAGTAAGTGTTGTAGATCTAATCTATTTTGATTCTCGTAGTGCAATGGAACATAGTATTGGAAATGGGAAAAATATTTATTACAAGTTGGATGAACAGAAATACTATAGCAAATATGCCATCCCAGAGGGCAGTGCAGTTAAGGAAAAAATAATAGACTATACAAATTTAATGGAATTAATCGATAAGAATACCGGTTTTGACCTTCAATCAGGATTTAAATTTCAGAAACAGGCTAAGAATGTAAAGACAGATATCAATTTATTTGCAATTTATCCGGAATTCAAAGAGAAAATGTTGAGTGGCGAGTACGAGATTTATCCTAGATTACAGTTATTAAGTAGTAAGGAATGGTTTGATACTCTTCTTCATTGGTTTGCACCTAAAGGACAGGATATCTTATCTGGGGTAAAAATTGAAGCTCAGTACTCAATAGATGGTCAAGAACATGAAATTCGTTCTTATGATGAGTTTAAACAATACTACAATGGAAAAGGTGGGGAATTGGCTGAGTAAAGCCTTATCTGGAAAGATTGGGAGAAGAAAGTTGGATTTGATCGGGTTGGTACCGTCTAGGATGTTATACTGAAAGTATGTAGGAAGTAAATAGGATGTTAGAATATAAAGAAACAAGTATTTTCTGTCACCAACTGGTAGAGTACGATGGCAAAAGATTTCTGTTAGATGCTAGTACCATGAAGCCTAAGCTCTATTATTGGGGGTTGCCAACGGAAGCTATCACTGTTGAGATGATGGAAGTAGATAAAAAAGTTGAAATTCCAGGCACGCCCATCAATAAATTAAATGGGGGGACAGCAGCCATTATAGTTCAGCCATTTGTTGGAGTGGTTTATAGTCTCTTAAAAAAGCTATTCAGTGAGTATGCTATTAGTCAGCAAATTTTTCTAAAGATAGTCTTATTTGTGGTTGCCATGCTTATATCTTTTGTGCTCTTTCGATTTTCTATAGAAAAGGCTCGTAAAAAGGTTAAGAATCTATTTCCTACAGCTAGGAAGAGATACAGGGTGACTTTCAAGCCGATACCAGAAAGAAAGCAAATTTTTGATGCCCATCTATTAAATGTTGTCTTACTGGCCTGTTTAGCTATGTATTTATTTGATAATAATGGTCAAGAAGGGATCTTTTTAGTGATAGGCGGTATTCTTACAGCTTTTCTATTGACCTTCGAATTTGGTAAAGTTCCAGTTCTTTTAGGAGCGAAAACAGGGAATTTAAGGCTTGATAGTGTAGAAGAGATAGTTATCGAAAAAAGTAACTAGAATGAAATGGAAAAGAATAAAGGAGTAGAAATCATGAACAAAACGATCATTTTGTTCATAGCGCTTCTATCATTAACAGCATGCGCCCAGTCTCGACAGGAATCAAAAGATTCTTCGCCGAGTAAAACGGAGCAGACTTCAAAAGAGTCCTCATCTGTTAAAAATGAGACAGGTTTGCAATTTGTAGTACCCCCACAGTATGAAGGGAAAGAATCAAATGTAATTGAATTGGGGAAGAAATTAACCCAGGATTATCCAGATCTTGGAAATCAAGGAAGCTTATCGATCAACTATACGGGAGCAACTTTCTCATCCAGTCAACAAGAATATGCCGTTTTTCTATTGATTAACAAAGCTGGATTTCAAATTGATAAGGATTTTGAGTTTTCATTGAATTGGAAATATGATGGGCAATTCATATATCAAAATCAACGGATTGGCTATAAAATTAGTGACAGTGGAGCATTACCGGATCAATCTGCCACGATTTTGACCTTGCCAATATCAAGTGAGCAAAAACAAATTGTCGAGAGCATGACACAAGAAGAAAAGATGTCATTGGAGATGTCGGATTTAAAAGTGAATAAGTAAGGGAGAGATAGAAGTATAACGAGGGCTTATCCATTCTCTTTCATTGGTCCTTTTTCAACCTTTTTTCTTGTGTTATAATAGAGGTCAATGATTCAGAAAGGAGTGAGAGAGTGGAAAAAGATTTTTGGCAGGGGGTGAGGGACGCGCTACCGACGGCTTTGGGCTATATCAGTATTGGCCTGGCTTGCGGTGTGGTGGCGTCTCCCTATCTTTCTCCTTTAGAGATGGCCTTGATGAGTGTATTGGTCTATGCTGGGGCGGCCCAGTTTGCGATGATCTCTCTGATTGCGGCTCATTCTTCTATATTGAATATGGCCTTGACGGTGTGTTTGATCAATCTCCGTAATATGTTGATGAGTCTGCATACATCGTCTGACTTTAAGGATGCTAGTCTCGCTCATACCATTGGGATTGGAAGCCTCCTGACCGATGAGAGTTATGGGGTCTACTTGAGTGAGAAGTTAAAGACGGATACCATTACAGTTCCTTGGATGCATGGGAACAATCTAGTAGGCTATGTGGCTTGGATCAGTGCGACGGTTATCGGAACAGCTCTAGGATCTCTCCTACCTGATCCAAAGGCTTTTGGGCTTGATTTTGCTTTGGTGGCTATGTTTATTGGGATTTTTGCAGCCCAGTTTCAAGGAATGCAACTGACAGAAAAGACCAAGACTATGCTCATGGTGCTGTTAGCAGTAGCAGTGAGTTTCTTTCTCTTACTCTTTTTTGTTTCTCAACCGCTAGCTGTGCTAGCTGCGACCTTGATCGGCTGTTTTGTGGGAGTGGTCTGTGATGCGCGTGAATAGTTATATCTTCATGGCCATTCTGGCCTCAGCCCTCGTTACCTGGATTCCTCGGATCTTGCCCTTCCTCTTAGTCAAATACAAGGGACTGCCGGCTCCTGTAACCCGCTTTCTCAAATACCTGCCCATTTCCATTATCTTTGCCTTGGTTTTATCAAGCATAGTAGATGGGAAAATTGGAAATCTCCCGCAGTTCCACTGGTTGGACCTAGTGGTGACCCTTCCCAGTCTCTTTGTAGCCTTTCGTTACAAAAACCTTATGGGAACCGTTTTGTTTGGAATTATCTTGATCGCCCTCTTACGATTGGTATTCTAAATGGAAAAATATGTTACAAAAAAATTACAATTGTTACAAAAAACTTGATTTTTGTAACAATTGGAGTATAATGGGAGTCAGAAAGATAAAGAGGTGATCGTATGAAAAAATCAATCTTCCGTTGGAGTGCCGCTGTTCTGGTGGCTGCTTCACTTGGTCTAGCTCTCGGTGGTTGTGGTGCTAAGGATAAAAAAACAGCTACCTCATCCGAAAAAGCATCTACCAGCAAGGTAGAGAAAAAAGCCAAAAGTAATAGCAAAAAGAGTGCAGCATCTTCTTCTCAGGCAAACGATACAGCTAGCTCTTCGACTCAAGCCAGTAGCGCGACAGCTGCAAAAGACTCTGGTAAGACTGAGAATGCGTCTGCTACGACGCAAGCTACTGTCCCTGCAGAACTGGTGGGAACTTGGGTAGGATCTAGTCCACAAGCGGATGCGATCAAGATGACCGTCGATGCAAATGGGAACGTGACGACGGTTGTAAGCTTCAAAAATGATAGCGAACCGACTCGGACAGCGACTTATACGGCAAGAGCCGTCCAAGCATCAGGCAATATCTACTATTGGAATGTTGAAGGCTTTGATGGTGCTGATGCCTTACTTCCTGGGATCACAGGTTTAGGTGGAGCAAACTTCCGATTTGAACCTGGTTTTGTCTTAGAAGAAGGACACTATACACCGATTGTTTTCACAACGGATCTCAATAAAGAATTTGACTATACCAAATACAATGATTTCCGTTTTTCATTAACCAAAGAACAATAAAAAGACGAACTCGATGGAAATTCGAGTTCGTTTTTTAGATAGATTAACGAAGATAGATGACTTTGAACAACAAAATAGCCAAGATAGCAGCAAGGATTGGGGCTACAACTGGTACCCAAGCATACCACCATTTTGAATCACCTTTGTGCTCTCCCAAGATAGACTTTGGAAGGAAGGCGTGGACCAAACGAGGACCAAAGTCACGAGCAGGGTTCAAACCAGGTCCAGTAGGACCTCCAAGTGATGTAACAAGAGCCATAACAAGGAATCCAAGAGCTAAGTGAGCAACACCTAGACCTGGAGCATCTGCTTGTGCCAAAGCCAACTTTGCTGCTGGTGTAGTAGCATCAAAGACTCCCCCTTGTGCAGTGGCAGCTTTTTGAGCAAGACCTGCAACCTCTGCACCAAAGAAATGTTTTGTTAAGCCAAGGGCACCAAAGAAAAGAACGAATGATCCGGCAAACTCGTTGATGAAACCATTGATGGTAGCAGCCTTACGTGATTCAGTAGTTCCTTTATCCAAGCTAGAAATCGTTGAGAATGTTCCCAAGATGTTGTTTGGATTCTCAGTCTGGAGATAATATGGACGGTGAGCCGCAACGACAACCAATTGTCCAAACATAGCTCCAAGAAGTTGAGCAACGATGTATGGTAAAACATTTGCCCAAGGGAAGAGTCCGCTAACCGCAAGTCCAAGAGTGAAGGCTGGGTTAATGTGGTTTCCTGAAACATTACCGAACATCAAGGCTGGAATCATTACCCCCATCCCATATCCAATCGCAATGACAAGCCATCCGCTATGATGACCTTTAGTTCCTTTTAATTCGACGTTTGCAACTGCACCATTTCCAAGGATAAGTAGCAAAGCCGTTCCAATAAACTCTGAAAAGAGTTTAACACTAAAATCAAAATCCATGATTCTAATAATCTCCTTTATAAATTTTATACCAATCCATTCTATCAAGTAAATACTAACTTGTAAAGAATTTTTAAAAATTTTATTTCAATAGATGAAGAATAAAGTTAGTGACTTTCTATCAGTAATGAGGGTTTCCTGCTACCCAACCGGTACAGAGGGCGGATGTGATATTAAAACCGCCTGTATGGGCATTGATATCGAGGACTTCTCCTGCAAAGTGGAGTCCAGGAACGAGCTTGCTTTCTAGGGTTTTAGGATTGATTTCTTTGAGGCTGACACCACCCTTGGTCACAAAGGACTTGGCTAGTGACATCTTCCCAGTGACGGGGATGGGCAGCTCTTTGATCTTTTGAATGAGCTCTTCGGTCTGAGGAGGAGTGAGTTGCTTGGCTTTTTCAGGGAATCCTTGCGCCAAGAAATCAGCTAATCGTTCAGGAAGCAGGGCTTTGAGGCTATTTTTAATCGCCTTTTCTCGATGCTCTTCTAGAAGGTCTTTTAACTCTTGGGAAGAAGTGGTCGGAAGGAGGTCCAGAGATAAGATTTCCCCGCCTTTAACAAAGCTAGACATCCGAAGGGCTGCAGGACCAGAGAGTCCAAAATGCGTAAAGAGCAGGTCGTGTGTGATGATGTGTTTGCCGTAGCTGAGGGTCACATCTGTCAGAGAGATCCCTTGGAGGGCCTTGTGTGGAAAATCTGTCAAAAGAGGACTTTCTGCCGCTTCGAGATCGGTGATGGTGTGTTTAAAGTGGCGGGCAATTTCGTGTCCATAGCCAGTAGAGCCGGTAGAAGGGTAAGATTTTCCTCCAGTCGTAACGATCAGCTTATCGGCTGTCCAAGTGTTTTCAGATGATTTGACGATGAAGATGTCTTCTGGCTTGGTGACAGAGACCACTTCACAGTTGGTGGCAATACTAGCACCTAGCTCAAGGATCTTATTTTCTAAGGCTTGAATAATGGTGCGAGATTGATCACTAACAGGAAAGACCCGGCCATGATCTTCGACTTTTAACTTGACGCCATTATCGGTAAAAAATTGGATGATATCATGATTATCAAATTGGGAAAACACACTGTAAAGGAAACGGCCATTTCCAGGGATACCGGCCATCAAATCGTCTAAGGTCCCGTTGTTTGTGACATTACAGCGACCTCCTCCGGTACCTGCAAGTTTCTTGCCCAACTTTTTATTTTTTTCGATCAGTAGTGTAGGTTGGCCATAAGAGGCGCTGGCAATGGTCGCCATCATACCTGCTGGGCCACCACCGATGACAATGGTGTGAAAATGAGTCATGTAGATCCTTTCATGGTAACTTAACCGTTTTTGGTTTCATTGTATCATAAAATGGATGTCATGAATCAAAATAGTAGCTTCAATTTTTGGTAATTTGTTTTATTTTTTTAGAAAAAAGCTTGCAAATTTTCCGAAAAGGAGTAAACTGATAGGGATAAATGGATGTTTACTTCTAAGTAAGCAGAAGCGAGGATACGAATCCTTATTGGAAATGATCCATAAAAAGGGAGATGAAGATGAAATTATATGTACAACTGACGATTATATTCACGATTTCATTAATTGGTGAAATCATTTCTGATGGGTTGCACTTACCAATTCCTGGAAGTATGATCGGGCTGTTGATCCTATTTTTATTATTACAGTTTAAGTTACTACGCATGCGCCACGTCAATATGGTAGGAAATTTTTTATTAGCAAACATGACGATTTTATTTCTTCCCCCTGCTGTCGGTATCATGGATAAATTCCATGTGATCGCTCCTTATCTATTTCCGATTATTTTGATTCTAGTTGGAGCCTTGGTCATCAATGTGGCTTTAATTGCAATCGTGGTTAGTTTTATAAAAAATCGTTTTGAGGGTGATTATCCAGAAGGGGGACACAAGCGTGGCTAATTTTGCGAGTAATCCTTTATTTGGGATTGTCTTATCTATTTGGGCTTATTTGATTGGGATGTTAATTTTCCGCAGATATCCCCATCCAATAACAACGCCACTTTTAGTGGCTACAGTAATCGTTATCTTATTCTTAATGATTACAGGAATTTCTTATAAAGATTACTATGTCGGTGGTTCCCTGTTAAATCAGTTGATTGGACCATCGACAGTCGCCTTGGGGATTCCTCTCTATAAAAGTTTCCATTTGATGAAGCATCATGCACGGAGTATTTTGATCGGCTCGACAGTGGCAGTTATTGTGAATACTATTTTTACAGCCTTGATTGCGAAAGCATTTGGAATGAAGTACTTTCTAGCCATTTCGCTCTTTCCAAAATCGGTTACGACTGCAATGGCAGTTGGGATTACTGAAAAAATGCAAGGAATTACGACCATCACTCTTGTGGTAGTTGTAGCAACTGGATTATTAACAAGTGTCTTGGGGCCAACGATATTGAAACTGTTAAAAATAAAAGATCCAGTAGCTATTGGGTTAGCCCTTGGAGGAACTGGACATGCAGTAGGAACAGGGACAGCGTTTAAGTATGGTCATGTGGCCGGTGCTATGGCAGGATTGGCAATTGGGATCACAGGAATTTTGTATGTGTTCATTAGTCCAATCGTGGCTTCGATGATTTTATCCTAAAGCAATTTACTATTTTTCTGAGAGAGGCTCAAAAAGGGTCTCTTTTATTTTATAGTGAAAGCTTAAAAATCCATTCGGAGTGAAAGAAGCTTTTCATGATTACTGTCCAAAGCTTTTCCAAGCGTCTAAAAAATGGTATAATGAACTGTAAATTTCAGAAGTTGGAAGGAATGTAATTGCTATGATGAATATGCAAAATATGATGAAGCAAGCTCAAAAATTGCAAAAGCAAATGGAGCAAAGCCAAGCGGAATTAGCCGCAACTCAATTTGTAGGGAAATCTGCTCAGGACTTGGTTGTTGCAACTCTTACAGGTGATAAGAAGGTTGTTTCCATCGATTTCAATGCCGCAGTGGTCGACCCAGAAGATACAGAAACGCTTTCTGATATGACGGTGCAAGCCATCAATGCTGCCATTGAAGAAATTGATGCGGCAACCAAGAAAAAACTCGGTGCTTTCGCAGGGAAATTACCATTTTAAGCAAAGAAAGTTTTCATTAACTCAAAAGAGGCTCAGTTTTGAGCCTTTTTCAGATTGAAGACAAAGTCATATTAAAAACTTTCCTTGGGTGAGTACGGACGTTAGGTGAAATTATCCAGTGGATGATTTCAGCAATCCAGGAAGTTCCAAGACTAATTATTGAGCCTAAGGTCTCAATAATTCCGAGTGCCTGAAACGTTATTGTTTCAGGCACTTTTCTCACGGCGGAAAGTTTTAGTATTTTCTTTCTTTGAAACACTAACGATATATTTTTAGGTTTATGTCAGCAATTTTATTCTTTTCTTAGTTCAATGACTTGATCGTATCGACTTTCATCATCAATATGGTGAGCGATTTCTAACACCATCATCGGTAGTGAGAAAATCAAGTCTCGAACCATCTGGCTATTTTCTACGTCAAGAGCTGCAGTTACCTCATCTGCTAATAAAATATCCTTTTTACGAAGAAGGAAGCGGGCTAGTTCAATCCGGACACGTTGTCCGCCTGAAATATTTTCTCCGTTATTAGTGATTACAAAATCAAGCCCATCAGTTAGTTCATGGTCGAGTTTGACCTGTCTTAAAACAGTCTCTAATTCTTGATCTGAAAACTCCTGTCCCAAACTGAGATTGTAGCGAATAGTATCATTAAAGAGGAAAGGATGCTGGCTGATAATGCCTACCTGACGAACAAAGTGACTTGTTTTAACTCCATCTCTTGTACGACAAGTAATCGTTCCGGCATCCGGCTTTTCTTCCCCTGTGATCATTCGGAAGAGGGTTGATTTCCCACAGCCACTTGGCCCCTTGATAAGAACTTTTTCCCCTTGTTTAATGAATAGATTAAGATCGTGAAGAATCTCTCTGCCGTTATAAGATTTACTTAAATGGGAAATTTCTAGCTCTTCTACTTGGGAGATCGAATGATTGTCCGATTCACTATCATCTGCTCGATTTAAAATTCCGAAAATCTTTTCTGCCGTTGTTTTGGCTCCTTGTACTTCAACCACATCATACATGATATTTTGGATAGGTCCTACCAGTTGACCAGCAGCAATATACATAGCAACCAGGCTAGCCACTGAAACACGATGCCCCTGCATAGCAAGGAAGAACCCTAATACCAAGGGGAGTACTTGGCTCAGAAAGACCATAAAACCATTACAAAAGAAAACAATATTATGGGTAAAAGCAAACCTTTGAATGGCTCGTTGATAACGTAGGTTGATATTCCAGACGCGCTGAGAATTTTCAGGCAAGGCCTGATTCATCCGCAAGGTTTGAGCCCCTCGAATACTATCAGAGATTTGGTTATGAACAGCTGTTCTTCCCTGAGACATTTCATCCCCTGAATTCTTTAGCTTATTATTCATTAAGAATTGTGGAATGGGACGTAAGATCGTGAAGAAAACAAAGATAGAACCCAATAAAACATTTTGGGCAATAATATAGATCGCCGTAATCAGTGCCCCAAATCCCCAACATGAAATAGACATATAGCGTTCAAAAAAGTTATCTCCTAAAAATTCCATATCCTGTGTCAGCATGGTAATCTTTTCATCTTCACTATATTCCCTGTCTTCCATTAACTTCTGAAAAAGGGCCGTTCGGATATTCATGTGAATTTCACGTCTAAAGACATTATTTGCATGATTACAAAATAACATTAGACTATACAAAGCGAAATAGACAGAAAAACCAAAGAGAGCAAATTTCCAAATAGAGGAATAGGTTAGGTTATTTTGATCTATCGATAGTGCTTTGGCAACAACTAAGGGTTGTCCTAATGCGAGACCCCCATTTGCTAGTGCTCCAATAATGGTTAGGTATTTTGTTTTTTTATCAAGATATTTAAAGATATTAATCATAAATCTCTCCTAGAAAATAGAACCCTACGGTTGAGAAATATCAGATATAATCATTAAATCTTATTACATATTATTCTTTGTGATATATTTTACATGCTCATTATACATCTAAAAATAAGTCTGGTCAACGAATATTCAAAAAATTAGAAATGATTAAATCTTTAATAACTAATATTTTAAGATAAGCCTTTGAAAATGCTCTATTTGTCTGTCGGATGAAAATTTACTTTAGTCAATCTTTACAGAAATGAAATAAAAAGCACCCCCAAAGAAAGATATGAAAACATCTAACTCTAGGAGTACTGCTCAGTGTTGAGCCTTTTTTTATTCATCAAAAAATCCGGATAAGTCCAAGCCTCCGAAGGGGTTGGTGGAGAAGTTCTCTTGCTCTTCAAGGAGGGTGCGGCCTTGATCAAATTCGAGGAATTGTTCGTAGACAAGGGCCGTCATGCGGGCGTCCTCTAAGCTATCGTGTGATTTTCCTGCAACTCCCAAAAATTCTGCAACGGTGTGGAGTTGGAGATTTTTAATGCCGTGGAGGTCAGATGGACGACGTTCGAAAGCCTCGTCAAAGACATCGACAGCGTACTGGTCTTCTAGATCCAAGCCATTTTCAAGTAGGATGGGTAGGTCGCTCTTTTTGGCATTGTATCCGATCAAGGGCCGGTCTCCTACAAAGGCCTTGAATTCGCTGAGGACCTGTTCGAGTTGTGGGGCATTTTGGATCTTGTCCTGGGTAATGCCAGTCAGACCGTTAATAAAGCTTTTTAGGGGCTTATCGGTGTAAACGTAGGAGTCGTAGTGATTGACTTCTTTACCGTTCGTAAAACGTACGGCAGACACCTGGATGATCTGATAGGCGCCTTCGTATTGGTTAAATTCGAGATCAAAGGCGATATAATCTTCTAATGCTTTCATGGGAAATCTCCTGTGGTAGAAAAGAAAAGGGACTGGTAGGATCCAGCCCCGGATTATCGACGGAAAACGCGTGCCCAGAAACCTTTGCTTTCTTGCTCTTGAACTTTTTCGTTGGCTTGTTCGAGTTCAAGTTTCAAGGTATCGCGGTCGTTCATTGCTTGTAAAGTCAATTGTTGTTGTTGGTCCAATTGCTTGTCTTTTTCAGCAATTTGAACATCTTTCACGCGCAACTGTTCATCTTTCTTAGCGAGTTGCTCGTCTTTGGCTTTGAGTTGTTCGTAGAGACGGACGATTTCAGCGTTTTTTTCATCTACCAAAATTTCCATCAATTCGCGTTGCTTCACATCATCGCTGACTGGCTCATCTTCAAAAATAGTTTTTTTGTAGATTTCTTCGAGCTTGATCAAGCCACTACGGGTTACAACGGTAACCCCTTTTTCGTTTTTTTGGGTATCTTCTGGAGCCAGCGCCTTGACACGGTTATTGACCGCCTGGCGGCTGACTCCTAAAATTTCAGCAATTTCGCTGACAGTTTTTTCAATCGCCATAACTTCCTCTAATATCTTTTTCTATGAAATACTCTATTAGATAGTAACATAAGTAGGCTAAGCTGTCAAATGAAGCAAAGAAAGGCTAAGCCTTGATACCACGATTAGTGGGCCTCTGTCATTTCAGGAAGATGGAGGCTTGATTGTGCTAAGTCAATGGTGAGTTGGTAATCGGTTTGATCACGCACAGTGATTTCAAAGTCCGTCGTGTAAAGGACCAAGCGAAGAGTTGCCCCTTTTTCGAGCTTGTAGATGGTTGGTTGGAGATCAAAGTCAAATTCCATCCACTCGCCTGGTGTTACGGCCTCAACCTCTAAGAGGTCATGCCGGTTTTGGAGGTTGAGATACCCTTTAGAAATCACTCGTTGTCCAGCTTCCTTAAATGGCAACTCAGTCAAATTGTCTAGCATATGGTAGCGACCGTTATCCAGTGTACGGACTGACAAGACAGCAGGATAGGGTTGGAGGTATTTCTTGCTTCCAAGCTCTAAAAGTTGAGCTGAAAGCAGGCCTTTATTGGTGTTTGATTGGACCCGCAGGTGAAGGCGAGCTTTCCCGTTGAGGTGTAGGTCCTCTTCGATTGGAAGGTCGATCGTCACCTGTTGGGCCTTGTCTTGGTAGAGATCGCTTAAGAAGGTCGGATAAGCCTTGCCATAGCGCTCGTAATCTTTTGTCTCGTAGCGGTTTTGGATGACTTTTTCACCATCTCCGAGTAAGAAGGTCCGCTGACTTGTTTGGTTGCCAAAATCATCCAAGGAAGTCCAACTTTGTTCTCCTGTATTGTCCTGCCAGATGACAGTAGGCAATTCATAGCTTGAATCGTAGCCCAGCAATTTTTTAGAGAGAAGGGCGTTCATGCTCTCACGGAAGTCAATGGACTGCCAGTTGTTGAGGTAGACATGGGCACCATTGTGGTAGAAGAGGTGCTTCTTGATGCTTGCTGGAAGGGCTTGGAACATGTTAAAGACGTGAAGCGGCTTGACGTTCCAGTCTTGGGAACCATGGGTAAAGACCACCTCTGCCTTGACCTGATTTGCGTTTAAGAGATAATTCCGATCGTGCCAGAATTGATTGTAGTCTCCAGTTTTGCGATTCAATTGCTTCTTAACCTCTTCCAAATCGGCTACATGGGCCGCATGGTGGCGGAGGTAGTCTCCAGCTCGAAGGGCGCGTGAGTAGGTCAATTCGGCAAGGGAATCAAAATCTTCACCTGGATAGCCACCAGGACTTGTCACGAGGCCATTTTCGCGGTAGTAGTTGTACCAAGAAGAGATCCCAGCCTCCGCAATGATGACTTCTAGACCGTCCACACCTGTGGTCGCAAGGCCGTTAGACATGGTTCCAAGGTAAGAGATCCCGGTGGTTGCGACCTTTCCATTTGACCAATCGGCTTTGACTTGACGCTGGCGTGTGTGATCTGTAAAGGCCCGGCAACGGCCATTGAGCCAGTCGATGACATTCTTGTAGGCTTCGATTTGTTGGTAATTTCCATTGGTCATCAGCCCTTGTGAATCTTTTGTCCCCACTCCAGAGACGTAAAGATTGGCGTAGCCACGTGGAAGCAGGTAGTCATTGAGGGTATAGCTGGAATTGATATGAGTGAGGGTTTCTTCAGCTTCATCGACTAGTTCAGCTTGACCAAGAGGGTCCACCAATTCTAATTGAGGTGTTTCTACTTGAATGGTATGAGGTTCTTTAACCTCGAGGTCGACATTCATATTGTAGAGGGCCTTGTCGCTGGCTTTGTCGTTGGTCCCTTGGTGGTAAGGGCTAGCGGTCATGACAGCTGGAATCTTGCCTTCGTAGCGAGGACGGATGATGCTGACCTTGACCAAGTCTGGCATACCATCCTTATCGGTATCGACCCGGCTTTCGACATAAACGACCTCACGGATAGCATCATGGCTCGTAAAGGTTGCGAGGCTCTTACCATTAAAATAGTGATACTGGTTGGTCTCAGGAATCAAACCATCGCTGACCAACTGATCAATTAGTAAATTCCCTTTGACTGTTCGAGTATTGAGGAGGTGATAGAGGTTTTCAACCAAGTTTCCATACTCAATCGGAAATTGGACTTCTTTCAAGAAGCTATCCGTATCTTCAAAATCAATAAAATAGTGGAAACCGAGCAACTGGAGAGCTACTGTGTAAAAAATCTCCAGCGACCATTCGCGGTCTGATTGGAAATAGCTCAGGAGATCTGTTTCAGCATCCGCCACTAGGTTAGAGAGGGGATAATCTGTATTTTTGTAGGTGAAATAAACCTTGCGAACAAACCATTCAAACAGTTCTTTTTCTGGGAGGTGGGTGGGAAGGTCAAACCCAATTTCTTTTAGTTCCTTAAGAATGTCTTTTTGGTCAACAGATAGATAGCTATATTGATTGTATTTCATAGGCTGCTCCTTTTATCAGTTTCTTTGTTCTTTACTTCTTATATTATACTTGATAAAATGGTATTTGTCTAAAGACCTTTCGTCTATAAGGAGAAGGAATAGTGAAAAAAATATCTTTTGAACAAGTTGCAAGAAGACGGACCTTATTGTTTGGGGTTCTTGCTGTCATTTTTGGGATCCTCATTTTTCGAAATGGTGTTGGCTTCACCAAATTTTCCTTGGATCTATTAGCTATTTACTTTTTAGTTGATGGACTAGGAAGCTTTCTTCTTCGCTTGATGTTGCGTCGCAAGTCTATTTCCTATAGCCACTCTATTTGGTTTATTTTTCTTTCACTTGCTTTAAGCTGGTTGAATCGACTGAGTAGTCTGCCCGTAAACTTAGTTGTGATTTGTTTAGGGGCATATCAGTTGGGGACTGCCATTGTCTATGGGATCACCTTTTGGCTTTATAAGGCCAATCGGGTAAAAGGAGGCTGGCTCTATTTATGGGATGCGCTTTTAAACGGTGGGATTGGTCTAGCAAGTGTCTTGGAACCTGGTTCAGATGGGCACTTCCAATTTATCCTCTTGGGGGCTTATCTGGTCTTGTTGGGGATTTCTAATATTCGAGATGGTATTTTATTTGACAAAGACCAACAAGGCCAAGAGTTAAAACGTCGCTTTCGTATTAGCCTACCGGTTATCTTTGCAGCCTTTATCCCTGCTAAGGAGTTAAAACGGTTTAACCAGTTTCTTCAAAAAGGGAGTTCGACGGGTCAAGGTGGCCCTTATCGATTGGTGAAAAAAGAAGAAGAGGCAAGGGAATTAGAAATTTTGGTTCATACTTCTGACAGCAACTTATTTGGAGCGATTGGGCATGTAGATATTTGTTATCAGGGGAAGGTCATTTCTTACGGAAGTTACGATCCCTTTTCAGAGCGTCTATTTGGGACGATTGGGGATGGCGTACTGTTTAAAGTGGATAAGGAAGCATACATCGAACTATGTAAAAAAGAGAGTCAAAAGACGCTGTTTGGCTACAGCCTATCCCTTACCGAAGAAGAGAATCAGGCAGTAGAGAAGCGTCTAGCTGAAATTGATCAGTTGTTAGAACCTTGGGATCCACCTAGGAGGTTACTGGAAGACGGTCAGCCGACCTACGCTTACAAATTGAAATATGATTTAGGGGCTGAATTATATAAATTTACTTCTTCGCGTTTTAAATCTTACTTTATTCTGTCTACGAATTGCTGCCTGTTAGCAGATTCCATTGTGGGACAGGCGGGAACGGCTGTATTAGATGTGCGTGGAGTGATTGCGCCAGGGACTTATCAGGATTATTTAGAATATGAATTTGAAGCTCCAAACGGGCGGGTCCATACACGAACAGTATACTAAAAAAAGAAAGACAGATTTTTATTTTTGAAAAATCTGTCTTTTTTGCACAAGATTTCTTGTAAAAAGCCAGAAAATCTTTTACAATAAAAAGTGCTTGGAGGAAAGTATGACAGCAAATCAGATCGTAAGAGTGATCCCAGTCTTGAAAGTGAATAACCGAAATGTCAATCAACGCTTTTATGAAGAGACATTGGGAATGAAAGTATTAGTGGAAGAAGGAGCTCTCCTCTCTTTGGGAGACGCCTCAAAAGTAGAGAAAATTGTCTTAGAAGAGTCACCAAGTATGCGTTCGCGTAAGGTCGAAGGTCCAAAGAAATTGGGTCGTATCGTGGTGAAAGTGGCACAAGCTCAAGAAATTGATTATTTGTTAGCCCGCCAGCCAGAAACAACAGCCCTTTACCAAGGAACAAATGGTCGCGCCTTTGAAGTTGTGTCTCCTCAAGGAGATACCATTTTCGTGCATGCTGAAGAAAATCTTGAAAGTCTAGAACCTTTGGAGAAAGCACCTCTTGTTGACGTGCCAGAAGATTTCAAAGGTTTGACCAGCTTTGATGTGGACTTTCTTGAGGTCAACGTGGCTGATCTTGCTGAGGCTGAGAAGTTCTATAGTAGCTTGCCAGCTTTGGCACACCTGATTCATTTGCAGGAAGCCCAAGGAGAAGATCTCCAAGTGGGAAACCATGTGACTTGGGATTTGAGTATGATCAAGGTCGAATTGGCTCCTTTTGATGTGGAAGTTCTGAAAGAACGCTTGGGAGAAGCTGTCGATTTTGTGCACCGTAAGGGAACTTTCTTGATTGCCAAGGATCCAAGTCAGATCGAACTCTGGTTTGAAGCCAATCAAGATCAAGTCCATATTTCTTATGAAGAATAAGAATGGAGTGATGAGCGTGAAGGCAATCATCGAAAAAATTACCGAACAAATCCAAGAAGGCATCTATCCAGGTGCCTCTCTTGCGCTTTACCGCAAGGGTCAGTGGAGTGAGCACTATCTGGGACTAGCGGATCCTGAAAATGGAGAACCAGTAGAAGCTGATCTGGTCTATGATTTGGCCAGTGTCAGCAAGGTCGTCGGAGTCGCTACCATCTGTGCTTTTTTGTATGCGAAAGGAGAGCTTCCGCTCGATCGCCCCTTTAAAGAGCTTTACCCACGTTTTGCTCATGACAAGACGACCATCCGGGAACTCTTGACCCATACTTCAGGACTTGATCCTTTTATCCCCAACCGGGATCAATTGGACGCGAGACAGTTGAAAACAGCCCTTGAAAATTTGCAGTTAAAAGAAGACAAGAGTTTTCATTACACCGACGTCAATTTTCTTCTGCTGGGCTTTTGGTTAGAAGACAGGTTTCACCAGCCCTTGGATCGTTTATTTGAAGAGCTGATCTTTACACCTTGGAAGATGACAGAAACACGGTTTGGACCGGTCGAAAAGGCGGTGCCAACGGTCCGTGGAGTGGCTTCTGGAAGTGTTCATGATCCCAAAGCGAGAGTATTGGGCTGTCACGCGGGAAGTGCTGGACTTTTTTCAACTGTTGCTGATCTAGAGCGCTTCTTAGAGCATTATCTGAAGGATGATTTTGCGCGTGACTTGTCTCAGAATTTTGCGCGTGAAGAGGGCAAGACCCGCGCTCTCGGATGGAATCTAGAGGGGGACTGGTTGGATCATACGGGCTATACAGGAACCTTCATCATGTACAATCGCAAGAGGCAGGAAGCTGTGATCTTTTTGTCCAACCGGACCTATGAGAAGGACGAACGGGCCCAATGGATCCTGGACCGCAACTCTTTGATGGACTTGATCAAACAAGAATTTGAAAAATAGAAAAGGAAGGCTAGGATGATGGATCTTGGCCTTTTGCTATCTGTCAGATAGAACTCAACTCCGTCTTAGGTTGGATTTCCTTCAAAAGCATCGCTTTTTTGGCTGATTTATATTAAAATAGTAATGACCTTAATAGAGCGAGATGAATATGAACAAAGAGATAGGCGTCGGAAGGGCGCATAGTAAAATTATCTTAATTGGAGAGCATGCGGTGGTCTATGGTTATCCGGCTATTGCTTTGCCACTCCATCATATCGAAGTGACCTGCCAGATCATTCCGTCAGATAGTCCATGGATTTTGTTTGAAGATGACACTTTGTCCATGGCAGTTTTTGCGTCTCTTGAGCACCTCGGGATTAAAGAGGCCCGGATTCGCTGCCGGATTCAGTCCATGGTACCGGAAAGACGGGGGATGGGATCGTCTGCGGCGGTGAGTATCGCAGCCATTCGTGCAGTTTTTGACTATTATCAAGAGGAGCTGGATGATGAGACCTTAGAAATCCTGGTCAATCGAGCAGAAACCATTGCCCATATGAATCCAAGTGGGCTCGATGCCAAGACTTGTTTGAGCGATCAAGCCATTAAATTTATCCGAAATGTCGGCTTTTACCCGCTGGAGCTGGGTATAAAAGCGAGCTTGGTGATTGCGGATACGGGAATTCACGGCAATACCCGTGAGGCGATCCAAAAGGTTGAAGCCAAAGGGCAGGAAGTTTTGTCCCATTTCCATGAGATTGGTCAGTTGACCCAGCAGGTGGAAGAGGCTCTGAAAATGAATGATCTAACGAGCCTAGGACAGGCTCTGACTACTTGCCATGAGCACTTGAGAGCCGTCGGTGTCAGCTGTGTTGAAGCAGACCATTTGGTCGCTGTTGCCCTTGAAAACGGGGCTTTAGGCGCTAAAATGAGCGGGGGTGGTCTTGGAGGCTGTGTGATTGCCCTCGTCAAGGATTCTCGTGAAGCAGCAACCATTGCCCATGCATTAGAAAAAGAAGGAGCGCACCATACATGGATCGAAAACCTGTAAAGGCTAAGTCCTATGCCAATATCGCGATTATCAAATACTGGGGAAAAGAAGATGCCAAACAGATGGTCCCTTCAACCAGTTCGATTTCGTTGACCTTAGAGAATATGTATACAGAGACAAGGCTATCACCCTTGCCAGCAGATGCGACTGCACATGAGTTTTACATCGATGGGGAATTCCAAAATCCAGCTGAGCAAGCCAAAATTGGAGCTGTGATTGATGGCTTGAAGCCAGCAGATGAAGCGGGATTTGTCCGGGTGGATACCAGCAACAACATGCCAACCGCAGCAGGCTTGTCCTCTAGCTCGAGCGGGCTCTCTGCTCTCATCAAGGCTTGCAATCAGTACTATGATTTGGGCTTGAGCCAGGAGGAATTAGCTCAAAAAGCCAAGTTTGCTTCGGGTTCCTCTTCACGGTCTTTCTTTGGTCCCTTAGCGGCCTGGGACAAAGAAAGTGGAGAGATTTATAAGGTTAAGACAGACCTAAAACTCGCTATGATCATGCTGGTCCTCAATGACAAGCAAAAACCCGTTTCTAGCCGCGAAGGGATGAAACGCTGCATGGAGACTTCGACTAATTTCAAAGAATGGATCGAAGAGTCTCGACAAGATTATAAGGACATGCTGGACTATCTAGCTGGCAATGATTTTGAACAGGTCGGTCAGCTGACAGAGCGCAATGCCCTTGCTATGCATGCGACGACTAGAACAGCCACTCCAGCCTTTAGCTACTTGACAGAAGAAAGCCACAAAGCTATGGAATTTGTCCGTGAGCTTCGAGCTGCAGGCCATGCTTGTTACTTTACCATGGATGCCGGGCCAAACGTTAAGGTTCTCTGTTTAGAAGAAGACTTGGATCAGCTGGTGCCTTTATTTGAAGCCCGCTATCGGACCATCGTATCTAAAACAAAGGACCCTCAAGATGAACACTAAGTATCAGGTACAGACTGGAGGCAAGCTCTATCTAGCTGGAGAATACGCAGTGCTAACACCTGGTTATGGAGCTGTGATTCAGTTTATTCCCATTTATCTGTCAGCTACCATCCAAGAAGCAACAGCCTACCAGCTAGTCTCAGATCTCTTTGGTTACCAGGTGGATTTGACCCCAAACAAAGACTACGCCTTGATTCAAGAGACCATTCAGCTAATGGAAGAGTGGCTGAAAGATCAGGGAATAGCCCCTAAACCTTTTGATCTTCACCTTAGAGGAACACTGGGCGAAGAGGGGAAAAAGTATGGGATAGGTTCCAGCGGAAGTGTGGTCTTGCTCGTGATCAAGGCCATGGCTGCTCTGTATGAGTTAGACTTAAATCCAGATCTGCTCTTTCGACTAGCAGCAGTGGTATTGGTGCAAAGAGGGGACAATGGTTCCATGGGCGATTTGGCTTGTATCGCCTTCGAAGACTTGATTTATTACCAATCCTTTGATCGGGCTTGGTTGCATGAAGTCTTGACTTCTCAGCCCCTTTCACAGGTTTTAGACCTTTATTGGGACTACCAGATCTGCTCGATCCAGCCAGCCATCTCTTATGATTTTCTGGTTGGTTGGACCAAGGAACCAGCGATTTCAAGTGATTTGATCCGCCAGGTCAAGGGAGCGATCAAGGAAGACTTTCTCAAGGAGAGTCAGAGCGCAGTGAAGAATCTTGAAAAAGGACTCCGTGAAGGGAACCAAAAAGAAATTGAGACCAGTATCAAACGTGCCGATAAGAACCTAAAGTCTTTGAACCCTTTGATCTATACCCCAGCTCTAAAAGAGCTGCAAGAAGCGACAGAGAGCCTTTCTGCCTGTGCCAAATCCAGTGGTGCTGGAGGAGGCGACTGTGGAATCGCCCTTAGTTTTGACCCAGTTGAGACTCAGACCTTGATAGACCGCTGGAAGGAAAAGAATATTGAAGTCATTTACCAAGAAAGGATGGGAGATTCGTGAGCGAAAATCGAAAAGACCAGCATATTCGCTATGCCTTGGAGCAAAGCTCCTCTTATAATAGCTTTGATGAGATCGAGCTGATTCACCGATCCCTCCCCCTTGTGGATCTAGCGGAGATTGATTTGACAACCCATTTCGCAGGGCGTGATTGGGAGGTCCCTTTTTATATCAATGCCATGACAGGCGGGAGTAAACGGGCCAAAGAGATCAATCAAAAGTTGGCAGCAGTAGCCGAAGCCTGTGGGATTCTCTTTGTGACTGGCTCTTACAGCGCGGCACTGAAGGATCCGAACGATCAATCGTATGCGGTCCAAAAAGACCATCCTCATCTTCTTTTAGCAACCAACATTGGAATCGATAAAGAGCCAGATCTGGGCTTGCGAACGGTGGAAGAGCTACAACCTCTCTTTCTTCAAGTCCATGTGAATCTGATGCAAGAGTTGCTCATGCCTGAAGGGGAGCGGATTTTCCACACTTGGAAAGACCATCTCAAGAGCTATGGGCAGGGCTTTCCTGTACCTGTAGTCCTGAAAGAAGTCGGCTTTGGTATGGATCCCAAAACAGTTCAGGTAGCGCTAGATGCTGGGATCAAAACCGTTGATATTTCTGGCCGTGGTGGCACTAGTTTTGCCTATATTGAGAATCGTCGTGGTGGCAATCGCGCTTATTTGGATGATTGGGGACAGTCGACTGCGCAGTGTCTCTTACAGTTACAGGATCAGATAGATCAGGTTGAGATCCTCGCAAGTGGGGGCATTCGTCATCCCCTTGATATGGTCAAGGCTTTGGTCCTTGGAGCACGTGGCGTAGGACTTTCCCGCGTTTTTCTTGAGATGGTAGAGACTAAGAGCATTGAAGAAGTGATCGTCCTTGTCCAAGGATGGAAAGAAGACCTCAGATTGCTCCTTTGTGCGCTCGGTTGTAAGAACCTGAAAGAGCTCCGTGAAGTCGACTATCTCCTCTATGGAAAATTGTGGCAAGCAAATCAACAGAGAAAATGAAGAAAAATCATTTTAGAAACTTTCCTTAGGTGAGTACGGACGTCAGCGAACTTCTACGAAGTTCCATGACTTAGTTTTGAACCTAAGGTTTCAAAACTCCCGAGTGCCTGAAAAAAAAACGTTTCAGGCACTTTTCTCACAGCGGAAAGTTTTCGTATATTATGATTCATTTTGAAAATTAGAACTCTTTTATAGTTCTTTGAAGAATCACTTAACCTATTTTACTTAAAAATTAGTTTCTATACGTTTAGGATTGGCAAAATAAGCCAATCCTTTCTTTTTTGAAAAAGTGTTCTTCTCAAAAATTCTGATAGTTTACGAATCGTTTACGGTTGCTGGAATCGCTTGCAAAACAGGCTTGTAAAAGAGTATACTAAATAAGGAAAAACATTTTTAAAAAGGAGTTTAGGATGAAGAAGCACTATTTTCGATCAGCTGTAGCAGCCTTGCTTCCGCTTTTGTTGATTGCTCAACCTGTTGAGGCTTGTACAGGGTTCATCATCGGGAAGAAACTGACTGCCGACGGTTCGACCTTGGTAGGGCGTACCGAAGATTTAGAGCCCAACCATAATAAAAATTTTGTGGTCAGAGAGCGTGTCTACAATAAAAAAGGAGCCATCTTTGAAGATGCTGCCAACGGTTTTCAATACCCTTTGCCAGAGATTAGCTATAAGTATACAGCGGTCCCAGATGTCACCCCAGATCAAGGAATTTTTGACGAAGCAGGATTCAATGAATATGGGGTTTCCATTTCTGCTACAGTATCTGCTTCAGCAAATGACAAGATCCAAAAAGTGGATCCCTATGTCAAGGATGGCCTCGCAGAATCGGGCTTGACCAGTATCGTTCTCCCTAGTGTGAAAACCGCAAGAGAAGGGGTTGAACTCATTGCTAAAATCGTCGAAGAAAAAGGCGCTGCAGAAGGAAATATTGTGACCATTGCCGATAAAGAAGGCGTCTGGTATATGGAAATCCTATCTGGCCATCAATATGCAGCGATTCTCTTCCCAGAGGATCGGTTTGCGGTCTTTCCAAATACCTTCTTCTTAGGGCATGTAGATCAATCGGATACCGAACGCACGATCGCCTCAAAAGATCTTGAAAAAGTCGCCAAAGAAGCCAATAGCTATAAGGAAGTGGACGGAAAATTCCACGTTTCTCAATCTTATAATCCTCCTTTGCAAGAAGCAGATCGCTCTCGGGTTTGGTCGGGAATCAAATCGCTAGACCCAAGCTCTCCTGTTAAATATGACGATGCGTCCTTTGACCTTCTTCATACAACCGATCGAAAATTAACCCTCCGCGATGCCATGAATCTCCAACGCAATCGTTTGGAAGGAACTAAATATAAACCACAGGATCAAATGGAGTTGGATGGAAAAGGCATTCCGAAAAAAGGAGAGTTTGATGCGGTTTATAAATACCCTATTTCCAATCCAAATGTCATGGAGGCCCATATTTTCCAACTGAAAGATGAGGTCCCAGCGAGTGCAGGTGGAGGCACCATGTGGCTGTCGATGGGCAGTCCGCGAAATGCTCCTTACCTACCCTACTATGGCAATATTCTCAACACCTATCAAGCCTACCAAGAATTAGGGGATCATTACAATGATCGCTCTTGGTATTGGACCATTTCAAGAATCAATGACCTTGTGGCCAAGTATCCAGATTTATTCGAAGATGGGGCGATTCGTACTGAAATGGAACGGTTGGAGTCTCAGTGGATGGTCGAACAAGATCTGAGTGATAAGGAACAAATCGCCCTTGCTTCTCAGCCTGAAGAAGCTAGTAAGAAGGCAACAGAGGAAAGCTTGGCGAGAGCTGAGAAAACCTTCGAACGCTTGCAAGAAATCAGAAAAGAAGCAGAACAAAAGGTAGCAGATGAACACGGAAAAAGTGCCCTGCAAGATCTAGATGACGAAGAAGATGCTGCTTATGAAGAAAAGATTGATCTCGTTGATTTTGACTATGATTACATTCTAGCAGCAGGCTTGTTCGGGGCAACCCTTCTAGCGATTGTGATCTACCTGATTCGCTCAAAGAAACAAAAGGGAGGAAAACAAGATGACTAAAATTCAAAGAGCCTCTATCTATCTTTTTCTACTGTTTGCAGGAATTGGCTTGGAGTTTGAACTCGGTCATCTTTCTCAACAAGAATTTAGCCAGTCTGCAGGCAGAGACTTGGTCTTAAACTTGTCTGTCTTAGCTGCTATTATTATCCCGCTCTATCTCTTTTCGAAACGATTGGCCAAGCAGTTGTCTGTCCCAACCTATCTCTTATGGATTGCCATGTTTGGAGGAGCCTTCGTAGCAGGATGGTTGAGCTTTTCAGGCAATAGCTTGATTGATATTATAAATAGCCATGTGATCAAGGATGCCACTGTCTTTAACAAGTGGACCGATGCCTTGACGGCCCCATTTTCAGAAGAATTCTTTAAGGCCCTGGTTGCCTTTTGGGTAGTCTTGATGGTTGGCAAAAAAGATCTGAAAGCGATTCTAATTGCCGGCTTGGGCTCTGGCTTTGGTTTTCAGATCATTGAGGATTTAGGGTATGTTGCCCGCCAAACCAAAACCAGTCAATTAGCCGCGGTTACTGAGGCCATTAACCGGATCTCTGGTGGATTAGCTTCACATGCCCTCTATACAGCTGTTGTATCCGTTGGTGTCTTCCTCTTGTTGTCTCAAGTGACCCAGCAAAAGGAGAAACTCTTTGGACTCTGGTGTGTTCTCTCGACAGTAGCCAATCACTTCTTATGGAACTCTCCGTTTTACGAAACAGACCATCGGATTAATCTTCTCGTCGGACTGCTCTTTGCCGTCCAAGTAGGGACCTTTATCGAAGTGGTGCTCTATACCAAGAAACATCCCGAGTTGCCATTTTTAAAACAATAAGAAAAATTTTTCAAACACAAAAGAACTAAGACATGTGTCTTAGTTCTTTTATTTTCTCAATTCTTGTAAGAGTGTTTGTGCTTTTTCTAAATTAAAGGGTTTGTTTTCAAGGAGTTGGCTGACCAATCGCGGAACTTCCTCTTCCTTAGCTCCTGCTAGAAGAGCGAGGGAGCGTGCTTGGAGTTTCATATGTCCTGCTTGAATCCCTGTGGTGACAAGGGCTTTGAGGGCAGCAAAATTCTGAGCCAAACCGAGCGAAGCGATGATACCTGCTAATTCAACAGCAGAAGGTTCTCCTAGCAAGCGGTGGCTGACTTGAACCATTGGGTTGAGGCCGATCGAGCCTCCTTTTGTCGCAACCGGCATTGGCAGGGTGATCTCTCCATAGAGTTTTTTCTCTTCTGGCTGACTTGTCCAGTGACTCAAGCCCTTGTATGGACCACTTTGTGCGGCATAGGCATGGGCTCCTGCTTCGATGGCCCGCCAGTCATTGCCAGTCGCAAGGACTAGGGAATCAATCCCGTTAAAAATTCCCTTGTTATGAGTGGCTGCACGGTAAGGATCCACTTTAGCCAGTTGGCTAGCTAGCTCCATCCGGTGGGCAATCTCAATGGCTTCCTCAGGATTTCGACTCAGTGCTTTAAAATCGATCGCACACCGTGCACTCACCAAAGAGCGAGTGGCCAAGTTGGATAAAATTGCCATCAGGGCCTGACCACCAGAGAGTTCCTGGATGCGATTGGTCAGAGCTTCTAACATGGTATTGAGCATATTGGCTCCCATGGCTTCTTTGGGATCGACAGCCAAGTAGACAATAAGAAAGTCTCCCTTGTTTTCGACCCAAAGATCCCTCGCTCCACCTCCACGCTTAACGATAGAAGGATAGGCTTCATTAGCTAGCTGAAGAAGAGTTTCCTTGTCTTCTAGGATGCGCTTGCTAGCCGTTTCCACATCCCTAACATCCGTCAGAGCAATCTCACCGATCATTTGGCGCTGGTGCACCTGGGTGGTGAAACCGCCCGAACGTTGGATGAGTTTGGCTGCAAAGCTGGCAGCCGCGACCACGGAAGGTTCTTCTGTGACCATGGGAAGGACATAGTCACGACCATTGATCAGGAAATAAGGAGCAAGGCTAAAAGGCAAGTCAAAAGTCGACAAGACATTTTCCGTCAATTGATCTGCAATAGAAAGGGGAAGTCCCTTTTGTTCTTTTAAGATCTGTGCTTCATCCCAAGTTAAGAGGCCTTCCTTCAGTAAGGCCTCTATGCGTTCTGTGGGAGAAAGTTTTGCAAAACCTGGTAATCGTGCCATTATTTTTCTACTTTCTGGTAAGTGCGTTGGTGTTCCTTGATCTCTGTCAAAGCAAAAGTTTGATGCGTAGCAGGCTCAAACACTTGATTGCCACTAGGATCTAGATCTACTTCCTCATAAAAGAGTCGCTCGTAGTCAGCAACACTAAGAACCGTCCGTTGGTCCAGTTTTTCCATGCGTTTGTGATCTAAGAGTTGCTCAAAACCAGGAACGAGATTGGCACTAAAGATCTCAGCAACCGCTCCACTTCCATAGCTAAAGAGGGCGATTCGGTCCCCAGCTTTGAGTTGGGGGTCATTTTCCAGTAGTGACAGCAAGCCTAGGAAAAGAGATCCAGTGTAGATATTTCCCACGCGTTGGCTGTATAGAATCGATTGATCAAAGTTGTATTGTAATTGATCTTTTTTCTCTTCTGACACTGACTTATCCATGATTTTTTTCAAGCCCTTGAGAGCTAATTTCGGATAAGGCAAGTGGAAGCAGACGGCCGCGAAATCTGTTAAGGCAAGGCCAGTCCGTTTCTGGTATTCCGCCCAGGTTGTTTTCAGAGAATCTAGATATTGTTGCGTTGAATAAATCCCATTCACGAAGGGAGTTGTCGCATAATTTGGACGCCAAAAATCCATGACATCGCGTGTTTGGGCAACATTGTCATCGTTAAAAGATAGAATACGAGGATTTTGGCTGATCAGCATAGCAACCGCTCCAGCCCCCTGTGTTGGTTCTCCAGGAGTTCCAATTCCGTATTTAGCAATGTCACTGGCAATGACCAAAACCTTACTCTGTGGGAATTTTTCAACATGGAGTTTAGCATAATCCAAGGCAGCAGTCGCAGCATAGCAGGCTTCTTTCATCTCAAAAGAGCGGGCGAAAGGCTGGATATCTAGTAAGCCATGAACAAACACAGCCGCAGCCTTACTCTGGTCAATTCCAGATTCTGTCGCAAGAATCACCATGTCGATCGCTTCTTTATCTTCGTCTGTTAAAATATCATCTGCTGCAGTAGCAGCCAATGTGACGATGTCTTCTGTGATCGGTGCAACACTTTGTTCTTTTAAGAGAAGACCCTTGCTCAGTTTTTCGGGATCAGTATCACGAGCAGCAGCCAAATCTTCTAAACGCAAGACATAAGGGCTCGTCGCAAAACCAATCTTATCAATCCCAATTGTCATTCTTAACCTCTTTTTTATTTGATATCTACTAGTATATTTCGTTACTATTTTACCATATTTAAGGGTAAAACTCCCTTGAAAAAGCTAGATCAACAAGGAAATCATTCTCGGGACCGATTTTGCAATGTTTTAAAGAAAAAATAGAGAATCTATAAAAAAAGCCATCCTCAGATGACTTTTCAGATCTTATGCTTAGCTATCTTTTTTAGGGTTGCTCATGATTCGTGTGAAGAGCTCTTTGCATCTATCTTTTAGAACTTTTTCGTAGAAGACGAGTATAGCGATGTTCACAATCATAAAGTTCAAGGTCAGATAGAACAAGTCAAATGAATTACGGGCATAATCAGTCGCTAATAGATAGGAGGAGAGGGCTCCTAGAATCATATAAGGAAGATACTTGATATACTTGTTTATCATCATACAGCACCTCGTATACATTAAAGGATTTGTTTTTTCACTATCATTGTATTCCTTTTAAGGGAAAATGCAAGCGATTATACCTTTAAGTTATGAAAAAACCAATGCTAGTTGGCATTGGTCATTTTTCTTTTTTGATGGCGTTGGTAAGAATGGTAGAGTTTCAAGACAACAGAGCCGCTAGCCATCCCGATGGAGATCACCAAGGCCAGAATAACCACCAGGGTCACGCTGGTTACTGCTTGGCGATATTGGCCACTGACAAAGAAGGAAGTGGTCCGATAGGAAATATATCCAGGAACCAAGGGCGCGAGAATGGACAACATAAAGACCACGACAGGCGTCTTGAGAATGATACTTAAAATCTGACTGATACAGGAGCCGACAATGGCTGCGATAAAGGTTGCAACGATGACATTGGTAGGCCCTTTCAGGATATAGTAAAGTAGCCAGATGCCCATGCCGAGGATTCCTCCAGGAATCAACATGGAGCGCTGCACATTTAGGACAATTAAAAAGGTGATGATGGCAATCAAACTCGCCACCGCTTGGATTAAAAATTCAGTTAGGTTCATGATTTTATTTCATAAGGACGAGGGCAACGGTTGTACCGGCACCAAGTGCAAGAGTAATGAGGAGAGTCTCAAAGAGTTTGCTCATCCCAGAGTTGAGGTGGTAATTCATGAGATCTCGGACGGCATTGGTCATAGCGATTCCAGGAACGAAGGGCATGACACAGCCTGCGATAATGAGATCGGTATTGGAAGGAAAACCACTATAGCGGGTCCAGATATGGGCCAAAAAACCAAAGACAAAGGCAGCCGCAAAGGCAGTGGCAAAAGGAATGCGAACGTATTTCTCAACGACAAGAGAAAAAGCAAAGGCAAAGACAGTCGCAATACCCGCTCCAATCGCATCATAGAAATTTCCTCCAAACATGATGGAGAAGAAAGGCGCACTAAGAGTTGCCGCAATGGTCAACTGGAGATTGGTATAAGGAACGCGCTTCATTTTCAACTCGCTCAGGGCCTGGTAGGCTTGCTCGAGATCGATCTCTCCAGAGACGAGTTGACGAGAGATCTGATTGACATCACAGACCTTTTCAATATTGTAATTGGTCCGCAAGATCCGTTTCATGCGCGTGACATTGGCATTCTCAATTGAAAAGAAAATAGCGACTGGCATCGCTAAAACATTGCAATCGACGATTCCCTGTGAATGGGCGATCCGGATCATGGTATCTTCGACCCGGTGAATCTCAGAACCGCTCTCTATCAGGAGGGTTCCAGCTAACATCAGGACGTCGATCACTTGGTTGATCTGTTTTGACTCTTCCATAATTTCCTTCTTACTACATAATCTGTTTCTATTATAGCAAAAAAGGACGAGAGACAGAACTAAAATTTGACAATTCTAGTTTGTTTCTTATCCTTTCTGAATTCGTTTAGAATAGCTATTGTTTAGGCTTATCATTCGCTAACTCGGGTGGTGGTGCTGCACGGTGCTATCCTGGACGAGAAGGGTTGCTAAAAAGATCAGTGCAATCAGGATAAAGAGCCAAATAATAGCGAAAATAAATGTTAAAAACATAGGATCACCCCTTCTATCTTATTTACAGATCTACTATAACACTTGGAGAAAGCGCTGTCAAACCCTATACGGTAAGCTCTTAAACTCTTTCAAAATTCAGAATACTCTTGCGATGGGGATGAAAAAACCAGCCGTTTCCGACTGGTTTTTTAGGATCTATTTGAATCTTAGTTCAAGGCATCATCCATTGAAAGAACTTCGTGGAAGACACGTTGTGTCAATTCAGTTTTTTGTTCTGGAGTGAGGTATTTAGTGTTTACACAGTATCCAGAGATACGTACGATAACATCTTCACCGCTCATGATCTTTTCGTAAACGTCTGACAAGTCCATAACGTTCAAGTTAACGTGTTGTCCACCGTTTTCGAAGTATCCGTCAAGGATAGTTACGAGGTTGTCAACTTGTTCGTCGTGAGTCTTACCAAGGGCACGAGGTGATACTTGAGTAGTAAGTGAGATACCGTCAGCTGCATAACCGAAGTCAAGGCTTGCAAGTGAGTTCAAGTTTTGCAACCATCCACCTTTAGCTTTGTTAGATGGGTTAGCACCTGGTGAGAAGAATTCCAATTTAGACAAGTTCACTGAACCATCTTCGTTGAGGTATACCCCTTTGTGAACTGGAGAGTTACCAGTTTGTTTAGAGTAAGCAACGTTAGAAGTGATTGTAAGAAGTGAAACTGTAGCTTCTGCATCTTTGTAGAGTTTGTGGCTACGAAGACGAGTAGTGTAAGCTTCAATCAACCATTCTGCCAATTCGTTTGAACGTGGGTCATCTTCACCCCAACGTGGGTATTCACCGATTGTTTCGTAGTCGTAGATGTAGCCATCTTCGTCACGGATTGGTTTAACTGTAGCGTATTTGATTGCTGACAATGTATCAACAGTGTTGGCAAATCCACAGATACCGAATCCCATGTTAGCGCGTTGGTGAGTTGGCAAGAAGGCCATTTGAACTGCTTCGTAGTTGTACTTATCAGTCATGTAGTGGATGATGTTCAAAGCATCTACGTAAGTGTCAGTCAACCAGTCAAGAGATTTTTCGAAGTTTGCTTTAACAGATTCGAATTCAAGAACTTCGTCACGGATTGGATCGATGTCAAATACTTTGTAGTCTTTATGAACATCGTCGTAACCACCGTTCAAGCCAGTAAGAAGAGCTTTAAGAACGTTAACACGAGCACCGAAGTATTGGATGTTGTGGCGTTGTTCTTCGTTTTCTGGGTCAAGTGGAGATACACAACATGAGATACAGCTCATTTCACCGTATCCGTCTTTGGCCATTGTTGTTACACCTTCGTATTGGATAGAAGAGTGTTTGTGGCTCATGTGCATACAGTAGCGACGGAAGCTATATGGCAATTTGTCAGTCCAAAGAACTGTCAAGTTTGGTTCTGGAGAGTTACCGATGTTGTCCAAAGTGTTCAAGAAACGGTAGTCCATCTTCGTAACACGGTGACGTCCGTCGTTACCCATACCAGCCATAGAAGTTGTGATGAAGGTTGGGTCACCTGAGTACAATTGGTCGTAAGCTTTTGTACGAGCAAATTTAACAGTACGCAATTTCATAACGAAATCGTCAACGAATTCTTGGATTTCTGATTCAGTAAATGTACCACGAGCCAAGTCACGTTCAGCGTAGATATCCAAAACGATTGGCACACGTCCAAGAGAAGTAGCAGCACCGTTGATCACACGGCAGACAGCCATGAAGGCGATGTTTGTCCATTGGATTGCTTCTTTTGTATTGAAGGCAGGACGACGTACGTCTACACCATAAAGGTCACCCAATTTAACAACTTCTTGAAGTGCTTGGTATTGAAGGTTTACTTCTTCACGAAGACGGATTGATTCTTCATCGATTTCAGTAATAGAGTTCCAGTCGTTTGCTTTTTCAGCCATCAAGTAGTCAGCACCGTAAAGAGCCAAACGTGCATAAACCCCGATGATACGTCCACGAGAGTATGCATCTGGAAGACCAGTTACAGTGTGAGCGTGGCGGGCACGACGGATGTTTGTAGTATAAGCACGGAAGATACCATCGTTTACAGTTGTAACGTATTTTGTGAAGATTTCATGAACTGCTGGATCTGGTTCGTATCCATTTTCTTTCAAAGTAGTTTCCGCCATACGGATACCACCACGAGGCATGAAGTTCAATTTGAACAATTCATCATTTTGGATACCGAAGATCAATTCGTTTTCTTTGTCGATATATCCAGCTGCGATATCAGCGATAGATGTTGGACGGTTATCGTATGGGAAACGAGTTTCTTCGTAATGAGCTTTTGTTTCTTCAACAATCTTCTTGATGTGAAGAGAACGTTCAGTTGGACCAGCTAGGAAGCTTTCATCTCCATCATAAGGTGTGTAGTTAGCTTGAACGAAGCGAGAAACGCTTGCTTTTTCTTTCCAATCTTCACCTTTGAAGCCTTCCCAGGCTTTGTCAAAAATATCTTGTGCTTCAACGACTGTTTTAACAACCATTTTTATTTTCCTCTATTGTCTTTCTAGCAACTATATCTGTTGCACTTACAATAGTAGTATACCATACAGAAACCGGTTACACAAAGACAAATTGCGAAAAATAGCAGATTCTTTTATAATACAGTTTCAACTCTTCTGTGATACTGTACTACATTTTTGAAAATGAACATGAATTTCCATCAATTTTCATGTTTTTAGGAAGGGCCGATTTTTGCAATTCTAAAATTTTCTTCTTATAATAGAAAAAAGGAGGGTGAAAAATGCTGATATTTCCATTGGTGAATGATACGAGTCGCAAGATTATTCATATTGATATGGATGCGTTTTTTGCTGCCGTCGAAGAAAGAGACAACCCTAGTTTAAAGGGCAAGCCTGTCGTAATTGGCCAGGACCCTCGTCAATCAGGAGGGAGAGGTGTGGTCTCGACCTGTAACTATGAAGCAAGGAAATATGGCATTCACTCGGCCATGAGTTCCAAAGAAGCTCTGGACCTTTGTCCCCAAGCGATTTTTATCTCTGGAAATTATGAGAAATACAGAGAAGTGGGCGAGCAGGTTCGTGAGATTTTCAAGCGTTATACAGATCTGATCGAGCCTATGAGTATTGATGAAGCCTATCTAGATGTGACGGAAAATAAAATCCAGAGCAAATCAGCTGTCAAAATCGCTCGCTTGATTCAGCATGCGATCTGGGAAGAGCTGCATCTCACAGCTTCAGCGGGTGTCTCTTATAATAAGTTTTTGGCCAAGATGGCAAGTGACTACCAAAAACCCCGTGGCCTAACGGTGGTCTTGCCGGAGGATGCTGAGGATTTCCTGAGCCAGATGGACATTGCCAAATTTCACGGGGTAGGAAAGAAGACAGTGGAGCGGCTGCATGAAATGGGGGTCTATACTGGAGCGGATCTTTTAGCCATCCCGGAGATGACCTTGATCGATCGGTTTGGGCGCTTTGGCTATGATCTCTTTCGTAAGGCGCGAGGCATTCACAATAGCCCTGTCAAGAGCCATCGCATCCGCAAGTCGATCGGAAAAGAGCGGACCTACCGCAAGCTCCTCTATGCTGAAGATGATATTTTAGAAGAAATTGCCAATCTGTCCAGTAAGGTGGCCCAATCGCTGGAAAAACATGGCAAGCAAGGAAAAACCTTGGTTTTAAAGGTGCGCTATGGAGACTTCACCACCCTGACCAAGCGAATGACATTGACGGAGCCAACACGAGAGGCTGAGCGGATCAATCGTTCCGCTCGCCATATTTTTCAAGAAATTGAATCGACAAATACTGGAATCCGCCTCTTGGGTGTCACCATGACCAATTTCGTCGATCATACTGAGCTGCCTTTGGTGGAAGAAAAAGAAAACGACTAGTTTGTTCACTAGTCGTATTTTTTGATGTCAAAAAAGGCTGCAATCTCTTCTTCAGTCAGTCCGATCATAGGAGAGATGGTGTGGAGATTGTCTTCTGTCAGTCGATAAACAGTCGGTTCATCAGGCTCAGTCTTCCTTTCAACAGTTTCTTCCTTGCTTCGTGTAGACTCGACTGTAGCAGAAGCGGTGGCAACGGATGAAGAAGAGTCTTTGGTTGCCTCGCCTCCGTCCAGGTCCTTGAAGCGTTCCACTAAGTAGGTCTTGCGGGCAGTACCGGTATTTTTAGTGGCGTAATCAAAGGCGCTGTATTCTCCTAAGAGAATCAGCTTGCTCTTAGAGCGCGTGATGGCAGTATAGATCAAATTGCGCTGCAACATCCGGTGGCTTTGATTGGTAATGGGCAAAATCACTACCGGAAACTCACTTCCTTGCGATTTGTGAATACTCATGGCGTAAGCTAAGCGAATCTTGTACCATTCATTGCGCGGGTAGACGATTTCATTGCCATCAAATTGGATGGTCAATTCATCTTG
>CAKPZX010000003.1 GCA_934215455.1 uncultured Streptococcus sp.
CTACTCAACTGTGCGGAGGTGGGACGACGAAATCGAATTCTAACGAATTACCGATTTCTGTCCCACTCTCTTTTTCTTATGCATGTGGGGGGAGCCATGAAAGGTCAAACTGGAGCAATTGGGCTTCAAGGAGATCTTGATGGGAAACCTCTTGTTTCTCTTTGCCATCTAATAGGGCTTTTTGGATGAAATAGGCGCCTGCAGTGTGTGAATTGGCGCAAATCTTGAGCTCTTGCTTGGGAAGATGGAGAAGGACTTCTTTAAAGAGGGGGAGCCCTAGATCATAGATTGGTTTTCCTGGACAGGTTGGATAGAGTCCAAGGGCTGACCAGATGTACCAAGCAGATAGGCTACCGTTGTCTTCATCACCTGGATAGGCTTGGAAATCTTGATGGAAAGCTTGGGAACGAATCTGGTGGATCAGGAGATTAGTGTATTCGGGATGAAGGCTGTAACGGAAGAGGTAGGGAATGTGAAAGCTGGGTTGATTGGAGATGGCAATCTGCCCAAATGGGGCTTGGGCCATTTCACTCATTTCGTGGATTTCATAGCCATATCCTCTTACATCAAATTGAGGTTTTTGATTGGCCAGATCCAGCAGTCGTTGGGTGAAGGCTTTTTTACCGCCCATTAGCTCTATCAGACCGGAGAGGTCGTGTAAGGCTCCAAAAGTAGCCTGAGTTGCAGAGCATTCTGCATAATCTCCTCCCCAGCTGGTAGGAGAGAAGGGTTCTTTAAAGTTCCCATTGGTGGATCGTGCTCTCATAAAGCCTGTTTGGGCATCGTACAATGTTCGGTAGGAGAGGCTGGAAGCAGCATACCGAGCGGCTGTTTCGGTATGCCCCAATTGCTTGGCAACGGTAGCAATGCAAAAATCACTATAGGCATAATCTAGGCTATGGCTCACACTTTCGTGAAAATCATCGGGTAGGTAGCCGAGGGCCTTGTAGCTTTCATTGCCATGGCGACCAAAATGTTGATGAGGATCAGTTTTTTGAGCCGTCTGGAGCATAGCTGTGAGCATGTTTTCATGTAGGTCTGGTGCGATCCCTTTTGTGACAGCATCCGCAAAGACTCCATCGATGAGGGTACCTGGCATCATTCCTCGTTCATCTGGAGCCAACCATTTTGGTAGAAAACCAGTATCCTTGTAAGTATTTAAAAATCCTTCGAGAAAGTGACGGTAATAATCGGGGTAGACAAGGCTAAAGAGCGGAAAAGAGGTCCGAAAGAGGTCCCAAAATCCGATATTGGTATAAGCTTTTCCTGGTTTGATTTCATTATGAGTGACATCCAGGTGCCAGTCATTTCCCTCGGTATCTGTTTCATAAAAGGTTTGAGGGAAAAGGAGGAGTCGGTAAAGGCAATGGTCGAAAAAGGCTTGGTCACGCCCTCCGGCCTCTTTTACTTCAATTCGTTTTAGCAGCTGATTCCATTGATCGGCTGTTTCTTTTTTAGCTTCCTCTAGGGAAAGGTGGGGAAGATGACTGTGAGCCATGTCTTGGGACAGATAAGAAGTTCCTAATTGGGCGGTCACTTCATTGCTAGCAAAGGTCAGAAAAAGATCTTGATCGATGTGAGTGACGTTCTCGATCGGCTGGCTAAATTGCCACTGGAGATAGAAATAGTAGGAAGTATCTGCGGTATGGGCCTGATCCAGAATGCGGAAGTGGCAGGTTTGGTCTGTCAGGGTCAAGTCCTCTAGTTCATTTGCTGCATGAAAGCAGAGTGTCAGCTTTTCTGGTGCTCGAAAGCGCATGACAGCCCCGTAGCGGCTTGGAACCAGCTCGCTTTGAATCTGATAACGTTCCGAAAAAATCCGAAGGTAGTGTGGCTGGAAAACGGCTTCTTTCATCGAATAACTGCTTTGGCGACGGAAGAGGTCGGAACTTGTAATATCTCCTGTGATGGGCGTGATGAGGCACCAAGCGTAGTCTCCTATCCAAGGACTAGGCTGGTGGGTAAGGCGAAATCCCTGAAAAATAGGGAGATTGGGGTTGAAAAACCAAGCTCCTTGTTCGTGTGTCGTCTGGGGAAGGAAGTAGTTCATCCCAAAAGGAACTCCGGTATAAGGGAGGGTATTTCCGTGGGAATAGTGGGGATGATTATCGCTTCCCCAGCGGGTATCGATGGTTTGGCAATGTGTGTGCATCTTGTCTCCTTTTTCTTCATCAACCTTAAATGATCTGTATTTTTCATGGAATACGCGGTGGTATTTTCTTCATTGTATCAAAGTGTTGTCAAATATGATAGCGTTTTTATCAAATGGAAAATTTAGTAGAAAAAGGGCTATAGTTTGCGTATGTATTTCCCTTTTGAAATCTTTTATACTGAATAGGAAAGAATCGATACGTGTGAGGAAAATAAATGACCTATTCAAAAGAAATTGTGCGAGAATGGTTGGATCAAGTGGCTGAGCGAGCTAAGGAGTACCCTGAGTGGGTGGATGTCTTTGAACGTTGTTATACAGACACTTTGGACAATACAGTTGAAATTTTAGAAGACGGTTCAACCTTTGTGTTAACAGGGGACATTCCAGCTATGTGGCTGCGTGACTCAACGGCTCAATTGAGGCCCTATCTTCATGTGGCTAAACGAGATCCCCAATTGCGCCAGACCATTGCTGGTTTGGTCAAACGCCAGATGACCTTGATCCTCAAGGATCCCTATGCCAACTCTTTTAATATTGAGGAGAACTGGAAAGGCCATCACGAGACTGATCACACCGATTTGAATGGCTGGATTTGGGAGCGCAAGTATGAGGTGGATTCGCTGTGCTATCCCTTGCAGTTGGCTTATCTTCTTTGGAAGGAAACTGGCGAGACAAGCCAATTTGATGAAACCTTTGTTACAGCGACCAAGGAAATCCTTCATCTCTGGACAGTAGAACAAGACCACAAGAATTCCCCCTATCGCTTTGTTCGGGATACAGATCGTAAGGAAGACACGCTGGTGAATGACGGTTTTGGGCCAGATTTCGCTGTGACAGGAATGACCTGGTCAGCTTTCCGTCCAAGCGATGACTGCTGTCAGTATAGCTACTTGATTCCGTCCAATATGTTTGCAGTAGTTGTTTTGGGTTATGTCCAAGAAATCTTTGCAGCATTGAATCTAGCTGATAGTGAGAGTATCATTGCAGATGCCAAACGCCTGCAAGCGGAGATTCAAGAAGGGATCGAAAACTACGCCTACACGACTAACAGCAAGGGCGAGAAAATCTATGCCTTTGAGGTAGACGGTTTGGGAAATGTTAGCATCATGGATGACCCTAACGTACCAAGTTTGTTGGCGGCTCCCTATCTGGGCTACTGCGCCATCGACGACGAAGTCTACCAAGCCACTCGTCGGACGATTTTGAGTTCTGAGAATCCTTACTTCTATGAAGGGAAGTACGCAAGTGGACTCGGAAGTTCTCATACCTTCTATCGCTATATCTGGCCGATTGCCCTTTCTATTCAAGGATTGACAACAAATGATAAAGCTGAGAAAAAACAGTTGCTGGACCAGTTGGTTGCCTGCGATGGAGGCACGGGTGTCATGCACGAAAGTTTCCATGTAGATGATCCAACCAAATACTCGCGTGAATGGTTCTCTTGGGCCAACATGATGTTCTGCGAATTAGTCTTGGATTACTTGGATATTCGCTAATACTCTTCGAAAATCTCTTCAAACCACGTCAGCTTCGCCTTGCCGTATATATGTTACTGACTTCGTCAGTTCTATCTACAACCTCAAAGCAGTGCTTTGAGCAACCTGCGGCTAGCTTCCTAGTTTGCTCTTTGATTTTCATTGAGTATAAGGAGCACGCTTTAGCTTCACTGATTCTTGTTAGAATCACAAATATATCTTTAAATTTAAGTTAGAATGAGGTTTTACTCATGGAAAATGTTGTTGTACATATCATCTCTCATAGCCACTGGGATCGTGAGTGGTATTTACCGTTTGAAAGTCACCGGATGCAATTGGTGGAACTGTTTGACAATCTCTTTGATCTTTTTGAAAATGACCCTGAATTCAAAAGTTTCCACTTGGATGGCCAAACCATTGTTCTCGATGACTATTTAGAAATTCGCCCTGAAAACCGCGACAAGGTGCAACGTTATATCGACGAGGGCAAGCTCAAGATTGGTCCCTTCTACATTTTGCAGGATGATTACTTGATCTCCAGTGAAGCCAACGTCCGCAATACCTTGATTGGACAAGCTGAATGCGCCAAATGGGGCAAATCAACTCAAATTGGTTACTTCCCAGATACCTTTGGAAATATGGGGCAAGCCCCTCAAATTCTTCAAAAATCAGGTATCCACGTAGCAGCCTTTGGTCGTGGAGTCAAACCAATCGGATTTGACAACCAAGTCCTCGAAGATGAGCAGTTTACCTCTCAATTTTCTGAAATGTACTGGCAAGGGGCGGATGGTAGTCGTGTGCTGGGTATTCTCTTTGCCAACTGGTACAGTAACGGGAACGAAATTCCAGTGGATAAAGATGAAGCTTTGGCTTTCTGGAAACAAAAATTGGCAGATGTTCGTGACTATGCCTCAACCAACCAATGGTTGATGATGAACGGCTGCGACCACCAACCGGTTCAACGAAACTTGAGTGAAGCTATTCGTGTGGCCAATGAGCTCTTCCCTGACGTGACCTTTATTCATAGCTCCTTTGATGAATATGTGCAAGCAGTGGAAAGTGCGCTTCCTGAACAACTATCTACGGTTACGGGAGAATTGACCAGTCAGGAAACCGATGGTTGGTACACACTGGCAAATACGTCTTCCTCTCGGATTTATCTCAAGCAAGCCTTCCAAGAAAACAGCAACTTGCTCGAGCAAGTGGTGGAACCTTTGACCATCATTACTGGTGGACACAACCACAAGGATCAATTGACCTATGCCTGGAAGACACTCTTACAAAATGCGCCACACGATAGTATTTGTGGATGTAGTGTGGATGATGTTCACCGTGAAATGGAAGTTCGTTTTGCCAAGGTCAATCAAGTCGGAAACTTTGTCAAGACCAACCTTCTGAACGAATGGAAGGGTAAACTAGCGACTCAAAAAGCACAGAGTGAGCACCTCTTTACGGTCGTCAATACTGGCTTGCATAATAAGGTGGACACCGTCAGCACGATTGTCGATGTAGCAGTTTGTCCATTTAAGGAATTGCATCCGACAGAAGGCTTCAAGAAAATGGCCGCTTTGAGCTTGCCAGACTACCACGTAGAAGATTTAGATGGGCATCTTGTAGAAGCAGAGATTGAGGACTTGGGAGCAAGCTTTGGCTATACCCTGCCTAAGGATAAATTCCGTCAACCCTATATTGCACGTCAAGTGCGCGTGACGGTTCCAGTTCACCTAGCGCCTCTTTCTTGGACCACCTTCCAGCTCTTAGAAGGCAAAGCACCTCATTATGATGGTCTGTTCCAAAATGGGGTGATTGATACGCCATTTGTAACCCTTAGTATCGATGATGGCTTGACCCTCTATGATAAAACGACCAATGAGGCTTATGAGGATTTCCTTCGCTTTGAAGATCGTGGGGATATCGGAAATGAATATATCTACTTCCAACCAAAAGGAACAGAGCCGATCTATGCGGAGTTAACAGCTTATGAGGTCTTGGAAAACAATGCTCGCTATGCCAAAATCTTGCTCAAGCATGACTTGACGATCCCGGTTAGCGCGGATGAACAATTGGATGCGGAACAAAGAGGTATTATCGAGTTTATGAACCGCAAGGCAAGTCGCTCAGAAGAGCTGACAACCATCCCTCTTGAAACGGAGATGACCATCTTTGTAGATGATCCGCAAATTCGCTTCAAGACGCGCTTCACCAATACAGCTAAGGATCACCGTATCCGTCTCTTGGTCAAGACTCACAATACACGTCCAAGCAACGATTCTGAAAGTATCTATGAGGTGGTCACACGGCCAAATAAACCGGCTGCTTCTTGGGAAAATCCTGAAAATCCTCAACACCAGCAAGCTTTCGTCAGCTTGTATGATGACGTTAAAGGAGTGACCGTTGCCAACAAAGGATTGCATGAATATGAAATCCTTGGAGACGATACGATAGCTGTAACCCTTCTCCGGGCTTCCGGTGAACTTGGTGACTGGGGCTATTTCCCAACACCAGAGGCACAATGCTTGCGGGACTTTGAGGTGGAGTATGCAGTAGAATGTCATCAAGCTCAGGGGCGCTTCTCCGCTTATCGCCGAGCGAAAGCTTTGCAGACACCGATGACCAGCCTTCAAGTTGAAAAACAAGAAGGAAGTGTAGCAGCATCTGGTAGCTTACTCAAGCATACAGCCTTGACACATCCTCAGGTTTGTCCAACAGCCTTTAAGGTAGCAGAAAATGAAGAAGGTTACATCCTTCGCTATTACAATATGAGCCAAGAAAATGTGCGCGTGTCAGAAGGACAACAAACGGTTGTCGATCTTCTGGAACAACCGTATCCGGTTCATACAGGTTTATTGGCACCGCAAGAAATCCGGACAGAATGGATTAAAAAAGAAGAAGTCTAGCTGGTTGCAGCTGAAGAAACAATAAAAGGAAAGGAGGAGCGAAAAAGTAAGAACCAACTGCTGACTCGCTCCTTTTTACAGGTAAAAGCAATGACCATTGCAACGATTGATATCGGAGGGACTGGGATTAAGTTTGCTAGTCTCACTCCGGATGGAAAGATTTTAGATAAGGCCAGCACCCCAACGCCAGAAACTTTAGAAGATTTGCTGGCTTGGCTGGACCAGCGATTGTCAGAACGTGACTACCGTGGGATTGCCATGAGTGTGCCAGGAGCCGTTCATCAAGAAACAGGAGTGATTGAAGGGATCAGTGCAATTCCTTACATCCATGGTTTTTCATGGTATGAGGCTCTTTCTCATCACAAGCTACCTGTCCATCTAGAAAATGATGCCAACTGTGTTGGACTGAGTGAATTGCTGGCGCATCCTGAGATTGAAAATGCAGCCTGTGTCGTGATTGGTACAGGAATCGGTGGAGCCATGATTATCAATGGTAAGCTTCACCGTGGACGTCATGGTTTGGGCGGTGAGTTTGGCTATATGACAACCATCGAGCCTGCAGAAAAGCTCAACAACTGGTCACAACTCGCTTCTACAGGAAACATGGTTCGCTATGTGATTGAAAAATCAGGTCAGTCTGACTGGGATGGACGTAAGGTCTACCAAGAGGCGGCAGCCGGCAATGTCCTTTGCCAGGAAGCCATTGATCGGATGAATCGTAATCTTGCTCAAGGACTGCTCAATATCCAGTATCTCATTGACCCAGATGTCATTAGCCTAGGTGGCTCAATCAGTCAGAATCCAGATTTTATCAGAGGGGTTCAAAAAGCAGTAGATACTTTTGTGGACAGATATGAAGAATATACCATCGCTCCAGTGATTCAAGCTTGCACTTATCAGGCAGATGCCAATCTCTACGGTGCCCTTGTGAACTGGTTACAGGAGGAAAACCAATGGTGACTTTTACCGGAATCAGCAGTAAACAAGCGCAAGCTTTAGAGTTGCTCCAAAATCACATCTCTCTACCGGATGTAGAGGTAGCAGTCGCTCAGTCTGACCAAGCTTCCATCTCTATCAAGGGTGAGAAGGGGCAGTATCAACTGACCTACCGCAAACCTCACCAGCTTTATCGTGCCTTGTCTGTGCTGGCAACAGCTTTAGCAGAAGGAGACAAGGTAGAGATTGAGGAGCAGGCGGCTTATGAAGATTTGGCCTATATGGCGGACTGTTCACGCAATGCCGTGCTCAATGTCGCATCAGCCAAGCAGATGATTGAAGTCTTGTCTCTCATGGGTTATTCAACCTTTGAGCTCTATATGGAAGACACCTATCAGATTGAGGGGCAACCTTACTTTGGTTATTTCCGTGGAGCATACTCAGCTGAAGAGTTACAGGAAATTGAAGCCTATGCCCAGCGGTTTAACATGACCTTTGTCCCATGCATCCAAACCTTGGCCCACTTGTCAGCCTTTGTCAAATGGGGTGTCAAAGAAGTGCAGGAACTCCGCGATGTAGAGGACATTCTCCTTATCGGTGAAGAAAAAGTTTATGACCTGATTGACGGCATGTTTGCGACGTTATCTAAATTACAAACTCGCAAGGTCAACATCGGGATGGATGAAGCTCACCTAGTTGGTTTGGGACGCTACCTCATCTTGAACGGTGTGGTGGATCGGAGTCTTCTCATGTGCCAACACTTGGAGCGCGTCTTGGATATTGCGGACAAGTATGGTTTCCACTGCCAGATGTGGAGCGATATGTTCTTTAAGCTCATGTCAGCAGATGGCCAGTACGACCGTGAGGTAGAAATTCCAGAGGAAACGCGTGTTTACCTAGACCGTCTCAAAGACCGTGTCACCTTGGTTTACTGGGATTATTATCAAGATAGCGAGGAAAAATACAACCGAAACTTCCGTAATCACCACAAGATTAGCCAGGATATCGCCTTTGCAGGTGGTGCCTGGAAATGGATTGGTTTTACGCCCCACAACCATTTCAGTCGCCTTATCGCTCTTGAAGCCAACAAAGCTTGCCGTGCCAACCAGATCAAAGAAGTCATTGTGACTGGTTGGGGGGACAATGGTGGGGAAACAGCCCAGTTCTCGATCCTCCCAAGCTTACAAATCTGGGCAGAACTCAGCTATCGCAATGATTTAGAGCGTCTGTCAGATCACTTCAAGACCAATACTGGTCTATCAGTTGAGGACTTTATGCAGCTGGATCTGGCCAACCTCTTACCAGATCTACCAGGTAATCTCAGTGGACTCAATCCCAACCGCTATGTCTTTTATCAGGATGTTCTCTGCCCAATTCTTGACAAGCACATGACTCCTGAACAGGACAAGCCTCACTTTGCCCATGCGGCTGAGATTCTTTCTGACATTAAAGAAAAAGCGGGCGTCTACGCCTATCTCTTTGAGACCCAAGCTCAGTTGAATGCTATTTTAAGTAGCAAAGTGGACGTAGGTCGACGCATCCGTGAGGCTTATCACGCAGGTGATAAAGAGAGCTTGCAACAAATCGCTCGGGAAGAATTGCCAAACCTTAGAAGCCAAATTGAACACTACCATGCTCTCTTTAGCTACCAATGGTTGAAAGAAAACAAGGTATTTGGCTTGGATACCGTAGATATTCGTATGGGTGGACTCTTGCAACGGATCAAGCGAGCTGAAAGCCGGATTGAAGGCTATCTAGCTGGTTCCATCACACGTATCGATGAACTAGAAGTAGAGATCTTGCCATTCAACGATTTCTACAGGGATCAGGACTTCGCAGCTACAACAGCTAATCAATGGCATACCATTGCGACAGCTTCAACCATTTATACAACGTAAAAAATTCCGAGTTGAATGACAGAAGTCTCAGCCACGGTCGATAGGAGTAGAAGAGAAGCTGTGTTTACGACCACCCTTTTCTACTCTTTTTTAAAGCTATGTCATAAATTTGTAGAATTTTTTCTATAATTTGGAGTTTGAAAATATAAAAGGGCTATCTTATAATAGGTAATGTAAACGCTACCAAAGCAAATAAACACGCTCAAGGCTCAAAGGGGGGAGTTAAATGAAAAAGTTTGTAAGGACTCTGAGAGAAAATTTCATTTTTCTTTTAATGGTCTTACCTGGTGCGGCGTGGTTAATCTTATTCTTCTATATTCCGGTTTTTGGGAATATCGTAGCATTTAAGGACTATCATATTACGGGAGAGGGCTTCATTGACAGTGTCATGAAGAGTAAGTGGGTTGGCTTTGACAACTTCAAATTCCTCTTTAGTTCCAAAGATGCCTACATTATTACAAGAAACACGGTATTGTACAACTTAGGATTCATCTTCTTAGGATTGATTGTTTCCGTTGGGATCGCCATCATCTTTAGTGAGTTGAGATCAAAAAGAGTGGTCAAGGTGCTTCAAACCTCCATGCTCTTTCCATACTTCCTATCATGGGTTATCATCAGCTTCTTCACCGATGCCTTCCTTAACGTGGACAAAGGATTGGTCAACCACATCTTAACTTCATTTGGTATGAAAGCCATCAATTTCTATTCGGAATTGTGGATCTGGCCAGCGCTTCTCCTCTTCTTAGGAATCTGGAAAGGCTTTGGTTATAGCAGTGTCATGTACTATGCAACCATCATGGGAATTGACCCAACTTACTATGAAGCAGCGACCGTGGATGGTGCGTCTAAGTGGCAACGCATTCGCAACATCACCATTCCTCAGTTGTCTTCCTTGATTACGGTCTTGACCATTCTTGCAGTCGGAAATATCTTCCGCGCAGACTTCGGTCTTTTCTACCAAATCCCGCATAATGCTGGAGCACTCTATAGTGTGACCAACGTTATTGATGTTTATGTCTACAACGGTTTGACCAAGTCAGGGGATATCGGGATGACAGCAGCAGCCGGTCTTTACCAATCGGTAGTCGGTCTGGTTCTTGTGTTAATCTCAAATATCATTGCCCGTCGCATTGATAAGAATGCCGCTCTCTTCTAGAAAGGAGGATCGTATGAAAAAATCAACCATTCAAAAAGAAAAAATTGATAATGTCGGGATCCATTCTTTCAGTAAGAAGAGCAACTTCTTCTTTACCTTGTTGTTGACCTTGGTCGGCTTGACCTGTGTGCTTCCCTTCATCTTCGTTGTCATGATTTCTTTGACAGACGAACAAAGTTTGGCAGTCCATGGCTTCCAATTCTGGCCAGCAAAATTTGGATTTGATGGTTACCTCTTCTTGGTACAGTTCAAAGACAAAATCTTGCAAGCCCTCTTCATTACCTTGTTTGTGACCATTGTGGGAACAGCATGTAATGTCTTTATCACCACAACCTATGCTTACGCTATCTCACGGAGTACCTTTAAATACCGCAAGTTCTTTACCGTATTTTCACTCCTTAGTATGCTGTTTAGTGCAGGGTTGGTCCCAAGCTACATTGTGACCACTCAACTCTTGCAGTTAGGTGATACCATCGGGGCTTTGATTATCCCAATGTTGCTCAGTCCATTTAACATCATCTTGATGCGGACCTTCTTTAAACGGACCATTCCAGAAGCTATCCTTGAATCCGCTCGGATCGATGGGGCAAGTGAAACACGGATCTTCTTCCAAATCTGCTTGCCATTGTCACTACCAGGGATTGCAACTATCAGTTTGTTCACTGCTTTAGGGTTCTGGAACGACTGGTTCAACGCCCTCCTCTATATTAAGAGTGACAACCTTTACCCATTGCAATACCTCTTGATGCAAATCCAAAACAATATGGATTACATCGCTAAAAACGTCGGGGTATCCGGCCAATTGGCAGGAGCTGTACAATCCATCCCACGGGAAACAGGACGTATGGCCATGGTGGTTGTGGCAACAGTGCCAATCGCCATTCTCTATCCATTCTTCCAACGCTACTTTGTAAAAGGCTTGACCATCGGTGGTGTGAAAGAATAACATCGTTCATTGAAAATCAACAGGATTTTCAACTCATAACTTAGTCTAAAAAGAAAATAACATAAAGGAGATTTTTCTTATGAAAAATTGGAAAAAATATGCGTTAGCATCTGCTAGTGTCATCGCTCTTGGAGCTACTCTTGCTGCTTGTGGAAACCTTACAGGTAATAACAAGAAGTCTGCAACAACTGAAGACGGTAAACCAATCATCAAGATGTACCAAATCGGTGACAAACCAGATAACTTGGATGTTCTTCTTAAAAATGCCAACAAGATCATTGAAAAGAAAGTTGGCGCAAAATTGGATATCCAATATCTTGGTTGGGGTGACTACGCACAAAAAATGAACGTTATCATCTCATCTGGTGAAAACTATGATATTGCCTTTGCTAATAACTACGTGATCAACGCTCAAAAAGGTGCCTATGCTGACTTGACAGAATTGTACAAGAAAGAAGGAAAAGACCTTTACAAAGCACTTGACCCAGCTTACATCAAAGGGAACACTGTAAACGGCAAGATCTATGCTGTTCCAGTAGCAGCTAACGTTGCATCTTCTCAAAACTTTGCTTTTAACGGACCACTTCTTGAAAAATATGGTATCGATGTCTCAAACGTGAAAGACTATGCTTCTCTTGAACCAGTCTTAAAAGCCATTAAAGAAAAAGATCCAAACGTTGTTCCATTTGCAATGAACAAGAGCTACGGTGGACCTTCAGATGACTTCGACTATGTGGCTGTTGATGGACTTCCATTCGTTGTTGACTTGAAAGGTGACACCACTAAGATCGTTGACCGTTACACAATTCCACGTTATGTAGAAAACTTGAAGACTCTTCACAAATACTACGAAGCAGGATACATTCCAAAAGACGTAGCAACGAGCGACACTGGTTATGATCTTTCTCAAGATACATGGTTGGTTCGTGAAGAAACAGTAGGACCAGCTGACTACGGTAACAGCTTGCTTTCTCGTGTAGCAAACCGTAAGATCGAAATCAAACCATTTACTGAACTGTACAAGAAGAACAATACTACTCAAGTAGCTAACTTTGTTATCTCAAACAACTCTAAGAACAAAGAAAAAGCAATGGAAGTGTTGAACCTCTTGAACACTGATCCAGAACTCTTGAACGGCCTTGTTTATGGACCAGAAGGCAAGAACTGGGAAAAAGTTCCCGGCAAAGAAAACCGTGTCAAAGTCTTGGATGGCTACAACGGAAACACTCACATGTCTGGATGGAACACTGGTAACAACTGGATTCTTTACATCAACGAAAACGTAACAGATGAACAAATTGCACAATCTAAGAAAGACTTGGAAACTGCAAAAGAATCTCCAGCACTTGGCTTCATCTTTAACACAGATAAAGTGAAATCAGAAATCACTGCTCTTACAAATACTTTGAACCAATTCGCAGGTGCGATCAATACTGGTACTGTGGATCCTGAAGTAGAAGTTCCTAAGATGCTTGAAAAATTGAAATCAGAAGGTGCTTACCAAAAAGTACTTGATGAAATGCAAAAACAATACGACGAATTCCTTGCTTCTAAAAAATAAGAACAGGTAGTGCGAAAAGGCTTTGGAGGGATCTCCAGAGCCTTTTCATGTCTTTATGAAAATAGAACTGTAAATGAAAATCAATATTTCAATTTACCAATGCAAATAGGGGGAAAGCGTTTTATTTTTATGGTATAATAGAATCACTAATTGGAAAAGAGGCTGAATGATGGGAAAAATCATCGAGTTCATTTTTACGAGAGTCTATGTTGCTATGCTGGTAACAGGGATTTTTTGGGTCTTGACGATCTGTGGGGGTGTTCTGCTAGGAGTAGGACCGGCTAGTGCCACTATCATGAGCCTCTATGCGGAAAATGGCATGACCTACAAGGACTATCATTGGTCACGCGCTTGGGAACTCTTCAAAGAAAATCTACGCCCGGCTAATCAAGTCTTTTACACCTTCTTTGCCATTGAAGGAGTTCTCCTTTATGGCATGTACCTCATGATCCAGATCCCTCACTTGAATTTCTTCCAAATTTTGGTTCTCTTGTTTAATCTGGTTTTCCTCTTGGTTGCGCCTCTAGCTTACGCCGTTTATTTGAAATTACAAGTTCATTTCGATCTCTCTTATGCCAATAGTATCAAGCTCAGTTTGATCGGAATGTTGCTGGATATTCGTCCGGTTCTGAAGCTCATCCTTGGAACAGCGCTACTTGGGGTCATTAGCTACTATATGCCAGCCCTTCTCTTTTTCGTCTTGATCGGTGTATGGCATTTCTTTGTCAATGATATCTTTGACCCTGTCTATCAAAACATCCACGAAAAATTGGTATCCTAACGATGAAAAAAATCTGGTTAAGTACGCTTTTAAAATTCTACGCCTATGTCATGGTAGTCATTTTGACCATTATGGGTCTGGTTGTCGCGGGGATCTCTTGGAAAAACCAGCAAGCTGAAGCCGACCGGATCGCTCAACGGGTCTTGACCGAAGTAGTGACGGATCTTGAGACCTCTTATCAACGGGTCACACAAGAAGGTCGTAGCCTCGTTGAAAACCCTGCAAAATTAGAAGGAGTTTATCGCTATTTTACCTTGTCACCATCGGAGTATGAGACTTGGAGATTGAATGCCCAATTCCCTTCTTATATCCAATTGTCCCTACATAAGAATATTGACAGCCTCTATTTGAGCAATAAAAACATAGAGGGCATCGATGTAACCTTGTCTGATTACAAGACGGTATTTGTCTCTACTCGGCAATCAAAGGGAGGCAAGCAAGTATCGGCGGACCATTACAAGGCTCCTGCGACAGCCATTCCGGTTCCTTTGACAGATCCGACTACGGGTGCTGGAGTTGGGATTGCTTATATGACCTTGGACCAAGAAATTTTGACGGCAGCGATTGATAATGCCAGAGGCGATCTTCCGGTCGCTGTACGGATCTTCACTCCCTTTGGGAAAGAGATGTACCATGAAGGGGATAAGGGACAATCAAAAGATGTTAAATGGCAAACCCGTAGCACGATCTATGGCTACAAGGTGGATGTAGCTGTTTCTAAAAGTTATCTGGTCAAAAAGGGTCTAGCTAACCTGACCACTTTTCTCTCCATTGCTTTCCTGATTTTCTTGATCCTTTACTTGTTATTAGGTCAGATTTTCAAAAATTACCGGCGTCAAGTCCTCGATTTGGTCGATACCATGAATCAGATCAGTCAAGGCGATAGTGAACGACGGATTGATACCTCGACCAAGGACCAAGAACTGCTGGTTATTGGTAATATGATCAATACCATGTTAGACAATATGGATAAGAATATTCGGGATATCTATCAGCTGCAGCTCAGCCAAAAAGATGCCAATATGCGGGCGCTACAAGCCCAGATTAATCCCCATTTCATGTACAATACGCTGGAATTTATCCGGATGTACGCCGTCATGCAAGAGCAAGAAGAGTTGGGTGATATTATCTATGAGTTTAGTAGTCTCTTGCGTAATAATATCTCAGATGAGCGAGTGACGACAGTTGAAAATGAGCTCGAATTTTGCCGCAAATACAGCTACCTCTGCATGGTGCGTTATCCAAAATCGATTGCCTATGGCTTTAAGATCGATCCAGGTTTGGAAAAGATGAAGATTCCCAAATTCACCATCCAGCCTTTGGTCGAGAACTATTTTGCACATGGAGTGGATCACAAACGCAAGGACAATGTGATTAGTGTCAAAGTCTTGCAAGGAGAAGGGCAAGTCATGATCCTGATCAGTGATAATGGGCGAGGGATGGAAGAAGAACAGCTAGAAAAAATTCAAGAGATACTAGCCAATCGCAATCCACGCTCAGAAATCGAAGAAAAGAGTGGCCGGCAGTCCATCGGAATTGTCAATGTCCATGAACGCATGCTACTCTATTTTGGAGATCGCTACCATATCCAAGTCTTCTCCCAACCTCACCATGGAGTGACCTATACGATAACCATTCAAGATGAATAAAGGAGACAGAATGTACAAAGTCTTATTAGTAGACGATGAGTATATGATTACAGAAGGGTTAAAAAAATTAATCCCCTTTGACCACTGGAATATGGAAGTGGTCGCAACTGCAGAAGATGCCGATCAGGCCCTTGATTATGTGCGAGAACATCCAGTGGATGTGGTGATCACGGATGTCAATATGCCTGGAAAGACCGGACTTCAGATGATTGCTGAGATGAAGGATTTGATCCCAGATGCTGCTTTTATCATTATGTCAGGCTATCAGGATTTTGAATATGTCAAGACAGCCCTCAATTTGCGCGTGGCAGACTACCTGCTCAAACCTGTCAATAAGGTGGAGATGGGCAATATCCTAGAAAAAATTCAGCACCAAATCCAGCAACCTAGCCAAGAGTTGGCCAACCGCTTGATTCACGATGATATCTCTGAGGAAGAGTTTTGTCGGTACATCGCAGGCCGGAATTCGCTGTGGATTGGGGTTGCTAAGGAGAAAAAAGGCTTTATCAGCTCGTCTTACCAAGTTCTCGGGCAAAATCTTCAACTCTTTATCTCAGATCAAGAAGAAGAAGCTATGATTGAGAAGGCCTTTGAGCCGCCTTATAAGGAGCACTTTCATCAATTTAAGGACCTAGTGGAGCGAAGCCTCTTTTATGGAGCGACCCCTCTCAATCAAGATGAAGAGGTCTTTCATTACTACGAGCCGGCCTACCGGGTGATCATGCAAGGAAATATCCAACAGATCTTAGAAGAACTGGATTGGTTGGAAAAAATGATCCTTGAGAAGACACCTAAGGTTTCGCTGACCAAGCAACTCTTTATCCAATTTTTGATGGATGTCTTTCATTTATTTGAATACCTGCAAGGAGATGATTTGGCCGATGTGGTCAAGAAAGTCCAAGAAGCTGCTACCTTTAGCGAGATGATTAGCTTTATCCAGGAAGAGTTGTCCCGTTTCTTATCCCACTATCGGATGAACGAAAATGTAGCGAGCGTCCTCCAAGTGATTAGCCGTGATTACCAAAAAGAGCTGTCACTCAAGGACATCAGTCAGGCTCTCTTTATCAATCCAGTCTATTTAGGCCAATTGATTAAACGAGAAACCAATGCAACGTTCGCAGAACTCCTCAACAAACAGCGGATTAAGGCTGCCCAGCAGCTCCTCTTATCGACCAATGACAGCATTGAAGATATCTGCTATAAAGTCGGTTACAGCAATGTGGGCTATTTCTACAAGGTTTTCCGTAAACTCTGTGGAAAATCGCCTAAAACCTATCGCTTACAAGTCATGACAGAGCAGGCAGAAGATGAGTAAAAGGCTGAGACAATTTGTCTCAGCCTTTTGATTGAAGACAACGTCTTCTTAGAAACTTTCCTTAGGTGAGTACATAACAGAAGGTCAGAGACTATGAAGCTAACTTTTGAGTATTTTTTTATTTGACAAATATAAGTAGACAGTGTATACTTTATAAAAAGTAGACGGCGTATACTTTGATAAGGAAAGGTGATCAAATGAAACGGAATACGGAAGAACTGAAAGAAAAGTTAATTTTGGTCGGCATTGAAGAAATCAGAACTAACGGGATTGACCGGATGTCTATGCGTACAATAGCTCAAAAATGTGGGGTGACTCATGGAGCTCCCTATAAGCATTTTGGAAGTAAAGATAGATATATTCAAGTGGTTATGGAACACTTATCAATGTTCTTTTTGAAAGATATGATACAAGGGATTGATACTTCCATAGATGCAAGAACTCAACTAACTCTGATGGGCTGTAACTTTGTAAGGTTTGCCCAAGAGGAAACCTATCTATTTGAAGCGTTATTTATTAAATTTCCATATAACTATTTGGAGTTATCTCAGGAAACTATTTCAGTCAACTCCTCTTTACCAGGATTTGAACATTTTAAGTCGGTAGCGTTAAGACTTAAAGATGAGGAAAATCTTTCTAGTAGTGACGCAGAAATTTTGATCCATTTTTGGAGTTTTATTGCTGGTTTGGCTCTATTGGTAAGGAGTCCCGTTGGAGAAAGCTTTAAAGAAAATGATGTTCAAAAGACCGTCAGAACGATGCTTGATATTTATATAAAAGGAGATAGCTGATGAATGTTTTAATAATCTATTCACATCCGAATGAAACAAGTTATAATGCATCAATCCTTCAAACTGTGCAAAAGCATTTAGCACCAGAGCATGAGGTCAAAATAGTAGTCTTATATAAAGAAAACTTTGATCCGGTTTTACGTTTTGATGAAAGGCATAAAAGGAGAGATTTACAGCATAATGAAGACATGAAACCGTATAGAGATTTATTGAGTTGGGCGGATCAGTTGATTTTTATTTTCCCTACTTGGTGGAGTGGAATGCCAGCTATTTTAAAAGGTTTTATTGATCGTGTTTTTGTTGCAGGTTTTGCTTATCAGAATGGACCTCGAGGTCCGGTGGGGCAACTAGATGGAAAAGCGTGGATCATTACGACGCATAATACGCCAAAAATTTTTCTTCCTTTTTCTCAAGACTACTCAAAGGTTCTAAAATCTCAAATCCTGAAACCCTGTGGTATTAAACCGGTTAAAGTGACACAAGTTACACGAGTGGAGTATATGAGTGATCGTCAACGGAAAGAAGAACTCGAAAAAATCGCACAAATAGCCAAAAGGATTTAAAAAGTGCTTACAAGTCATGACAGAGCAGGCAGAAGATGAGTAAAAGGCTGAGACGATTTGTCTCAGCCTTTTTACTTTTCATTTTAAGTCCTTTGTATCTTGATTTTCCCAACCAGCAGCTCAGCTTCAATGGTGATTTCTGTGAGTTGGGTCCAGTCGATTTTTTCTTGGTCAACGTGAAATAGAAGAGGGGTCATGGCGAGGAGCGCTTGGCGTTCTTCAGGAGTTAAACTCTTGGTGAGGCTGACCGTTTCGGATGAGAGGATCTGGCAGTGGTCTTCAAAGTGCTCCAAAATTTTCTGGTTGGAGTAGGACTGCTTGGTCAATTGATCTTGGGCCAACTGACGAATTTCTTTCAGATGAGAAGAGGTTGGAACGACCTTAATGATGACCCCTTCAGCCTTTAAGACACGCTCAAATTCAGCGTAATTAGCCGGGGAGAAGATGTCCAAAATGACCTCCATACTCTTGGATTGAATGGGTAGATGAGCCAAGTCTCCTACAAACCAATTGACCTTCCAGCTAGCATCACTCTTGGCAGCTAGTTGCACAGATTCCTTTGAAAGATCAAAGGCATAGAAAGTAGCTTCGGGATAAGCTTCTTGTAACTTTCGGGAGTAATAGCCTTCTCCACAACCGATATCTAGAATCTTGGCATCACTGGTCGGAATTTTTTGTCCGATCGCTGTTAGAATCGGCTCATAAAAACCTGCTTCCAAGATTAGCTGGCGATTCTGGAAATTTTCTTTGTCATAGTCCTTCGATTGCTTGATCTGAGGTGCCAGGTTGACATAGCCAAATTTCGCCAAATCAAAAGAATGGCCCTTGGGACATTTAAAACTGGTCCCCACAAGTTCTAGGTCCAATTGACAGATGGGACAGGCAAAAGCAGTGGCTGTCTGAAATCGTTGTAATTTTGGTTTGATTGTCATGATAGTTCTAGTGTACCAAAAAACCTCTGAAAGTTATAGTTTCAGAGGTCTTCTTTCTTAATAAGTCAAAACAAAGTATTTTTTCTTACCGCGACGGATAACGGTCAATTCGTTTTCTAATTTATCGCTATCGCTCAAGACATAGTCAAGGTCTTGGATGCGTTCGCCGTTAACGTAGATAGCACCATTTTGAACATCTTCGCGGGCTTGGCGTTTAGAATTTACCACACCAGCTGTGACCAAGAGTTCAACAATGTTGAGGTTGTCTTCTGCTTGTACCTGGTAGTTTGGCACACCACGAAGGCCTTGTTTGAGTTCTTTGACAGAAAGGTTTTTGATGTTTCCTGCAAAGAGTTGTTCTGTGATGTTGAGGGCTTCCTTGTAGGCTTCTTCGCCGTGGACAAGGGTGACCACTTCACGCGCCAAGATCTTTTGAGCCAAGCGTTCATGAGGAGCAGCCTCAAACTGTTTGCGGATCTCTTCAATCTCATCAAGTGACAAGAATGTGAAGATCTTCAAGAAGCGCACAGCATCCGCATCCATCACATTCATCCAGAATTGGTACATTTCGTATGGAGATGTTTTGTCTGCATTGAGCCAGACTGCATTGCCTTCTGATTTACCGAATTTCTTACCAGTTGCATCTGTGATCAAAGGCACAGTCATAACATGACCAGTTTTATCTGCTTTACGACGCATCAACTCAGTACCAGCTGTCATGTTCCCCCATTGGTCAGATCCACCGATTTGAAGGGTTACATTGTGTTCTTGGTTGAGGACGTAGAAGTCATAGCCTTGCATAATTTGGTAGGCAAACTCCGTGTAAGAAATCCCTGTTTCAATCCGTTTTTTAACAGATTCTTTACTCATCATAGCATTGACCGTAAAGTATTTTCCGACATCACGAAGGAAGTCAATAAAGCTAATGCTTCCGAACCAATCGTAGTTGTTGACCATTTCGGCTTTATTGTCCCCATTTTCAAAATCGAGGAAACGAGACAATTGTCCTTGAATGGAGCGAACCCATTCTTGTACAGTTTCTTTTGTTTGGAGACTACGTTCAGCATCTTTGAAGGACGGATCACCAATGAGACCAGTCGCACCGCCAACGAGCGCATAAGGTTTGTGGCCTGCTAGTTGAAGGCGACGGCTCGTCAAGATGGCAACCAAGTGACCAAGGTGAAGGCTGTCAGCAGTTGGATCATAACCAGTATAATAAGAAACCTGACCTTCTTCCAGTGCTTTGCGTAAGGCTTCTTCATCCGTCGTTTGAAATACCAAACCACGCTCTTTTAGCTCATCAAAAATGTGCATGTGTCTTTTCTCCTTTATAAGTTTATTCATTTCTCTATTCTACCATAAACCACGGAAATGGCAATGCTTTCCATCATTTTCTTGTCCTTACCCAGGAAGATTGAGTGACGATTTCTACGCTCTTGTGATTGAAAACAAAGGGCCTAATCTGCTATAATATAGGGAACAAGGAGAAAGAATCAGTGAATCAATTAAAAGAGAAGCTGCAAGAGTTTTGGAAGAAAGTCCAAAAATTCTTTGCAAATATGTATACAGAAACTCCGAATAAGGAAAAAAATGAGGAAAGTGGCTGGTCTGTCGGCGATATTTTTGCGACCTTTTTGCGCACCCTCAAACTCTTGTGGGATGTCATGATCGCCCTGTTCGTGTGCCTCTTTTTATTTGGCGCAGGGATCGGGATTGGTTATGCAGCGAGCCTCTTTAGCAATGTCAAGGTTCCAAAGACAGAAGAATTGGTCCAGCAGGTCCGTAACGTCAGCAGTGTTTCAAAACTGACTTATTCCGATAAGAGCTTGATTGCAGAAGTGGACAGTGATTTGATCCGCACGCCAGTCACAGGAGACGCCATTTCAGACAATGTCAAGAAGGCTGTGATTGCTACTGAGGATGAGAATTTTGAAAGCCACAAGGGGGTTGTACCTAAAGCCGTTCTTCGGGCAACACTTGGATCTGTAGCCGGTGTGGGTTCCTCTAGTGGGGGATCAACCCTAACCCAGCAGTTGATCAAACAGCAAGTCGTGGGAGACGCTCCAACCTTTACTCGTAAGGCGACAGAGATTGTTGATGCCTTGGCTTTAGAGCGGGGAATGGATAAAAATGAAATCCTAACCACCTACTTAAATGTTTCGCCTTTTGGACGAAACAATCGGGGACAAAATATTGCGGGTGTGGAAGCTGCAGCTCAAGGGATCTTTGGCGTCTCTGCGAAGGACTTGTCTGTTCCACAAGCGGCCTTTATCGCTGGCTTGCCACAAAGTCCGATTGTCTACTCTCCTTATGCTGCAGACGGTAGCCTAAAGAGCAAGGAAAACCTCGAGTTAGGTTTGGCGCGTGCCAAAGACGTTTTGTTCAATATGTACCGGACGGGAGCCTTGTCGAAAAAAGACTACGAGACCTATGCTCAGTACGACTTGACCAAAGACTTCATGGCTCCAGATGGCATCGAGAAAACACCGCATGACTACCTCTACTTCCAAGCCATGGAAGAAGCAAAAGAGGCCATGTATGATTACTTGATCAAGCGAGACAATGTCACCAAGCAAGACTTGAAAAATAATGAAACCGTCAAGGCTTACCAAGAATTAGCTGAGAGCGAGTTGCGCGAAGGTGGCTACACCATTCAAACCACGATTAACAAACCGGTTCACAATGCGATGCAGGCCGCGGTAGCGAATTTTGGAAGCGTCTTGGATGATGGGACGGGTCTTGTAGAAGTTGGGAATGTCCTTATGGACAACCGAACGGGTGCCGTTTTAGGATTTATCGGTGGACGGAATTTTGACGGCAACCAAAACAACCATGCCTTTGATACAGAGCGTTCCCCAGGGTCTACTATCAAGCCACTGTTGGCCTATGGGATTGCCATCGACCAAGGCTTGATGGGAAGCAATAGCATCCTTTCTAACTACCCGACTAATTTCTCAAGTGGGGAGCCGATCATGCACGTGGATAGCCGAGGGACAGCCATGATGGATCTCCGTGAGGCCCTCAATACCTCATGGAATATTCCAGCTTACTGGACTTACCGGACCCTTCGTGAAAAGGGTGTGGATGTCCCATCCTACATGAAGAAAATGGGCTATGATATCCCTGAATATGGCATTGAGAGTCTGCCGATGGGGGGAGGAATTGAGGTCACTGTTGCCCAACATACCAATGGTTTCCAAACTATTGCTAACAATGGGAACTACCTCAAACGCTACATGGTAGAGCAAATCATTGATCGAGATGGGGATGTAGTCTACAAGCACGAGGCAGATCCTATTCGTGTTTACTCTCCAGCAACGGCAACGATTATGCAGGATCTCTTGCGCGGGGTTATTACGTCTGGTGCAACAACGACCTTTAAGTCACGGATTAGCCAAGTCAACCCAACGCTGGCAGGTGCTGACTGGATTGGAAAAACCGGTACCACTAATTCAAATGGGGATATGTGGCTGATGTTGTCCACCCCAAATGTTTCTTTAGGTGGCTGGATCGGTCATGACAACAATGCTTCAATGCAGACCTTGACTGGATACAACAACAATGCCCAATACATGGCGCAGTTAGCGAATGCAATCTACCAAGCAGATCCAAGTCTCTTTGGAATTCAGGATAAATTCACTCTCGATAAGAGTGTGATCCGTTCTGAAGTGCTCAAATCGACTGGTGAAAGACCGGGCCGCGTCAATGTCAATGGTCGGGATATCGATGTGAGCGGTCAAATGGTGACGAGCCTTTGGGCCAAAAACGGAGCGCCAACCACTCAATACCGCTTTGCCATCGGGGGATCGGATAGCGATTATCAAAGCGCTTGGGCGGCCATTCTCGGTAATAGCAGTGGAAATCAGTCGAATAATAAGAACAATTCGACAACCAATAGTTCATCAAGCAATAGTTCAAATCGAAACAGCTCAAATCGTGGCAATCGACGCTAGTCTGATCCAGTAGAAAACATAGAGAAAGCCTTGATTTTTGGAGCAAAAAACGGTATAATAGTGATAACTAATTTGTCGTGTGCTTTATTTGAAATATTGTCCAAATAAGAGCTTACAGCAGTTAAATCTTACTTGAATAAGTCGATTTAGCTGCTCTTTTTGTGCCTATTTTTCAGAAAAATCCTAGTTTGTTACACAAATTTAATTTTTCTAAAAATTACAAAAAGCGACGAATGAGGTGAAGAGACAGCTCTTCACGTGATGCAAATCACACAATTGTAGTTAAAACCGGATAGGTGGTGAAAGTCATTTTACCAAGCTATCCTAGTATGGAAAAAGGAGCTAAAAACTTTGGCAGGACATGACGTTCAATACGGGAAACATCGGACCCGTCGTAGTTTTTCAAGAATCAAAGAGGTTCTTGATTTACCAAACTTGATTGAAATCCAGACAGACTCATTCAAAGATTTCTTGGATCATGGCTTGAAGGAAGTATTTGAAGATGTGCTTCCCATCTCAAACTTCACGGATACAATGGAATTGGAATTTGTGGGTTATGAAATCCGCGAACCTAAGTATTCGCTTGAAGAAGCGCGCATCCACGATGCCAGCTACTCAGCACCAATCTTTGTGACCTTCCGTTTGGTCAACAAAGAAACAGGTGAAATCAAGACCCAAGAAGTTTTCTTTGGTGATTTCCCAATCATGACTGAAATGGGAACCTTTATCATCAATGGTGGAGAACGGATTATCGTATCTCAGTTGGTCCGCTCACCAGGTGTCTACTTCAATGATAAGGTGGACAAGAATGGTAAGGTTGGTTATGGATCAACTGTTATCCCTAACCGTGGGGCTTGGTTAGAGCTTGAAACTGACTCAAAAGACATTGCTTACACACGTATCGACCGCACACGTAAGATTCCATTTACAACGCTTGTGCGTGCTCTTGGATTCTCTGGAGATGATGAAATCATCGATATCTTTGGGGACAGCGAATTGGTTCGCAATACCATTGAAAAAGATATCCACAAAAATCCAATGGATTCACGGACAGATGAAGCCCTCAAAGAAATCTACGAGCGTCTTCGTCCAGGTGAACCAAAAACAGCGGAAAGCTCACGTAGCTTGTTGGTAGCCCGTTTCTTTGATCCACGTCGTTATGACTTGGCACCAGTTGGTCGCTACAAGATCAACAAGAAACTCAATATCAAGAACCGCTTGTTGAACCAAACCATCGCAGAACCATTGGTAGATGCTGAAACAGGGGAAATCCTTGTAGAAGCTGGTACTGTCATGACGCGCGATGTGATTGACAGTATCTCTGAACAATTGGATAATGGTTTGAACAAAATCACCTACATTCCAAATGATGCTGCTGTTTTGACAGAGCCAGTAGAATTGCAAAAATTCAAAGTTGTCGCTCCGACAGATCCAGACCGCGTTGTCACCATCATCGGAAATGCTAACCCATCTGACAAAGTGCGCGTCATCACACCTGCTGATATCTTGGCAGAAATGAGCTATTTCTTGAACCTTGCAGAAGGTATTGGTCGCGTGGATGATATCGACCACCTTGGAAACCGTCGGATTCGTGCCGTTGGTGAATTGCTTGCCAACCAAGTGCGTCTTGGACTTTCACGGATGGAACGAAACGTTCGCGAACGGATGTCTGTACAAGATAACGATGTCTTGACACCACAACAAATTATTAACATCCGCCCAGTAACTGCAGCAATTAAAGAATTCTTTGGATCTTCACAGTTGTCACAGTTCATGGACCAACACAACCCACTTTCTGAGTTGTCTCACAAACGTCGTTTGTCTGCCTTAGGGCCTGGCGGTTTGACACGTGACCGTGCCGGATATGAAGTGCGTGACGTGCACTATACCCACTATGGTCGTATGTGTCCAATCGAAACACCTGAAGGACCAAACATCGGTTTGATCAACAACTTGTCATCTTATGGACACTTGAATAAGTATGGTTTCATCCAAACACCATACCGTAAAGTGGACCGTGAAAAAGGTGTAGTCACCAACGAAATCGTTTGGTTGACAGCCGATGAAGAAGATGAGTACATCGTCGCTCAGGCCAACTCTAAGTTGAATGAAAAGGGTGGCTTTGCTGAGCCAATCGTTATGGGACGTCACCGTGGTAACAACCAAGAGTTCCCATCTGATCAAGTCGACTACATGGACGTGTCTCCAAAACAAGTAGTTGCCGTTGCGACAGCATGTATTCCTTTCTTGGAAAACGATGACTCCAACCGTGCCCTCATGGGTGCCAACATGCAACGTCAGGCTGTTCCATTGATCGATCCAAAAGCCCCTTATGTGGGTACTGGTATGGAATACCAAGCAGCCCATGACTCAGGAGCTGCAGTCATTGCTCAACACAATGGTAAAGTTACTTACGCAGATGCGGACAAGGTAGAAGTTCGTCGGGAAGATGGATCTCTTGATGTCTATCACGTCCAAAAATTCCGTCGTTCAAACTCAGGTACGGCTTACAACCAACGTACCCTTGTAAAAGTTGGCGATGTTGTTGAAAAAGGCGACTTTATTGCTGACGGTCCATCGATGGAAAAAGGGGAAATGGCCCTTGGTCAAAACCCAATCGTCGCTTACATGACTTGGGAAGGGTATAACTTCGAGGATGCCGTTATCATGAGCGAACGCTTGGTGAAAGAAGATGTCTACACATCTGTTCACTTGGAAGAATTCGAATCAGAAACACGCGATACCAAGTTAGGCCCTGAAGAAATTACCCGTGAAATTCCAAACGTCGGTGAAGATGCTCTTCGTGACTTGGATGAAACAGGTATTATCCGTATTGGTGCGGAAGTAAAAGAAGGCGATATCCTTGTCGGTAAGGTAACACCGAAGGGTGAAAAAGACCTTTCTGCTGAAGAACGTCTCCTTCACGCGATCTTTGGAGATAAATCTCGTGAAGTGCGTGATACTTCTCTTCGTGTGCCTCACGGTGGAGATGGAGTCGTTCGCGATGTTAAGATCTTTACACGTGCAAACGGAGATGAATTGCAATCGGGTGTCAACATGTTGGTTCGTGTTTACATCGCACAAAAACGCAAGATCCGCGTCGGAGATAAGATGGCCGGTCGTCACGGAAACAAAGGGGTTGTGTCTCGTATTGTTCCAGTTGAAGATATGCCTTACCTTCCAGACGGTACACCAGTTGATATCATGTTGAACCCTCTTGGGGTGCCATCACGTATGAATATCGGTCAGGTTATGGAACTTCACCTTGGTATGGCCGCTCGTAACTTGGGTATTCACATCGCAACACCAGTCTTTGACGGAGCAAGCTCAGAAGACCTCTGGGATACTGTGAAAGAAGCTGGTATGGATAGCGATGCCAAGACCATTCTTTACGATGGACGTACAGGTGAGCCGTTTGACAACCGTGTTTCTGTCGGTGTCATGTACATGATCAAGCTTCACCACATGGTTGATGATAAACTCCATGCCCGTTCAGTCGGACCATACTCAATGGTTACCCAACAACCACTCGGAGGGAAAGCTCAGTTTGGTGGACAACGTTTCGGGGAAATGGAAGTGTGGGCCCTTGAGGCTTATGGTGCATCAAATGTCCTTCAAGAAATCTTGACCTACAAGTCAGATGATGTCAACGGACGTTTGAAAGCTTATGAAGCGATTACCAAAGGTAAACCAATTCCAAAACCAGGTGTACCAGAATCCTTCCGCGTTCTTGTCAAAGAATTGCAATCTCTTGGTCTTGACATGCGTGTCTTAGACGAAGATGATCAAGAAGTGGAACTTCGTGACCTCGATGAAGGGGAAGACGATGATGTGATTCATGTGGATGACCTTGAAAAAGCACGTGAAAAAGCAGCTAAGGAAGCAAAAGCAGCCTTTGATGCTGAAGAATCAGAAAAATAATCAGTAAAAATGATTGTCTTGTGAGAAACGAATGCTTCTGACAGGATGATTCGATAACAAGATACAGACCCAAGGAGGTGGCAAGAAAGTTTCCTTTCTTCCCCCCTACGGCTGTATCCAAATGAAACAAGTATGAAAACAAGGAAAGGTAAGAAATAGTGGTTGATGTAAATCGTTTTAAAAGTATGCAAATCACCCTAGCTTCTCCAAGCAAGGTCCGTTCATGGTCTTATGGAGAGGTCAAGAAACCTGAAACAATCAACTACCGTACATTGAAACCAGAACGTGAAGGTCTCTTTGATGAAGTCATCTTTGGACCTACAAAAGACTGGGAATGTGCGTGTGGGAAATACAAACGGATCCGTTACAAAGGGATCGTTTGTGACCGCTGTGGGGTTGAAGTAACACGTGCCAAGGTTCGTCGTGAACGTATGGGACACATCGAGTTGAAAGCGCCTGTATCACACATCTGGTACTTCAAAGGCATCCCTTCTCGTATGGGATTGACCTTGGATATGAGCCCTCGTGCCCTTGAAGAAGTCATTTACTTCGCAGCTTACGTGGTGATCGATCCAAAAGATACACCACTTGAGCACAAATCCATCATGACAGAACGTGAATACCGTGAACGCTTGCGTGAATACGGACCAGGTTCCTTTGTAGCTAAGATGGGTGCAGAAGCGATCCAAGACCTCTTGAAACAAGTGGATTTGGAAGCTGAAATTGCTCTCTTGAAAGAAGAATTGAAGACTGCAACTGGTCAAAAACGTGTGAAGGCTGTTCGTCGTTTGGATGTCTTGGATGCCTTCTACAAATCTGGTAACAAGCCAGAATGGATGGTTCTCAACATCCTTCCAGTTATTCCACCAGATCTTCGTCCGATGGTCCAATTGGATGGTGGCCGTTTTGCTGCCTCTGACTTGAACGATCTTTATCGCCGTGTGATCAACCGGAACAACCGTTTGGCACGTTTGCTTGAGTTGAATGCCCCTGGTATCATCGTGCAAAACGAAAAACGGATGCTCCAAGAAGCCGTTGATGCTTTGATCGATAACGGTCGTCGTGGTCGTCCAATCACAGGGCCAGGTAGCCGTCCATTGAAATCATTGAGCCACATGCTCAAAGGGAAACAAGGACGTTTCCGTCAAAACTTGCTCGGTAAACGGGTGGACTTCTCAGGACGTTCCGTTATCGCCGTTGGTCCAACTCTTAAGATGTACCAATGTGGTGTGCCACGTGAAATGGCCATCGAGCTCTTCAAACCATTCGTGATGCGTGAAATCGTTGCGCGCGACATCGTGCAAAACGTCAAAGCTGCAAAACGTTTGGTAGAACGCGGAGATGAACGTATCTGGGATATCTTAGAAGAAGTGATCAAAGAACACCCAGTGCTCTTGAACCGCGCACCGACCCTTCACCGTTTGGGGATCCAAGCCTTTGAGCCTGTCTTGATTGACGGGAAAGCTCTTCGTCTTCACCCGCTTGTCTGTGAAGCCTACAATGCCGACTTTGACGGTGACCAAATGGCCATCCACGTCCCATTGTCAGAAGAAGCCCAAGCAGAAGCTCGTATCTTGATGTTGGCTGCTGAGCACATCTTGAATCCAAAAGACGGAAAACCAGTTGTTACCCCATCTCAGGATATGGTATTGGGGAACTACTACCTCACTATGGAAGAAGCTGGTCGTGAAGGCGAAGGAATGGTCTTTAAAGACCGTGATGAAGCGGTCATGGCCCTTCGCAATGGCTATGTTCACTTGCATACCCGTGTCGGAATTGCGACCGATAGCTTGAACAAACCATGGACAGAAGCGCAACAACACAAGATTCTCTTGACAACTGTTGGTAAGATTCTCTTTAACGATATCATGCCTGCAGAACTTCCATACCTTCAAGAGCCAAATAATGCCAACTTGACAGAAGGCGTTCCAGCTAAGTATTTCTTGGAGCCTGGTCAAGATGTCAAAGGAGCGATTGAGAAATTGGAATTAAACGTTCCATTCAAGAAGAAAAATCTTGGAAATATCATCGCAGAAATCTTCAAACGCTTCCGTACAACAGAAACTTCTGCTTTCTTGGACCGCTTGAAAGACTTAGGTTACCACCACTCAACCCTTGCTGGTTTGACAGTGGGGATTGCCGATATTCCGGTCGTTGAAGATAAGGCAGAAATCATTGAAGAATCTCACAAACGTGTGGAACAAATCACCAAACAATTCCGTCGTGGTTTGATCACGGATGACGAACGCTACAATGCCGTTACAGCTGAATGGCGTGCAGCCCGTGAGAAATTGGAAAAACGCTTGGTGGATAACCAAGATCCGAAGAACCCAATCGTTATGATGATGGATTCTGGAGCCCGTGGTAACATCTCAAACTTCTCGCAACTTGCCGGTATGCGTGGTTTGATGGCCGCTCCAAACGGACGGATCATGGAATTGCCAATCCTTTCAAACTTCCGCGAAGGTTTGTCAGTACTCGAAATGTTCTTCTCAACTCACGGTGCCCGTAAAGGGATGACCGATACGGCCTTGAAGACCGCCGACTCAGGTTACTTGACTCGTCGTTTGGTTGACGTGGCCCAAGACGTCATTATCCGTGAAGATGACTGTGGAACAGACCGTGGACTTGTGATCCGTGCCATTACTGATGGTAAGGAAATGATCGAGCCACTCGAAGAACGTTTGACTGGTCGTTATACCAAGAAATCTGTTAAACATCCTGAAACAGGTGAAGTCATCGTTGGTCCAGATACCTTGATTTCAGAAGACCTAGCACGTGAAATTGTCAAAGCTGGTGTGGAAGAAGTCACTATCCGCTCTGTCTTTACATGTAACACCCGCCATGGTGTCTGCCGTCACTGTTATGGTATCAACTTGGCGACTGGTGATGCGGTTGAAGTAGGTGAAGCAGTCGGAACTATCGCTGCCCAATCTATCGGGGAACCTGGTACACAGTTGACCATGCGTACCTTCCACACGGGTGGGGTTGCCTCAAATACCGATATCACGCAAGGTCTTCCTCGTGTCCAAGAAATCTTTGAAGCCCGCAATCCAAAAGGGGAAGCGGTCATCACTGAGGTCAAAGGGGAAGTCACAGCCATCGAAGAAGATGCTTCTACACGCACTAAGAAAGTCTTTGTTAGCGGAGCAACTGGTGAGGGGGAATACGTTGTCCCTTACACTGCCCGCATGAAAGTCGAAGTGGGAGATCAAGTTTCTCGTGGTGATGCTCTGACAGAAGGATCTATTCAACCAAAACGTCTCCTTGCCGTTCGTGATGTCTTGTCAGTTGAAACATACCTCCTTGCGGAAGTACAAAAAGTATACCGTAGCCAAGGGGTAGAAATCGGCGACAAACACATCGAGGTAATGGTGCGTCAAATGATCCGTAAAGTACGTGTCATGGATCCAGGAGATACAGACCTTCTCATGGGTACTCTGATGGACATTACAGACTTTACAGATGCCAATAAGGATGTCCTTATCTCTGGTGGAGTTCCTGCAACTGCTCGTCCAGTCCTTATGGGAATTACCAAAGCCTCTCTTGAAACCAACAGTTTCTTGTCAGCGGCTTCCTTCCAGGAAACAACTCGTGTTCTTACAGATGCAGCGATCCGTGGTAAGAAAGACCATCTCCTTGGACTTAAGGAAAATGTTATCATCGGTAAGATTATTCCTGCTGGTACAGGGATGGCTCGTTACCGTAACTTGGAACCACAAGCAGTCAATGAAGTTGAAATCATCGAAGAAGTACCATTAACAGATGGAACAGTCGATGAAGTTCAAACAGCTGAAGTCGTAGAAGAATAAGAAAATAAGTCGGAACTACAAGTTCCGGCTTTTTTTTGCAAAAATAATAAAAATTTATTATTTGAAAAATAATTGTATAATTATTGAATTATTTTTTTACCAAAAATATTAGCCCGGTAAAAGTCGTGCTGTAAATACTTACAATTAGTGATTATATGGATATGTATTCTAAACACCAAAATAATAAAATGACTAACTATTAGTAATTTCTTTATAAAACCCAAAAACGGTTTGACATTTAAAGTCATTGGCGGTAGAATGAAAAAAGATGTACACAAATTAAAAAAATGTCGAATTACATGCATGTCGACGGGGGAAGTTTATGGAAAAATTGAAAATTATGGTTGTGTTTGGGACGCGACCGGAGGCCATTAAAATGGCCCCATTGGTGTTGGAGTTGCAAAAACAAAAGGAGGTTATTGAGACCATCACAGTGGTTACTGCCCAGCATCGTCAAATGCTGGACCAGGTTTTAGAAACCTTTAACATCGTACCTGATTACGATTTGGATATTATGGGGAAAAGCCAGACCTTATTGGACATTACTTCTAAAATTCTGAATCAATTAGATCCAGTTATCAAAAAAGAAAAGCCGGATATGGTGCTCGTCCATGGAGATACGACCACTACCTTTGCGGCGAGTCTGGTTGCCTTTTACAATCAAGTCCGCATTGGTCACGTCGAAGCTGGTTTGAGAACCTTTGATAAATATTCTCCATATCCAGAAGAGATGAACCGTCAAATGACGGATGATTTAGCGGATCTGTATTTTGCGCCGACGGGCGAAAGTAAGGCCAATCTCTTAAAAGAAAATCATCCGGAATCCTCTATTGTGGTGACAGGAAATACTGCCATTGATGCGCTGAAACTCACGGTTCAAGAGGACTATCATCACGAAGTGTTAGATCAATTAGATCCAGCTAAAAAAGTCATCCTGGTCACCATGCATCGAAGAGAAAATCAAGGCCAACCCATGCGAGCGGTCTTTGGAGCTCTGAGAGAAATGGTGGATCAAGAACCGACTATTGAAGTGGTTTACCCAGTGCATCTTAGTCCAGCGGTCCAAGAGGCGGCAAACGATCTATTAGGAGATCATGATCGGATCCATCTCATCGCACCTTTAGATGTGCTTGACTTCCACAACTTAGCTTCGAGAAGTTACTTTATCATGTCGGATTCAGGTGGGGTGCAAGAGGAGGCACCATCATTAGGAAAACCGGTATTGGTATTGCGCGATACAACGGAACGCCCAGAAGGGGTCAAAGCAGGGACTTTGAAATTAGTTGGAACGGATCCTGCCGTCGTCAAAACGACGATGACAGAGCTCTTAACCAACGAAAGCCTGTATCTTCAAATGGCAAATGCCCGAAATCCTTATGGGGATGGAAAAGCTTCTGAGCGAATCGTACAAGCCATTAAACATTACTTTGGCCAGGGAGAGGCTGCCGAAGAATTTCATGAGGGAGAGAAAGAATAAATGAAAAAAACGGAAAAGTTAAGTAGATGGTTGCTGATTTTGATTGTTTTCGAAGTACTTCTTTTACTTTACTGCTTGTTTTTTGCAAGAGAGATTCTGATTGAAGAAGGATTGTTCTTTGTTTTAGGATTATTTTCTGCTATTGTCTTATCGGATTTATTGTTGACATGGACCATCCTATTGTCATTTGCCCTTGGGATTGTCTTTTTGGTGGCGGGTGTTGTCTATATCCCATTTCACCAAGCCTTGCTCTTGCTCTTTAGTTTTCCGATCTTGATTGGAATCTTGACCCGAATTCGCTATCACCTCTTTAAAGAGATTGCAAAAGTGAAGGATCAAGAGGCAGAAGCTTACGCAGATTACCGCAACCGCATTGCTTCTTATGGCGGACAAACCAATGATACGATTCAGGCCTTACTCATTCACTGGTCGCACGAGGAATTGTTCTTCCAATTGCAACCGAGAGAGTACAATCGGACCTTGAACCAAATCAACTATTTGTTAACGCATCATCTGAAGCCAAATGAAAGCTTGTATTATGTATCAGACGGTAATTTCTTGATTTTATCTTCTGATAGCGAGCGGGATCTGAAGAGCGATTATATGACGGTCTTAAAACCACAGTTGGAAGGACTGGTGTTCCAAGGAGAAGATGGGGTTCAGGGCATCCAATTTCAGTCAGGATTTCTTGTAGTGGATCAATCCAATCGAACCAAATACCATCGCTATAAAGAAATGATTCGTTACTTAAAACGTCAACTTGAAACAGATATTATTGTGGAATATTAGGAGGAAAACATGTCTCTTACAAATATATTTTTTAATATAGCTGTAGGCATTAGTGTATTTTTTGCCTTGTGCTTTATTGTATTATTTGTAGCTTATACGGTGATTTACCGCCGTGTCAATAAAAACTTTAAGGCGGTGGACCATGATTAGTCAAATTGTGATGATTATTGCCTTGATTTCGATTTGGTTATCCTTAGCCTGGGGCTTAGTAATCCTCTTTTCAGCCGTTCATTTTTGGTTTAAACACAGTGACTTTCGTGTCAATACGGATCCGCTTCCTTATTATCCAAAAGTGACGATCGTTGTGCCCGCCCATAATGAGGATGTGGTCATTGCACAAACAGCCAAAGCGATCCTTGATATGAACTACCCACATGATCGTGTTGAATTACTGCTCTTTGCGGATAATTGTTCCGATCGCACCTATGAAGAGTGTTTGGCGGTTAAAGCATTGCCAGAGTATGCAGGACGTGATTTGACCATTATCAATCGAAGTGGGACAGGTGGGAAAGCCGGTGTGCTAAATGATGCTTTGGCGATGGCAACTGGAGACTATATCTGTGTCTATGATGCAGATGCCATGCCTGAAAAGAATGCTCTTTATTTCCTTGTCAAAGAAGTGCTCAAAGATCCAGAACGTCATGTGGCTTCTTTCGGCCGCAATAAAACGCGGAATGCCAATCAAAACTTCTTGACCCGCTGTATCAACCAAGAGATTGTTGTCACCCAACGGGTTCATCATGTGGGCATGTGGCATCTCTTTAAGATTGGACGGATTCCAGGAACTAACTTCATTATTCAAACCGAATTTGTCAAGAGTATTGGAGGATGGAAAAACGGTGCCTTGACTGAGGATACGGATATTTCCTTCAAGATTATGCAAAGTGGGAAGTTGATTGCGCTAGCCTATAATTCAGAAGCCTTCCAACAAGAGCCAGAGACTCTGAAGAGTTACTATATGCAACGGAAACGTTGGGCCAAAGGGAATTATGAAGTGGTTCTTTCCAACTTCAAGCATTTATTTGGTAAGGGAAATTGGCGCGTGAAGTTAGAAGTGACCAACTATTCCTGTGTCTTCTTCTGGTTTAATGCGGCCATCGTCTTATCGGACTTAATCTTTTTTGCCAATATTCTGGCCATGTGTATCCATACAGTGGTGCCAGGTGTGCAAATTCCATTTGCCTTTGATTCTGAAAATATCTACATTGCGCAATTGATGCTCTTCAATTGGATCTTGATGATTGGGCTATACCTGCTTCAGATTAATGTAGCGCTGGCTTCACAATTTGGTCAAGCCACTACCAAGCAAATTTGGTTGGCCTTAGCTGCCTATTTCAGCTATTCTCAACTGTTTATTATTGTGTCGATTGATGCCATCTCTTCGATTGTGATGGATAAACTATTGCACCGGAAAGAAACCAAATGGGTTAAAACAAAACGATTCGCAGGATAGGAGAGATTATGAATACGAAAAAGATGAGATATGTATGGTTTCTAGTCATCCTTTGCATTTTCTGTTTGACCTTGTTTTTAGCGAGAACGAGAAGTAAAGTGGAGATGCGAAATCGAATTTATCGTCAGTGGAATGAGCATTTTGTTGTTTCAAAAGGGAAAGAATCCTATGTTCGAACCACCAATGATAGCAATCAAACGGTAGTGTTATCCGAGGCGCAAAGTTATGGAATGCTCATTACTGTTGCAGCCGCCGAAAAAGGACAAGCCCAACAAGCAGACTTTGATCGACTCTATCACTATTATCTAAATCATCGCTTAGAAGGTACCCAATTGATGTCTTGGAAACAAACCATCAGCAATGGAAAAGCAAAGGATGAGGATCATAACGCCACAGATGGGGATCTCTACATCGCCTATGCTCTTCTAAAAGCTGCTCAGCAATGGCCAAAGCAAGCTAAAGACTACCAGGCTCAAGCCAAAGCGATTTTAGAAGATATTCTCGCACACAACTACAATGAAGAAACTGGTGTGTTAACGGTGGGGAATTGGGCTAATCAGGACTCGGAGTTTTATCATTTGATGCGGACGTCTGATACACTGCCAGCGCAATTCCAGATCTTTTATGAAGTGACAAAAGATTCGAAGTGGTTGGACATCAAAGAAAAGATGTTGCAACAACTCCAAACGATCAGCTCCCAAACAAAAACAGGTTTACTACCTGATTTCATCTGGGTAGATGAGCAAGGAACGCGCGTAGCGGATCCCAAGACGATTGAATCCAAGTATGATGGAGCCTACTCGTATAACGCTTGTCGCCTTCCATACAACCTTGTTCAAAGTAAGGACAAAACCAGTCAAAAATTGGTGAAAAAGATGCTTAACTTTTTCAAGAGTCAAAGAAACCTGTATGCAGGTTATGATTTGAAAGGGAAGGCCCTGAACAATCATCAGGCAGCAAGCTTTTTGGCACCGATTGTCTATGCCTCTGAACATGAAAAAGGCTATTTGAAGTTGGTGCAACAGAACAAGTATATCTTTACACAAGATCTACCTCTGAACAACTATTACGATGCAACCATGACAACCATGATTGCACTTGAATTGTTCTAAATACTTGAGAAAAGAGAGTTCCCAAGATGGCTCGCCATTTTGTTGGGACTCTCTTTTTTTGATTCTCTAAAAAAGGACCCAATAGCAATTAGGCAGTCTATTTTTGAAAAATAATGGCGAAAATAGCCTGAAAACTACCTGAAAAATCATGCTCTGAGCAGAAAACTTTTATTCTCAAATAATTTTCTATATAATAGAGGATACAAAGGATGGAAGAGTTTATGTATCGAGTGATTGAAATGTACGGGGACTGTGAACCCTGGTGGTTTTTAGAAGGTTGGGAAGAAGATATCATCAGTAGTCGGCAGTTTGAAGACTATTACCAGGCTTTGAAATACTACAAGCAGAAGTGGTTGGAGTTAAATGAGCACTTTCCAAGTTATAAGAGTCGGAGTGATCTCATGACGATTTTTTGGGATACCAAGGAGCAAGAGTGGTGTGAGGATTGCAGTGAAGATGTGCAGTTTTTCCACTCGATTGTCCTCTTAGAAGACGAGCACAAGATCCCTAAAAGCAAGCTCCGTCCAGGTTACGAAAAGGAAAAAGGCAGTCGCAAGCACCGTTCTTGTCAATATACACTCGATTCAAAAAAGGGGACAACCCTGTCATAAGAGACATTCGGAAGATTTTTAGAGCGATCTAGAAAGTCTTCTTTTTTTGTCTTCTTTTTCGAATAGTATAAGTGAGAGGAGGAACTATGGTTCAAGAAATTGCAAAAAAACTGATCCACATGGGGAAAAAGGAAGAAGCTCAGGATCTTTACTTCATTCCTCGGAAGGAGGAGTACCAAGTTTTTATGAGGGTCGGAGATGATAGGCGTTTTGTGCAATCCTTTCCTTTTGAGGACATGACGGCTATTATCAGCCATTTTAAATTTGTAGCAGGGATGAATGTGGGAGAAAAAAGGCGCAGCCAGCTAGGGTCGTGTGATTACCCATTAGAGGATGGAGTGGTCTCGATTCGCTTGTCGACGGTGGGGGATTATCGTGGCTATGAAAGCTTGGTGATTCGGCTCTTGCATGATGAGGAACGCGAATTACGGTTTTGGTTTGATCAGTTGCCAGACTTGAAGAAGAAATTGGCTGGTCGTGGACTTTATCTTTTTGCAGGTCCTGTTGGTTCGGGAAAGACCACTCTCATGCATGCGTTGGCGCAAGAGCGCTTTGCGGACCAGCAAGTCATGTCTATTGAAGACCCTGTCGAGATCAAGCAGGACAATATGCTTCAACTTCAGCTGAATGACCAGATCGGCATGACCTATGACAACCTGATCAAACTCTCCTTACGCCATCGGCCGGACCTTCTCATTATTGGAGAGATCCGAGATAGGGAAACAGCTCGTGCAGTCGTACGGGCTAGTTTGACAGGAGTCACCGTCTTCTCTACGATTCATGCGAAAAGCGTTCGAGGTGTTTATGAGCGACTTTTAGAACTTGGAGTGAGTGAGGAAGAGCTCAAGATTGTTTTACAAGGTATTTGCTACCAACGATTAATTGCAGGAGGAGGTGTGGTCGATTTTGCGACGGAAAACTACCAAGAGCACTCAGCCAGCCGCTGGAACCAACAAATGGATCTCTTGGCTCAATCGGGATATATCCAGCTGGCTCAGGCCCAAGCCGAAAAAATTATCTACCGCTAAACAAAAGCAAATCATCGAATTGTTTTTGAATCTTTATTCGAGTGGTTTTCATCTGTCTGAGATTGTCGATTTTCTGGATCGCTCTCACCTAGTGGAGAGTCGTTTGGTTTCCCAGATGCGAGAGGATCTCTCGCGGGGGCGGAGTTTTTCAGAGATGATGGCAGGGATCGGTTTTTCAGATGCGGTCACGACACAGCTGTCTCTCGCTGAGCTTCATGGCAATCTTGCATTGAGCTTGGAGAAAATCAGTGCTTACCTAGAAAACATGCGCAAGGTCAAGAAAAAGCTGATTGAGGTGAGCACCTATCCTCTTATCTTACTTGGGTTTTTAGTTCTGATTATGCTAGGCTTGCGTAATTATTTGCTCCCTCAAATGGATGCTCAAAATATTGGGACGCAATTGATCAGTTCCTTCCCCCAACTCTTTTTGGCCTTAGGAGCGGGACTGGTAACCTTCTTCTTACTCGTCTTTCTCTATTATCGAAAGTCAGGCAAGATCAACGTTTTTAGAACCTTGTCTCATCTGCCTTTCGGGAAAGGCATGATTCAAGCTTATTTGACAGCCTATTATGCCAGAGAATGGGGCAATCTGATTGGGCAAGGATTGGAATTGTCTCAGATTTTTTCCATGATGCAGGAGCAAAAATCCCAGCTTTTTCAAGAAATTGGAAGGGACTTAGCTCTTTCTTTAGATCGTGGCCAGTCCTTTTCAGAGACGGTCAGGGGGTATCCTTTTTTCAAAAAAGAATTGCCCCTTATGATTGAATATGGTGAAGTCAAATCAAAGCTCGGAAGTGAGCTAGAGATCTACGCTGAAAAAACATGGGAAGATTTCTTTCGTCGGGTTCACAAGGCCATGAATGTGATACAACCCTTGGTGTTTGTCTTTGTGGCTCTTGTGATTGTGTTACTCTATGCAGCCATGTTGCTGCCGATTTATCAAAATATGGAGGTTCATTTATGAAAAAATTAAAAACCTATAAGGTTAAAGCCTTTACACTTATTGAAATGTTGGTGGTCTTATTGATCATCAGTGTGCTCTTATTGCTCTTTGTGCCGAATTTGACCAAGCAAAAAGACTCCGTGAAGGAGACAGGAAATGCAGCGGTTGTGAAGGTGGTCGAAAGCCAGGCTGAATTGTACGAGCTCAATCATACCAATGACCAAGCCACTCTAGCAAAACTGATTGCGGATGGAAATATTACCAACAAACAAGCAGAATCTTATCGTGCCTATTATGCGAAAAATAGTGGAGAAACTCGTGCGGTTGCAGATTAAGGCCTTCACCTTGGTGGAGACCCTTCTGACCCTGATGATCGTCAGCTTCATCTATTTGGGCTTATCGGGATCGATCAAGACGAGTTTTCAACAAGTGGAAGAAAAAGTATTTTTTGCAGAGTTTGAACACCTCTATCAAGAAAGCCAGAAGATAGCGCTGGCAAGGCAAACGGAATTGGATGTTGAAGTGACTGCAAGGAGGATTCAAACGCCCTACCAGACGGTGGAGATTCCTGATTCTGTCATTTTGCAAGATCCTAAAACTATTCATTTAGACCGTGCAGGTGGCAATTCATCTCTGGCCAATGTTCACTTTCAGACACAGAGAGGAGTGGTGACCTATCAGCTTTCGCTTGGAAATGGGAAAATTAAAAAGAGTATCCGTTCCCGCTAGTATTCTCATAGAATCCCTAGTAGCCTTGAGTTTATTTGCCATGATTACGACCCTATTGTTAGGGGAGATCCGGCGTTCGCGCAAGGAGCGACTAGCGGATTTCAAAGAGGTAGAGGTCTTATCTGTCGCTCAAATGGTGCTTCAGACAGGGCAAAATCATCTAGAGGCCAATGGTATTCAGGTTCAAGTCGAAAAAGATGCCGATCAACTTACGGTCTATCATCAAGGAAAGGTGGTGCTGCATGTGGAATAAAGGAAAGGTCAAGGCCTTTACCCTGCTCGAAGCCTTGGTCGCTCTCTTGGTGCTTAGTGGGGGAGTGTTGGTCTTTCAAGGCTTGACCAAGCTCCTGCATGCTGAATTGGACTACCAGGCGCATCAAAAGCAGGAAGAATGGATACTTTTTCAGCAACAATTGCAGGTGGAATTGGACCGGAGTCATGTTGAAAAAGTAGCGGACAACCATATCTATTTGGTTCAGGATCAAAAACCAATTGCTATTGGCCAATCTAAAGAAGATGATATCCGAAAAACAGATGATAAGGGAAGGGGCTATCAGCCTATGATTTCAGGGGTTCACTCTAGCCAAATTTGGCAGGAGGGAGAGTTGATTCATCTGCGTTTGAATTTTGAAGAAGGTCTAGAAAGGGAGTATGTCTACCATGTGGTACCAGCGATACAAAATGAAAAAAGTTAAGGCTGGTGTCTTGCTCTACGCCCTCTTGATGGCAGCGATTTTCAGTCTCTTGCTTCAGTTTTACCTGCACCGTCAGGTCGCGGAAAAACGGATCTTAAAGACGAGTCAAGATCGCCTTCGGGCCTATGCTTTGGTGCAATTGGCTCTTGAAAAGAGAAAGAGTGATGAGAAGACATCAGAGATTCATTTAAAATCTGGAACCGTTCAGCTAAAGAAGGATACTGGTTTTCTTCATGCCCAAGCTGAGATAGATGGCGAAAGCTATGAGTTTGTCTTTCCTGTAAGGGAAGAAAAAGAAAGTAGCAAGAGTCAAAAAGAAAAGAAGAAGACACAGAAAGATAAGGAGAAGGCAGAGACCGAAACTCCTTCTGGAGAGACGCCAAACGAGACCAAGGAACCATCAGAAAATAGCGAAAAAGACTAATTTTTGGTATGATAGGGTGCGGAGGAAATCATGAATTTCGAAAAAATTGAACAAGCTTATACCTATCTATTAGAAAACACTCAAAGTATTCAAAATGAATTGTCGACCAACTTTTATGACGCCTTGATTGAACAGAATGCCATGTATTTGGATGGCAAGACAGATCTAGACATTGTTAAAAACAATAGCAAAAAATTAAAAGAACTAGGTTTAAGTAAGGAAGAATGGCGCAGAGCCTACCAATTCCTTTTTATGAAAGCTGCTCAGACAGAGCCTTTACAAGCGAATCACCAGTTCACACCAGATGCGATTGGTTTTATCATTACATTTTTGATCGATCAGTTGGCTAAAAGCGACCAACTGGATGTCTTAGAAGTGGGAAGTGGAACCGGAAATCTCGCTGAGACTATTGTCAACAATAGCCGTCTCACGATTGATTACTTAGGATTGGAAGTAGATGATCTCTTGATTGATCTATCTGCTAGTATCGCAGATGTGATGGGGTCTAGCGTTGTCTTTGCACAAGGCGACGCGGTGCGTCCACAAGTGTTGAAAGAAAGTGACTTGATCGTTAGCGACTTACCGATTGGCTATTATCCAGATGATGCGATTGCACAGCGTTATCAGGTGGCGAGCTCCGAAGGCCATACCTATGCCCATCACCTCATGATGGAACAGGCTCTGAAATATCTGAAACCTCAAGGAGTTGCCATCTTTTTAGCTCCAAATAACCTCTTGACAAGCCCTCAGAGTGATCTGTTGAAAGCTTGGCTAACAGACAAGGCTCAAATCCTTGCCATGCTGACCTTGCCAGAATCTCTTTTTTCAAATCCAGCCTATGCTAAGACGATTTTCGTCCTACGAAAACAAGAAGAAGAGTCTGTTCAGCCCTTTGTTTATCCGTTTACCGATCTCCAGGATCAAGACCAGGTGGTTCACTTTATGGAAAGTTTCCAAAACTGGTTAAAGGATAGTGAAATTTGATCAAAGATCTGATATAATAGAGGAAGTGAAAACGCTTAATGAGGTGAATATATGTCGAAAACAATTTCTATTAATGCAGGAAGCTCTAGTTTGAAATGGCAATTGTACCAAATGCCAGAGGAAACTGTTCTTGCAAAAGGGTTGATTGAACGGATCGGTTTGAAGGATTCTATTTCAACTGTTAAATTTGATGGACGCTCTGAAAAACAAGTATTAGATATCCAGGATCATACACAAGCTGTAAAAATTTTGTTGGATGATTTGATTCGCTTTGATATTATCAAATCCTACGATGAGATTACAGGTGTGGGCCACCGCGTCGTTGCTGGTGGAGAATACTTCAAGGATTCTGCTTTGGTAGATGACGAAGTCCTTCGAAAAGTAGAAGAATTGTCTTTGTTAGCACCTCTTCATAATCCTGCAAATGCAGCTGGAATTCGTGCCTTTAGAGAGATTTGCCCAAATATTACCAGTGTTGTGGTATTTGATACTTCTTTCCATACAACCATGCCGGAAAAAGCTTATCGTTACCCTCTTCCAACCAAATATTACACAGAAAATAAGGTCCGTAAATACGGCGCTCATGGAACCAGTCATCAGTATGTAGCTGGTGAAGCTGCTAAACTTCTCGGAAAACCATTAGAAGAATTGAAATTGATCACCTGCCACGTTGGAAATGGTGTATCTGTTACAGCGGTTGACAAGGGTATCTCTGTGGATACCTCAATGGGTTTCACCCCTCTAGGTGGAGTCATGATGGGAACCCGTACAGGGGATCTCGATCCAGCGATTATTCCTTACTTGATGGAGCATACAGAGGATTTCAATAAGCCTGAAGATATTAGCCGTATCCTCAATCGTGAATCAGGTCTTCTGGGTGTTTCTGGATCTTCTAGTGACATGCGGGATATCCATACAGCGATGCACAATGGAGATGAAAAAGCTAAATTGGCTTACGATATCTTTATCGATCGTTTGCAAAAATACATCGGTCAATACTTGGCTGTTTTGAATGGTGCAGATGCCATCATCTTTACAGCAGGAATCGGTGAAAATGCAGTAAACGTTCGTTCTTCTATTATCAATGGAATCAGCTGGTTTGGCTGCAAGGTCGACCCTGAAAAGAACGTCTTTGGAGTTGTCGGAGACATTTCCACAGATGATTCCCGTGTGAAGGTATTGGTGATTCCAACTGATGAAGAGTTGGTGATTGCGCGTGACGTTGAACGTTTCAAAAATCAGTAAACTGAAATAAAGTGAGAAGGCTGGAGGCGAAAGCCCCAGTCTTCTTATTTTATACAAGAAAGAGGTTGTCCATTGAAAAACATACAGTCTTTTATTCGAGAGCACCCATTATGTAAGAATGCCCTCTGGCTCCTTCTTTTTGTGCCCTTATTCTTTCTCTCACAATTCCCCCTCATCACTATGGTTTATTCCCTTCAAGAAGGAATGGATGCAAGGTGGATCACTATCCTCACTCTCTTGGTGACAGTGGCGGTGCTCTTTGTTTTTTATAAGGTCATTAAGATGAGCCCTCTGGAGAACTTAGATGTTCGGGTCATAACCTGGCCGGCTCTGGGGAGAAATTTTCTTTTTCTTCTCTTGTTGATGGCTAATAACCTGCTAGCCTATCCCTTGTTGAAACAAGAGGCAGGTGGTACAACGGCAAACCAAGCGGCTCTGAATGAACTGCAATCTCATGCTCCTTTTCTTGCTATGGGCATGGTCGTGATCCTTGTCGCTCCGATTCTAGAAGAGCTGCTCTGTCGGGCCATTATCCCTCGTTTGATCTTTCGAGGGGCAGAACCAATTGGTTATCTAGCCGGTGCTCTCTTTTTTACTTACTTGCATGGACCGAGTACCCTAGGGGAATGGGTAGCTTACGGAGGTATGTCCTTGATCTTAACTTGGGTGGCTTATCGCTACAAGCGGATCGAGTATAGCATTTGCCTTCACATGACCTTAAATGCGCTGGCTTATTATTATCCGGTGGTCATACTCCTTTGTTTATTGCCAGTATGGAGAGTTTTCTTCCATGATAAATTATGATAAAATGGTAGGTACCAATGAGTTTTGATGCAGAACCATCCTACAGAAGGTCAGAAATCCGTATGGAGAGTAGACTCAGAGGTTTAGAACACTTGTTCTAGCCTCTTTTGTTCGCAATCATGCTGTAGGAAGGGAATCAAAGGAGAACGAAAATGATTGATAATAAATGGCTGAGTGGCCAAGGGACCCTTCTTTGTGGGATCTTAAATGTCACTCCGGATTCATTTTCTGATGGCGGTAAGTATACGAGTGTGGATGCAGCCTTGCAGCAGGCGAGAAAACTGATCCAAGAAGGAGCTCAGATTCTCGATATCGGAGGAGAATCAACCAGACCAGGTAGTCATTATGTAGAGATCCAAGAAGAGATTGACCGCGTGGTTCCAGTAATTAAAGCCATTCGGAAAGAAAGTGATGTCTTGATTTCAGTGGATACCTGGAAGTCCCAGGTGGCGGCGGCGGCGCTCGAAGCTGGGGCTGATATTGTCAACGATATTACGGGTTTTCTTGGAGATCCTAAGATGGCTGCTGTCGTCGCGGAGCATGAAGCGAGCGCGGTTCTCATGTTTAATCCAGTGATGGCAAGACCGCATCATCAAAGTTCCACTATCTTTCCACGTTTTGGTTTCGAACCAGTCTTTTCAGAGCAAGAGCTTCAACAGATGGCTCAAGTACCGATTCAAGATTTGATGTGGACCTTCTTTGACCGCTCGCTTGCGGTAGCGAAAGCAGCCGGTGTCCAGACGGATCGTATTATGCTGGATCCTGGGATCGGATTTGGGTTGACCAAGCGTGAGAACTTACTCTTATTACAAGAACTTGAGACGATTCACCAAAAGGGGTATCCGATCTTTCTAGGGGTCTCCCGCAAACGCTTTGTGGTCAATATTATTGAGGAAGCTGGATTTGAGACAGATCCTGCAACGGAGACTGGTTTTTGGAATCGAGACCTGGCTTCGAGCCATTTGACCAGTATTGCAGCCAGTCAAGGAGTCGAAGTAGTGCGGGTGCATGATATTCCCCTTCACAAGATGGCAGCCAGTCTGGGCCAAGCCATTTTCCAAGCCCAAGAGGCAGCAGATACCAATTTAAAACAATACAAGTAAATGAAGACAAAAGAACATCAGTTGGATCTTCGTTGGCTAGAAGCCTATCGTTCCCAAGATCCACATTTCGGTTTGGAGCGCATGGAAGCTCTCTTAGCTTTGAGAGGAAATCCTCACCTAGACTGTCGGGTCATTCATGTTGCGGGGACCAATGGCAAAGGCTCTACCATTGCTACCTTGTCCCAACTCTTGAGGCAGGCAGGTTTACGGATTGGAGTCTTTACCTCTCCTTATCTGATCCATTACAATTACCAAATCACCATTAATGGCGAAGCCATTTCTGATCAAGACCTGCAAACCTACCTGGATAGTTACCAGCAGCTCCTGCAAGCTGAACAATCAAGGGCTGTTTTTCAAGGGTTGACTGAATTTGAAGTGATGACGGCGATTGCCTATGATTATTTTGCTCACGAGGAGCTGGATTATGTGATCATGGAAGTCGGTATGGGGGGACGACTTGACAGTACTAATGTCTGCCAGCCCGTTCTAACCGCGATCACTTCGATTGGCTTGGATCATGTCGCTCTTCTTGGGCCAGATCTGGCTTCCATCGCCCGTGAGAAGGCTGGTATCATTAAGCCAGGAATTCCTCTGGTTCTAGGGAAATTAGAAGCAGAAGCCAGCCAAGTCATTGAAGACATTGCGATTCAGAAGCAGGCACCGATAACAGCCTATGACAGAGATTACCAAGTTGAGCTAGAGGCCTCTTGTTTATCGGGCCAATCCTTTTCTTATCACAGTTCTAAAAGAGAAAAAGCCTCTTATCAAGTAGCGCTCTTAGGTCATCACCAGGCCAGAAATGCAGCTCTTGCGATCAGTATCTGTGATGTACTTTTTGAAAGAGAAGGGCGTGAACTCTTGTCAAGAGAGTTAGTGGATGAGGCCTTGCATCAAGTCGTCTGGCCTGGCCGGATGGAAGTGGTCTCGCAAAATCCCATGATCTTGCTAGATGGGGCCCATAACCCCCACGCCGTTGCGCCCTTGATCGCAAGTCTTCGGGAACTTTTCCCAAGTCAAAAAAAGACCATTCTTTTTACCTGCATCCGGACCAAAGCCTTAGAAGAGATGCTCATTCAGTGGCAGGAACTAGAAAATAGTCGCTTGATCCTCACGACCTTTGAAGATCCAAGAGCTTATTCTCAAGAAGAGATAAGAGCTGCTGCGAAAAACCATCAGCTTGAAGAAGTCAACTGGCAAGAGTTTCTACAAAACTGGCAAGCTGAAGGCAATGAGCTCCTCATTGTAACGGGGTCGCTCTACTTCCTTAGCCAGGTACGACCTTATTTATTAAAAACAGAAAAATCCAACTAGGAGATGATATGGATACAAAGAAAATTGAAGAAGCAGTGAAAATGATCATCGAGGCAGTCGGTGAAGATGAGAACCGTGAGGGACTTCAGGAAACGCCGACTCGCATTGCCAAGATGTACCAAGAAATCTTTGCAGGACTTGGGCAGACAGCAGAAGAGCACCTGTCTAAATCATTTGAAATCATTGATAACAATATGGTGGTCGAGAAGGATATCTTCTTCCATTCCATGTGTGAGCATCACTTTTTGCCATTTTATGGAAAAGTGCACATTGCCTACATTCCAAATGGCCGTGTGGCTGGGCTTTCAAAACTGGCTCGTACGGTCGAAGTTTACGCTAAAAAACCACAGATTCAGGAACGTTTGACGGTAGAAATCGCAGATGCCTTGATGGAATATCTTGGAGCACAAGGAGCACTTGTCTGGGTAGAAGCAGAGCATATGTGTATGAACATGCGTGGTGTCCGTAAACCTGGGACCGCTACAGTGACAACTGCTGCGCGTGGACTGCTTGCGACAGATAAAGACTTAAAAAATGAAGCCTATAAACTCATGGGCCACTAATGGCTGGCTATAAGAGGTGAACAGAGTGGATCAATTACGGATCAAGGACTTAGAGATATACGCCTATCACGGTGTTTTTCCAGCAGAAAAAGAATTAGGACAACGCTTTGTCCTAGACCTATGGGTAGATTATGAGATGACTCGCGCTGCCCGCACAGGTGATTTGGAAGCTTCGATTCATTATGGGATCTTGGCGGAACAGTTGACCGAGTGGATGCAGGCAGAAAAGATCGATCTGATTGAAACGGTGGCCTTTCAGTTGGTGCAAAAGATTTTCGAAAGCTATGCCTTTGTAGAAAAAGTTCGTCTGGAGTTGAAAAAACCTTGGGCTCCTGTTCCCTTGCCATTAGAGACTTGTTCGGTGACAATCGAACGGGAGAAAAAACGGGCCTTTATTGGGCTTGGCACCAATATGGGAGATAAACAACTGCAACTAGAGACGGCGCTAGAAAAAATCAAGGATCGAGGCATTCGCCTTCTTCAGACATCCACAAGGATTGAAACAGAACCTTGGGGAGGAGTGGAGCAGGACACCTTTTTGAATCAAGTAGCAGAGGTTGAAACCTGGATGACCCCAGAGGATTTACTAGAGACCTTACTTGCCATTGAGCAGGAAATGGGGCGTGTCCGTGAGGTCAAGTGGGGTCCACGTGTGATCGATCTAGATCTGCTCTATATGGATGACACCATTTGTTACAGTCCGAGCTTGATCTTGCCACATCCTTATGTGGCAGAACGTGCCTTTGTCTTAGAGTCTTTGAATGAAATTGCTCCTCATTTTGTGGACCCTGTTCAAAGAAAGCCCATTCGCCAATTATGGGATGCCGTCAAATAATCTTTCTTCTTTGCATCATAATAAAAAACAATCTCTGTTCGAGGGATTGTTGAGATTGAAGACAAAGTCTTATTAAAAAACTTTCCTTAGGTGAGTACGGACGTCAGCGAACTTCTACGAAGTTCCATGACTAATTATTGAGCCTAAGGTCTCAATAATTCCGAGTGCCTGAAACTGTATTGTTTCAGGCACTTTTCTCACAGCGGAAAGTTTCAGAATATGATTGAATAACTATAACGAGTATAATTTTTAAAGAATTGATTAGATTTTATTAAAGATTCGTTTCTATACGCTCTCAATAATAATCCCTCGAACAGGGATTGTCTCAGTTTATTTACGATACAAGCGATCGTACTGGTAGACAGGATCCATGGTGACGTTGATACCGAGCTTGCGAAGGACGTTCTTATCTTCGTCTGTCAGCATCACGGTTGAATGGGCTTCACTGCCTTTCAACTTGCCTAATTCTTGCATAGCAAGCTTAGCATCTTCGTTACTCATGGCTGTAATGGCAAGGGCGATGAGGATCTCGTTTGAGTGAAGACGAGGGTTGCGGCTACCCAAATGATTGATCTTCAAGCCTTGGATGGGTTGAACGTATTCTGGCTCGATTAATTTGGTTTCCTTATCAATATGTGCCAATTTCTTGATCGCATTGATCAAGAGGGCTGCGGTTGGGCCAAAGAGATCAGAGGTTTTTCCGGTTACCATCTCGCCGTTTGGTAATTCAAGGGCCAAGGCTGGCTCCCCTGTTTCTTCTTCTTTCTGACGAGCAAGAACGGTCACTTTCCGGTCATTTGGAGTAATGCCCAAATCATTCATCAAGAGCTCAATCTTCTTGACAGCCCCTTCACCGACACGTTCAGCTTTGACATCCAAGATAGTTTGGTAATAGCGACGGATGATTTCTTGTTGGGAAGCTTCAATCGCAGCGTCATTGTCCACAATGGCAAAGCCAACCATGTTGACGCCCATGTCTGTTGGAGAAGCATAAGGAGAGGTTCCTAAGATGCGTTCCAACATGCGCTTCAAGACAGGGAAGATTTCGATATCGCGGTTATAATTGACCGTTGTTTCCCCGTAGGTTTGGAGGTGGAAGGGATCGATCATATTGACATCGTCTAGATCTGCAGTCGCTGCTTCATAAGCTAAGTTAACTGGGTGGTGCAAAGGAAGATTCCATACTGGGAAGGTTTCAAACTTAGCATAACCGGATTTGATCCCATTTAATTGGTCATGGTACATATTGGACATACAAGTTGCCAGCTTACCAGAACCAGGTCCAGGAGCCGTCACAACGACCAAATTGCGGCTAGTCTTGATGTAGTCATTTTTCCCCATCCCTTCAGGAGAGATGATGTGGTCCATATCGGTCGGATAGCCCTTGATCGGATAGTGGAGATAAGAGGCGATCCCGCTCTTGTCCAGTTGTTTGCGAAAGGCGTCTGCTGCAGCTTGTCCAGCATATTGGGTGATGACGACAGAGCCTACAAAGATCCCCAATTCATTGAATTTGTCGATCAAACGTAGCACTTCTTGATCATAAGAAATTCCTAGATCCCCACGGGCTTTCGAGTGCTCAATATTGTTGGCATTGATGGCAATGACAATTTCCACTTGGTCGCGCAATTCTTGGAGCAACTTGATCTTATTATCTGGTTCGTATCCAGGGAGGACACGAGCAGCGTGGAAGTCTTCTAACATCTTACCACCAAATTCAAGGTATAGCTTGCCATCGAATTGGTTGATCCGCTCAATAATATGGTCACGTTGCAAGTTCAAATACTTTTCAGAACTAAAAGCTTGTTTTTTCATGTAAAACTCCTGTATATAAGGGAAGGGTCTGCCACACAAATCCAAGGATGAGTGTTCCGTCCCTACCATTTCATTCTTTCATATTATATCAGAAAACAGATGGAAGATAAAATATTCTAAGATACTTTCCTAAGGGGAGTGCGGATGCCAAGGGACTCAATGGTGACTCACGCTGGAAAGTTTCAAAGAGAACCTTGTTTTCCCCCTAAAAAAGCCCCTTACGGGGCTTCAGATCGATGTTGTTTAATAGTGTTTGATCAAATCAACTGTAGAGCGATCCAATTTCTTAACCAATGCTTGTAAGAAGGCTTGCGCTTGCAAGAAATCATCCATGGCATAGAGGGTTTGGTGAGAGTGGATGTAACGTGCACAGACACCAATAGTGGTTGATGGGACTCCGCCGTTCTTCAAGTGTGCTGCACCTGCATCGGTACCACCTTTGGCACAATAGTATTGGAATTTGATGCCCGCTTCTTCAGCAGTAGTGAGCAAGAAATCTTTCATATTTGGTAGCATGATGTGACCTGGATCGTAGAAGCGAAGCAGTGTTCCTTCCCCAATCGCACCTTGGTCTCCAAAGACATCAGCTGCTGGCGAACAGTCTACAGCAAGGAAGATTTCAGGATCAAATTTAGTGGTTGAAGTGTGAGCTCCACGCAGTCCCACTTCTTCTTGAACGTTGGCCCCTACATAGAGTTCGTTGTTTAACGCTTGTCCAGAAAGGCTCTTAGCCAATTCGCTGACCATCAAGACGCCGTAGCGGTTATCCCATGCTTTTGAGATGACGTTTTTACCATTAGCAGTGAGAATCGCAGAGCTATCTGGGACCAAAGTATCTCCAGGACGGACCCCATAACTTTCAGCTTCAGCCTTAGAGCTAAAGCCTGCATCAAAGACGATGTCGCTAATGGCAGGTACGGTTGGTCCACCTGTTCCACGTGTCAAATGAGGAGGAACAGATCCTGAAATAGCAGGGTATTCACGTCCGTCACGTGTAAAGAGTTTGAAGCGTTGGCTGCTGACAACCATTGGATTCCATCCTCCGATTGGGACAACACGGAAAGTTCCGTCAGCTTTGATTTCGCTGATCATAAAACCAACTTCGTCCATGTGGGCAGCTACTAAGATACGAGGAGCATCGGCTGCTGTTGAGTGTTTCACCCCAAAGATCCCACCGAGACCATCTGTCACGATTTCGTCCACATGAGGGGTCAATTGTTGGCGCAAATAATCCCGTACAGGAGCTTCATGACCTGAGATAGCAGGGATTTCAGTTACTTCTTTGATTTTAGAAAATAAATCAGTCATAGGTTACCTTCTTTCTGATGCTATTTTATCACTTTTTCTACAAGGATGGTAGCGTTATTATGGAAATCAATCTCTAAAAGCAGAGGGAGAGATCTAGCCTAGACCGTTGTCCCTCTGCTTATTTTGTGTTACAATAGGCACTATGAAAGCTAAAAAAATTATTTTGTCTAGTCTGGCTGTAGCAAGTGCAGGAGCTCTTGCGGCCGGTGTTTATAAAATTGCCAAAGATCAAAAGCGTCTCCGTACCCAAGAAGAGTTGGTAGCAGAAGTACGGGAGCAAATGGAAGCCATGGGGACGATTGCGACCCTGTATGTGGAACTCTACGAGTCTAGTGAAGAGCGCTTAGTAGGTGGTGTCATTTTTGAAGATGAGCGCCATTACCGCTTTGTCTATGAGGATGGTCTCTTGCATTATGAAGAGGAAAAACTATGATTACACCAAATTCTCTAGAAGAAATTGCTTCATATGTAGAGCAAGAGGGCAAGAAAGTGTTTGTCTTTTCAGCAGATTGGTGTGGGGATTGCCGTTACCTCAAGCCTTTTTTGCCGGAGATTGAAGCTGAAAATCCTGAATTTACCTTTATCTTGATTGACCGAGATGCCTATATGGATCTGGCGAAAGTCTGGGATGTTTATGGGATCCCAAGTTTGGTGGTTCTGGAAAAGGATAAGGAAATCGGTCGGTTTGTCAATCGGGATCGGAAAACCAAAGCGCAGATTACAGCATTCTTAGCAGGATTAAAATAGGAGAAAATCATGATTGTAACATACAACAAAGAACAAGTCGGCGATGTATTGATGCTGACCTTGAAAAATAGTGGGGAAGCTAAGCTCACGGTGGAGAGAAAAGGAAAAGTGGCTCGCGTTTACCGTGAGGACAACCAAGAAACCGTTGCCTGGAATATCTTTGATGCCTCATCTTTCTTCGCCATCGAAGGCAAGGGCCAAGTCTTTTTGACAGATGAGCAAGTAGCTCGTTTGAACCAAGAATTGGAAAGAGAAGGCTTCGCAGAACGTTTGGTCAACGATCGGGAACCAAAATTTGTGGTGGGAGAAATCCTTGAAATGGTGGCCCATCCAGATAGTGACCACTTGAATATCTGCCAAGTAGCAGTTGGAGTAGATAAGACGGTTCAGATCGTAGCAGGGGCTCCAAATGCGCGGGTGGGTCTAAAGACCATTGTCGCTCTTCCAGGTGCCATGATGCCGGATGGTAGCTTGATTTTCCCAGGGGCCCTTCGTGGAGAAAAAAGCTATGGGATGATGTGCAGTCCGCGTGAATTGCACTTGCCAAATGCTCCTCAAAAACGAGGCATTATTGAATTGGATGATACAGAAGTAGCAGGGACACCTTTTGATCCTGCTCGTCACTGGCACGAATAAAGAGAAGAATCTAGGATGTTTTGGATCCTAGATTTTTTTGATTTTGGTTTGTCACCTCCATTTTTTAAAATTTTTTCGAATAAATAGATAGGAGGTAAATGATGTATAATAAAGTTATTTTAATCGGTCGCCTGGTGGCGGCTCCAGAATTGCATAAGACCAGCACAGACAAATCCGTTGCCCGAGTGACCGTTGCGGTCAATCGTCGCTACAAGGATCAAAACGGGGAGCGAGAGACTGATTTTGTCAATGTCGTTGTCTGGGGGAAATTGGCTGAAACCATGGCTAGTTATGCCAGCAAAGGGAGTTTGATCTCTTTGGATGGAGAGATTCGGACGCGCCGCTACGAGAAAAATGGCGTCATGCAGTATGTGACAGAGGTCCTCTGCCAAAGTTTTCAGTTATTAGAGAGCCGCGCTCAGCGAGCGATGCGTGAAAATGGTGGAACGGGAGATTTAGCCGACATCATCTTAGAGGAGGAAGATCTTCCCTTTTAGAAACAAAAAAAGAAAGCTGGTTCGTTTATAGACCAGCTTTTTTGATACTTGCTAGGGATTTCATTCGGGAACGACTCTTTTTAAAATGAATCAAATAAATGCATCTGTACAATAAAAGCCAGCACTTTTCTTGAAAAAGTAGTAAAATAAAGTAATATATATTCAAAATTTTCAGAAAAGGAACGGAGTTTGAAGGGGAAAGAAGAAAGAAAAGAACTGTTAAAATGGCTGATAAAACGGGTTCTACTGGTGATTCCAGTGACCTGCATCCTCTTGTGGATCTATGCCGTTTGTCAAACCAGTAGCATCAAGGATCAGACCAAGATCGGTGTCACCTATATGACCATGAACAATGAGTTCTATAAAAGTATTCATTCGGAAATAAGTCGAATTGCCGATGAGAAAGGGGCTCTTGTTTATGTCCGAGATCCAGAATTGGACGAAAAAAGGCAGAGCCAGCAGATCGATGATTTTTGCGCTCAAAAGGTAAATGTGATTGTGATTAATCCGGTTAAAGGGGATAGTCAGCCCATTTTAAGAGCTCTTAAAAAAGCTAGAAAACAAGGAATTAAGATCATTGCAGTTGATACCCAGCTCAAGCATTTTAAGCCGGATGCCAGCATTGTCTCTGATAACTACCAGGCAGGAGTCTTGATGGCGAAAGAGCTGATGAAACGCTCCTCAAATGCTCGGATTCTTCTCTTGGAGCACAAAGGGACTGTTTCAGCAGATACGCGGATTCAGGGATTTAAGGATACCATCAAAGGACATGGGTCTTATGAGATTATCTCGGAACTAGAAACCAAGGGTCAGACGGAGATCGCCATGCCCGCTGTCCGTAAGTTTTTGCAGTCAGGGGGGAATGTCGATACTCTAGTCGCCTTGAATGACCGTTCAGCTATAGGAGCTTTAGCGGCGATCAAGGAGCAAGGAATCACGCATCCCATTGCGATCTATGGGATTGATGGCTCACCAGATATGAAAGCCTTGCTGCACTCGACAGATGATGTTGTAGGAACCGTTGCCCAGTCTCCGTTGAAGATGGGAGACCGTGTGATGGAGGTCATCCAAGATATGACGGCTGGGAAGAGCTACCAAAAAGAGATAACCATTCCGGTTCAAATGATGACAAAGGAAAACATCGATCACTTTGATGTGAATGGGTGGCAGTAATGAGAAAATTTAGAGGTGTGAGATACAGTTTGGCCATTCTGATGGTCGTGAATTTTATCGCTGTGATGCTCAACAGTATCATCTATCTTCAAGCAACCAACTATATCATTGCCCAACGACAAGCCTCCCTATTAGTAGAACGTTTAGAGCGTATTCCTTTTGCGCCCTCTACAACTTTTTGGTTGTCTGCGCTCTTATTTGCTGGAATTGCCTTGATCTCCATGAGTCGTTACCGGTCTCAAACGAGTCGATGGTCCATTTTTGATAAGTGGAACATTCTGGAGATCCTCCTGATGTTGCTCTTGATGTGGGTCCAAAATGTAGCTTATAACGGGCTGATTCTCTTGGTTTTTGCGGATATCTTCTATGGTTCCAAAGAGTTGAATACCAAGCGAGACCGCAAGTATTGGTTTGCCTTTATCCTAGTAAGTTTCTTGATTCTACTTGTGACCAATTCAGACGTCTTTTCGCTTTTCTTTCCGATACCTTCTCTGGATGTCTATATTCATTTTTATCCTGCCTCCATTCGGATTCTGGCCTTTTTCTTAAAGAATTCCCTCTATGCCTTGAATATGGTGCTCTTCATTATTTCGCTTTTGTTCTATATTATGAATGTTCTTGCGGAAAACCACGAAGTAGAAGAAGAGTTGGCCATGGTTTCGAAGGTCAATACGGAGTTGAACAACTATATGGCCTTGTCTGAGAAGATTGCAGAAGATCGGGAGCGCAAGCGGATTGCTCGGGAGATTCACGATACCTTGGGGCATGCGCTAACAGGGATCTCGGCAGGCTTAGATGCTGTCGGAGTCTTGATTGATATCGATCCCAATCGGGCAAAAGAGCAGGTGAAAAGCGTATCAGAAGTGGTCCGTGAAGGAATCCAGGATGTGAGGGGCTCTCTCAACCGACTCCGTCCAGGTGCCCTTGAGGGACGAACCCTCAAAGATGCTTTGGAAAAGATGATCCGCGAGTACCAGACACTTTCCAACTTGCAGGTTGATTTACACTATGAATGGGTCGATGTCGATATGGACGTCATGATTGAAGATACGATCTTTCGTGTGATCCAAGAGTCTATGACTAATGCGGTTCGCCACGGTCATGCCAGTCAGATGAGCCTTCATTTTTTTGAGAATGAAGAAGATTATCTGATCGAGTTACAGGACAATGGGGTTGGGTTTGAAACCTTGACCTATGGCTATGGGCTCAAGCAGATGATGGAGCGCATTTCTATCCTAGGAGGACAGATCCAATTTGAAAGCCGCGATGGATTTTTCACGCGCATCAGTTTACCGAAATATAAAGAAGGGAGATAGAGATGGTGATAAAAGTAATGGTGGCAGATGACCAGGCCTTGATTCGAGAATCTCTGAAAATTATTTTGTCAGCCCACCCCGATATCGAAGTGGTGGCCACGGTGGAAGATGGGAATCACGTCTTGTCTAGCATTCCGCAGACACATCCTGACCTGATCTTAATGGATATTCGGATGCCAGGCATGGATGGGGTTTTGGCGACAAAAGAAGTCAAAGAACACTATCCGGATATCAAAATTATTATTTTAACGACCTTTGACGATGATGAATTTATCTATAGTGCACTCAAGTATGGTGCTTCAGGTTATCTTTTAAAGGGAGCCTCGACAGAGGAACTCTATGAAGCGATTAAGGTGGTGTATCAAGGCGGAGCCATGATCAACCCGAATATCGCTAGTAAAGTCTTTCAAATTTTCTCACAAATGGCCAAAACCAACTTCTCTATTGCTGTGGATGAGGACAATGTCAAGGATTTGAGCACGACGGAATGGCGCATTATCCAAGAAGTCGGCTATGGGGAATCCAATAAAGAAATTGCGGCCAAACTCTTCTTATCAGAAGGAACCGTGCGCAACTACTTATCAACGATTTTGGCGAAATTAAACCTACGAGATCGAACGCAATTAGCGATCTGGTCAGTCCAAACAGGAGTGACGAGACGTGATTTTTCTAAAGGAAATACAGAATGAAATTGAAGCGAAAGCATCTTTGTTGGGGGATCGGTCTCCTTGTTGCGCTCTGTACGAGCGCGGGTTTCTATTGGTGGAAACAGCAACCGACCGTACTCCATATCGGCGTTTATGCAGGTTCTAGCTGGGATGTGCCGACCAGTCAACGTTCCCATGCCTTAGATCGTGCGATTCAAAAATTTGAAAAATCCCATCCCCACGTCCGTGTAGAGTATGAAAACGGGATTCCGCAGTCGGATTATTCAGACTGGCTCTCTGAAAAGATTGTCTCAGGAAAGACGCCGGATGTGTTTATGGTCTCTGAGCAAGATCTTTCCTTATTAGCTGCGCGGGGTGTGCTAGAAAAGTTAAACGGCTATATGGATCGAAAAGATCAAGCTGCCTTTTATCCCGTTGCCTTTGAATCCGGTGTCTATCAGGGGCAAACCTATGCCTTACCTTATGAAAGCAATCCGATTTTGATGTGTGTCAATAAAGATCTCTTGGATAAAGAAGGCATCGCGGTTCCCAAAGAAGGATGGACCCTTGAAGAGTTCTATACGATTTGCAAGAAACTAACCAAAGATACCAATGGGGATGGGCAATTGGACCAATTTGGGAGTACAGAATACACCTGGAAAGAAGCCTTGGCGGCAAATGGAGGTCATCTCTTCCAAGGAGGTATGCTCAAGCTGACAGCTCCAGAAGTGAAAGAGTCTTTGACTTTTCTGCAAAAATTGGAAGATCTAAATAAAAATTACAAGGTGAGCTCTAAAGATTTTGACCAGGGGAAAGTCGCCTTCTATCCCATGACCTTGGCCCAATATCGGACCTATAAACCTTATCCCTACCACGTTTCTAAATATTCAAACTTTACCTGGACCTGTATCCCGATGCCTGCTAAGTCAAAATCGACCAAGGCAACCTTGGTCACGACGACTTCTTTTGCTATGTCAGCTCGAAGTTCTCATTCCAAGTTGGCTTGGGAACTGATGCAAGTTTTGACAGAGGATCCAGACATTCAACAAACCCTCTTTGCTCAATCCCAAGGGATCTCTGTCATGCCACAGGTAGTCAAGAGTCGCTCTAGTAAAGACCTTCTGCAGGTGGATGATTTTGGAACATATTCCTTGACCAATCAGACCTTGAACCGCATCATGGAACAAGCTGTTGAAAGTAGTCCGAAAAATGTCTCAAAAGAGGTGTTAGAAAAGCTAGACTACTTGATTGGTAATGCCTTGCGCGATCAGGATGTCGAGAACCGTTTGCCTCAAATTCAGAGGGAGATTGAAAGTAGTCTACAGGTAGGAGTTTAGAGTAAAATAAGATGGCATTTTGTCAAGTGACAGATGTCATTTTTTTATTGCTAAATGTCATATTAGGAATGTGACATTTGACAATGTAAAAACGCTTTCAAATAATCTACAATAGAGTCAAATAAAGGAGGCGTAGAAAAATGAAATACCTCGTTTTGGTCAGTCATGGCGGACTGGCAGAAGGTCTAAAAACATCACTAGCCATGTTTGCTGGTGATAAGATGGATCAGGTCATCGCAGTTGGACTCAAAGAAGGAAAATCGGTCGATGACTTCGCAGTTGATTTCAGAGAGAGCATTTCAGGATTGACAGCTGATGATTCTGTTTTGGTCTTGGCAGATATCGTAGGTGGTAGTCCATTGACCACTGCAGCCACGGTTCTAGAAGAAGCTGGAAAGCTCGATGGAGCCTTGATCCTTGGTGGGATGAACCTTACCATGGCCTTGACGGCAGTTGTGATGAAGGATGTGTTGGATGGAGACGATTTGTCAGCCACCATCTTATCAGAAGCACGATCTGCACTACAGCCTTTTGAAGTTTCAGCCACTAGTGCTGAAGAAGATGATGACGATATTTAATAGGGAGGTACCTTATGGTAGTAACATTTGTACGGATTGATGACCGCATGATTCACGGTCAGACAGTCACACGCTGGGCAAAGGAAAAACCATGTGATGGTTTGATTGCTGTAAACGATGCAGCGGCATCAAACAAGGTTTTGATCCAAGCTTACAAAGGCGCATCAGACAAGAAAACCTTTGTATGGACAAAGGAAGCCTTTAAAGAAAAATCAGCAAAAGTAACAGAATCAGATAGTCGTTACTTCTTGATCACCAAAAATCCAATCGATATGAAGGAAATTTTGGTCGACCAAGGGTTTGTCCCAGGTGATGTCAAAGAAATCATTGTTGGCCCTGCAAATGATCGTCCTGGAGCTGTAAAATTGGGAAATAACCAATCCATCACTCAGGAAGAAGCAGAAGCCTTCCAAGCCATTCAAGCAGCAGGCTACAAGGTGAAATTCCAATTGTTGCCAGATGTTTCCATCGGTTATTGGGATGATTTCAAATCAAAATTTGGTTTTTAAAACTAACAGTCTTATCTGTTAGGTAAATATATTTACAAACAAAAGGAGCGTTTGTTATGACAATTTCATGGATTCAAGCAATCTTGCTTGGTATTTTCGCCAGCTTGTCTTCAATGCCTGGTATGGGGGGTTCCAGTATCGGGAACTATACACTCGGTCGTCCTTTGATCGGTGGGTTGATTTCAGGTTTAATTCTTGGAGATGTGACAACCGGTATTATGGTCGGGGTTGCCCTTCAAGTCGTTTATATCGCCTTGGTAACACCTGGCGGTACCGTATCTGCCGATGTGCGTGCCATCTCTTACATCGGTGTTCCTCTTGCTATCTTGTTTGTGCATGCCAACAACATCACAGATGAAGCTGGAATCGCCGCAGCTGCAGCTCCAATCGGTGCAGCCGTTGGGACAATCGGTACAGTTCTTTTCTACGGTACCGCTACTATGAACTTGGTATGGCAACACATTGGTTGGAAAGCCGTTGAAGAAGGAAACTTCAAAAAACTCTACGCAGTTGACTGGTTTTACCCTTGGATCTCTCACTTCCTCTTCTCTTTCCTTCCAACAATGATTATCACCAAATACGGTGAAAACATGGTTGATTTGATGAAACAATACCTTCCTATGGATGGTTACTGGATGAAAGCCCTCTTTACAGTCGGTGCTCTTCTCCCATGTGTCGGTATTGCCATCTTGTTGAAACAAATTGTTACAGAAGCAACTGACTTCATTCCATTCTTTGTTGGATTTACCTTGGCGAAATCTCTCGGATTGAACTTGGTATCCAGTGCCGTTGTTTCATTAATCTTTGCAGTAATCTACTATGAACTTGAAGTGATCAAATCGATGAAAGCTGCTCCAGCTGGAGTGGTGGACCTAGACGATGATGAGGAGGATATTTAAAATGGCTGATAGAAAGAAAATTTCAAAGAAAACATTAGCAAAAGCATTCCATCATTGGTATTATGGTCATTTGACTTGTTTCTCTCAAGAACATATGCAAACCTTCGGGTACTTGACTTCTATGCTTCCAATCGTAGAAGAAATGTATGACACAAAAGAAGAACAAAAGGATGCTATGCAAACCTATACGGCCTTCTTCAACACTGAACCACAACTTGGATCTCTTGTTGTAGGGATCACAGCTGGTTTGGAAGAAGCGCGTGCAAACGGAGATGCAGTAGATGGCGAAACCATCAACGGTATGCGTGCCGGTTTGATGGGACCAATCGCTGGTATTGGTGACTCATTGGTCGTTGGTACCTTGATTCCAGTTCTCTTGGGGATTGCCCTTGGACTTTCTAAAGGTGGGAACGTCGCTGGTGCTCTCTTCTACATCGTCGTATGGAACCTCTTAGTCTACTTTGGTATGCGCTTTGCCTTCTTCAAAGGTTACCAATTAGGGGATAAAGCCGTTGAATTCCTTGTAGGACCAAAAGGACAAGCTCTTCGTAAAGCGATCAGTGTTGTCGGTGGTATGGTTATCGGTGCCGTAGCAGCTACTTGGGTATCTGTTACAACAGCCCTTCAATTCAAGAATTCTGAAGGAAAAGTCTTCTTGAACATCCAAGAAAAGATCGATGGTGTTTATCCAGGTCTCTTGACAGCAGCCTTCATCACTCTTTGCTGGTGGTTGATGTCTAAGAAAAAAATTTCACCAAACAAAGTCATGTTACTTCTCGTTGTAGTGGCTTTGATCGGTGTTGCCCTTGGTATCTTCGACCCACATCTTAAATACTAAGGAAAAGAAAAAACGAATTTGCTAGTAGGAGTTTTTGAGAATGAAGTGAATTGACCTCCTTTATTTGCACTTCATTCTCAATTTTTATCAGGAGGAATCCCATGGTTACAAAACAAGAACTTGTCAATGGATATGAAACAGAAATTAACTACCAACGCCACATGCTTGAAAACCTTGGTCGTTGGTTCAGCTTACTCTTTATCATTGCCAGTATTGGTGTGGTAATGATCTATCTCTTTCACAAAAGTTTCCTCCCACTCTTGATCCTCGGGATTTTACTAGCCTTGGTTGGAATTTTAGGCATGATTGTTTTTGGATATGGGATCTACCGCGGGCGGATCAATCTTCAAAAAGTGATCGATGATTTCAATCAAAAATTGACAATTTTAAATTGATATTTTAGAAACATCTCATTTATTTTTGAGGTGTTTTTTTCTTGACTATTTCTGACCAAGTGATACAATAGAAACATAAGTTAGCACTTACGTATAGAGAGTGCTAAAAACACGTATGGAGGAATGAACATGTTAAAACCATTAGGAGACCGTGTGGTCTTAAAAGTAGAAGAAAAAGAACAGACTGTTGGAGGTTTTGTCCTCGCAGGTGCGAGCAAGGCTGATACAAAAACAGCTGAAGTAGTGGCCGTTGGCGAAGGTGTGCGTACCCTAAGTGGCGAACTCATTGCTCCAGCTGTAAAAGCAGGAGACCACGTTTTGGTTGAAAGCCATGCAGGAATTGAAGTGAAAGATGGGGAAGAAACCTACACCATCGTTGGAACATCAAACATTCTTGCAATTGTAGAGTAAGAGAAGAAAGAGGTAAGAGAAATGGCAAAAGATATTAAATTTTCATCTGATGCACGTTCTGCAATGGTCCGTGGTGTCGATGTCTTAGCAGATACAGTGAAAGTCACTTTGGGCCCTAAAGGACGCAATGTGGTTCTTGAAAAATCATTTGGTTCACCCTTGATCACAAATGATGGGGTGACCATCGCAAAAGAAATTGAATTGGAAGACCATTTTGAAAATATGGGTGCTAAATTGGTGTCAGAAGTGGCTTCTAAGACCAATGATATCGCAGGTGACGGTACAACGACCGCAACGGTCTTGACCCAAGCCATCGTCCGTGAAGGGATCAAAAACGTCACTGCAGGTGCTAATCCAATTGGCATCCGCCGTGGAATTGAGACCGCTGTTGCAACAGCAGTAGAAGCTTTGAAAAACAATGCGATCCCAGTATCAAGCAAGGAAGCTATTGCTCAAGTAGCTGCTGTGTCTTCTCGTTCTGAAAAAGTCGGTGAGTACATCTCTGAAGCCATGGAAAAAGTTGGCAAAGATGGGGTTATCACCATTGAAGAGTCTCGTGGAATGGAGACAGAACTGGAAGTCGTTGAAGGAATGCAATTTGACCGTGGTTACCTTTCACAATACATGGTCACTGATAATGAAAAAATGGTGGCAGACCTTGAAAATCCATACATTTTGATTACTGACAAGAAGATTTCAAATATCCAAGAAATCTTGCCATTGTTGGAAAGCATTCTTCAAAGCAACCGTCCACTCTTGATCATTGCAGATGATGTCGATGGCGAAGCTCTTCCAACACTTGTCTTGAACAAGATCCGCGGTACCTTTAATGTCGTAGCTGTCAAGGCACCAGGATTTGGAGATCGCCGCAAAGCCATGCTAGAAGACATTGCCATCTTGACAGGTGGTACAGTCATTACAGACGATCTTGGTTTGGAATTGAAAGATGCAACCATTGAAGCGCTTGGTCAAGCAGCTAAAGTGTCAGTTGATAAAGACAGTACTGTCATTGTCGAAGGTTCTGGTAACCCAGAAGCGATCGCTAACCGTGTGGCGGTTATCAAGTCACAAATCGAAACCACAACCTCTGAATTTGACCGTGAAAAATTACAAGAACGTTTGGCTAAATTATCTGGTGGTGTTGCCGTGATCAAGGTCGGTGCTGCAACAGAAACAGAATTGAAAGAAATGAAACTCCGTATCGAAGATGCCCTTAATGCGACTCGCGCAGCCGTCGAAGAAGGGATCGTTGCCGGAGGTGGTACAGCTCTTGTCAATGTCATTTCTGCAGTCGCAGCCCTTGAATTGGAAGGAGATGAAGCGACCGGACGCAATATCGTTCTTCGTGCTTTGGAAGAACCCGTGCGCCAAATTGCCCACAATGCCGGTTACGAAGGATCTATTGTGATTGATCGCTTAAAAAATGCCGAAGTCGGAACAGGTTTCAATGCTGCAACAGGTGAATGGGTGAATATGATTGATGCCGGAATCATCGACCCAGTTAAAGTGAGCCGTTCAGCCCTTCAAAACGCCGCTTCCGTAGCGAGTCTGATCTTGACGACTGAAGCAGTCGTAGCTAACAAACCAGAACCAGCAGTCCAAGCAGGACCAGGAATGGATCCAAGCATGATGGGCGGGATGATGTAACCTGATACCAATGATTGGTGCTAAAGCACCGAATCATTGGACGGTAGCCGCTATGTTGCGGCCTACCTAATCATCTTACTAGCTCAAAGGGAGGAAAATATCGTTCCTCCCTTTTCACGTCATAACCCCTTGGTTAATTTATCAGGTGCATTTATTGTTATGGCAAGCACCTTGGTGCCTTGCCGAAGTGTCTTACTAAGAAAACAAAGAAGGCATTATCTGCCTTCTTTATTTTCTGTCGTAACCGCTACAAATGATTGAGGCTATGCCTCTCATCGTTGGACGGTAGCCGCTATGTTGCGGCCTACCTAATCATCTTACTAGCTCAAAGAGAGTGGGACAGAAATCGGTAATTCGTTAGAATTCGATTTCGTCGTCCCACCTCCGCACAGTTGAGTAGGGCT
>CAKPZX010000004.1 GCA_934215455.1 uncultured Streptococcus sp.
TCATTGTTGTTCCTTTTTAGAAACGCTTTACTTATTTTATTTTAAAATAGTTAGTCCACATTCTAAGCATTTTCAGGTTTGAAAATGCTTTTTTAGTCTAAAAAAACATCTAGCAAAATTGCTAGATGTTTCAGAAACTTTATCTTTTTAAACGTTTAGAACCTTATCTAAGAATTCTTTCAAACGTGGGTGTTGTGGGTTGTCGAAGATTTGGTCTGGTTTGCCGTCTTCGAGGAATTCACCATCTGCGGTGAAGATGACGCGGTTGGCTACTTGGCGGGCAAATCCCATCTCGTGGGTAACGATGATCATGGTCATGCCTTGCTCTGCCAACTCTTTCATAACGTTCAATACATCTCCAACCATCTCAGGGTCAAGGGCAGAAGTAGGTTCGTCAAAGAGCATAATATCTGGATTCATTGCAAGTCCACGTGCGATAGCCACACGTTGTTTTTGACCACCGGAAAGGCTGTTTGGATTGGCATCGGCTTTATCTGCGAGTCCAACTTTTTCCAACAATTCCATTCCGACTTTTTGAGCTTCTTCACGGGTCATTAGTTTGTGCTCTACTGGCGCAAACATGATGTTTTCAAGGACACTCATGTGAGGGAAGAGGTTGAAGTGTTGGAAAACCATCCCGATATTTTCACGGACCAAATCAACATTGGTTTTTGGATCGGTTAGATCATATCCATTTACAGTAATTTGACCTTTTGTAACTTCTTCGAGTAGATTGAGACTACGAAGGAAGGTCGATTTACCAGAACCCGATGGTCCGATAATACAGACCACATCCCCTTCGTAGAATTTTGTTGAGATTCCTTTTAAGACCTCATTTTCACCATAGTATTTGTGGAGGTCATGGACATCAATTTTTAATTTAGCCATTAGTTAACCTTCTTTTCTAATTTTTTTGCAAATCGTGTTAGCAAGGTGATAATCACGAGGTAGAAGACGGCAAGGATCGCATACATCTTGAAACTTTGGTAGTTTCGAGCAATGATGATCTTACCAGTTTGGAAGAGTTCTACCAATCCGATCGCAGAAACGATAGTCGTATCTTTCAGGGCAATGACGAATTGGTTCACAAAGTTTGGAAGCATGAGTTTGGTTGCTTGTGGCAAGATGATCTTGCGCATGGTCTTGCCATAAGAGATCCCAAGGCTTCGGCTGGCTTCCATCTGTCCAATCGGTACAGCTTGGATCCCCCCACGGACAATTTCTGCGATATAGGCAGCAGCATTGAGAGAGAGAGCAATAGTACCTGCGACAAAGTCGTTGATTGGGGATTGATGACCTGTGACCGATTCAATCAAGTTTGGAATTCCCCAGAAGATGAAGGCGGCGAGGATCATGAGTGGGATCCCACGAATAACATCGACAAAAATCTCAGCAGTCCAGCGGAGCCATTTATAAGGGCTAACACTAAACATCCCAAAGATAACACCGATCACCATAGCAATGGCGAAAGAGAGAAGGGCAAGGGCAAGAGTGACACCCAAACCACTTAACAATTGTTTGTAGTTGTTTTGGAGCAAGCCCCAGATCGTTGTTTCATCTGCTGTTGTATTTGAAGTACTTGATTTGCTATCTGCTTTAAGGTATTTATCGAGAATCTTTTGGTATTGACCGCTTTTCTTCAAGTTTGCAAGACCGTTATTGAACATTTCGATCAATTCAGGATTTTCACCCTTCTTAACGGCAAATGCTAGTTGACCACTTGGAGTCCCTTCGATAGGTGTTTTGAATTTACGTCCTTGTTTAATAGCGTATTTGATAACAGGTTCGTCATCCATGATCGCTGCAACAGAACCAGAATTCAAACTGTCATACATAGAAGCACCGTCAGAGAAGGTTTTGATTTTGTAGCCATATTTCTTTTGGTTTTCTTCAAGGAAGTTTTGTGAGGAAGTACCGTTTTTAACACCGACTGTCTTTCCTTTTAGATCATCATAAGAATCAATCTTGCTGCTTTCTTGAACGGCTAGAATAGAATTGGCCGTGTAGTATGGTTCAGAAAAATCAAATGTTTCTTTCCGAGCATCTGTTACGGTCATCCCTGCGATCATTCCTTGCGCATGGCCGGATTGGACATCACTTACCGCAGCATCAAATCCAGGATTATTAATCTCGATGGTAAATCCTTGGTCTTTGGCAATCGCCTTGATCAAGTCCATATCGATTCCTGTGTATTTGTTTTTTCCATTTTGGAAGACAAATGGTGCAAAAGATGAGTCACTTGAAATTACATATTTTGATTTTTTAGGAGTTGCTTTTTGACCAGCAGGAGTAGTTGTTTCTGGAACAGCACTGTTACTTGATGATTGGCTTTCACCTGTCCATTTCTTGATGATTTCATCAAGTGTTCCATCAGCTTTCATTTGAGCGAGAGCCTTGTTAAATTCAGTGATTAACTTTTCATGATTTCCACCTTTTTTAACACCAAAGGCAAAGCCACCGACTGCTTCCCCGTCCATATTGATAGCTAGGTCCTGACCCTTTTGGATGGCGTATTGAATAACAGGTTGGTCATCCATCACCGCATCGACCGCACCAGCTGATAAACTGTTGTACATGAGATCGCCAGTATCAAAGGTCTTGATTTTGTAGCCGTACTTGTCCTTGTTTTTATCGAGGAAGCGTTGGGCTGCAGTTCCGTTTTTAACACCGACTCTCTTCCCTTTTAATTGGCTGTACTTCGTAATTTTATCGGCTTTCGTAGTCGCGATGACAACTTTTGTATCATAGTAAGTATCAGACATGGTGAAGACTTTTTCACGTTCTGTTGTTTTGGTCATACCGGCCATGATGGCATCTGCTTGACCAGCTTGAACTGCGTTGACCGCTGCATCAAATCCTGGGAAGGATTTGTCCAAATCCCAGCCATTGATTTCAGCGACCTTGTCCAAGATCTCTACGTCAATTCCTTTATAGGTTTGATCTGAATCCTTAAATTCAAATGGTGCATACGCTGTATCGAAAACGACCTTGATCGTTTCAGCATGAGCATGACCAGCGAATGCAACGATTGGAAATAAGAAAAGCAAACATGCTAGTAATTTTTTCTTCATTTCTGTCTCCTTTTAATTCTTTTCTCTTTGGGGTTTTGACCCATGAGCACATTGACCAAAGGATGGCCTTAAAAAAACAAATCATTCATACCAAAACGAGTATGAATGGTCTTATGTTTTTCTACAAAAGCTATTATATCAGAAAAGACTTTTCTTTGCAAGAAAAATCCAGTTATCATGTTAGGTTATCTAACATGAGTTGATCTTGCAGCTCTAGATTTTCTTTGATACAATGGACCTATCAGATAAATGGAGGTTGATCATGAAGAAAGGAAAGATGATTCAGGATCTAAAAACTAACACCTCATGGCCAGTTCTTATTTCTACACTATTTTATGTATTATTAGCATCTCTCTTTATAGAAGGAGGCCTTTGGATTGGTAGTGAACTTGTGGGGCCATTTTCCTTAGTGATAGGTTTTCTAGTGGAGTTCTTTTCGCCAGGAAATGGGACAGCAAGTATTCAAGAATTTTTCTACCATTATCTTCTCTATTATGAGCTTTTCAGTTTTGTAATCATACTATTTCTCTTTATTTTTTGGGTGAAGGTCATAGAGAAGAATACATTATCAAGCTTAGGCTTTGTAAAAAGAAATTGGCTTAAGTATCTAGTCTGGGGGATCTTGCTTTCCCTTCTTCAAATGGGAGTCATTGCCCTTGTCTACCAAGTAAGTGGAATTGGGTCTTTTGTGTTAAATGAGCTGAGTTTAGAGCCCTTGCTTTTTATCCTAGGATTATTTCCATTTTGGCTCCTCCAAGGAGGGACGGAAGAAGTAGCGACGCGAGGTTGGCTTCTGACTCGGATTGCTGCAAGAACTAATCTGCCTTTAGCGATCGCGATTTCTAGTAGTCTCTTTGGCATTCTGCATATGGGAAATGCAGGAGTGACCTTCTTATCCGTTCTGAATATCATCCTCGATGGAGTGCTGGCTGGTCTGCTTTTTATCTATACGGATAGTATCTGGCTAGTGGTTGCCCAACACGGCACTTGGAACTATGTACAAGGGAATCTCCTTGGTTTTCAAGTCAGTGGTACGGGAGCAGATGCCTCGATTTTTAGCTTTAGCATGGGATCTGGTCCTGATTGGTTGACCGGAGGGGCATTTGGAGCAGAAGGATCAATCATCACCACCTTAGTTCTTCTTGTATCCCTAGTGATTGTCTATTGTTTAGGGGAGAGGAAAGAAAAGTTTGATGACTAACCTCTCTGTAATGTCTGAAAGTCATATAAGAAAAAGACAAACACCAAAAATGACGTTTGTCTGCATTTTGAGCCGAACACATATTGATGAGTTCGGCTTTTCCTATATAATAATGGGAATGATTAGTTTCACTTGTGCACCATTATGAATATTTTCTAAATGCATAGTCCCATTATGAAGTTTCATGACACGTTTCACGAAAGATAAACCAAGTCCAAAGTGACTTTCTTGAGAGGGTGTTCTTGCTAGGTCCTCTTTATAGAAAAGATTTCCAGCATGTTGTAAAACACTTTTTGAAAAAGTAGATTGATTATTCCATATGGTTAGAACTAATCGATTATTTTCTTGTGACATTGTTAGCTGGATCTTTGCATCATTATCTTTTTGATGTTGTATTGCATTATTAATAATATTTGTGATTGCTCGAAAAAATAAATTGGAATGAATAGCAATTTGTGCCGATGAAGTTACTGTGTTAGTAAAAACAAAATGTGTATTTCTGGGGAGTAAAGGTGTGATATGTTCCTTTAATTGACGAGTTAATTGTTGAATTGATATGTTTTCAAGTTGAATATCATGGTCGTAAAAGGTTTTGGAGTATTGGATGAAGTGGTTAAAATAATCATTTAATTGAATACTTGCTTGCTCAAGATCTTTTAGACATTCCATTACTTGGGGTGTTTGCTTGGTAGATTGTAGGAATTCAGCATTTCCTCTGATGACAGTTAGAGGGCTACGAAGATCATGTGCAGCGCTAGATACTTGAAACATGAGTTCTTTTTTTTGATCTTTTTCATTTTGAATTCTATATTTTATATCAGATTGCATTTTTTCAATCAGATCGTTTGTCTCAATGAATTCTTTAATCTGCAAATGGTGATGTTCATTTTTGGTGAAATATAGACCACTATGATAAACCATGTTCATTTCTTTTTGAATCTTAGTTAATAACCGTCTAATATTTATTACAATGATAAAAATTAAAATGATGCAAAGATAAATCCAAGAACTGACGCTAAAAAATAAAGCAAAGCTATTGGCATTTTTCTCATTAATTCCAGACACAGAAGATAGAAGAGCTGGAACTATGTAAAAGAGTATCAGACATAGAAGAAATTGCCAAATGATTTTAAGGTAGGTACGCTTAATGAGTTGCTTGATTGTTAATTCTTTTTCCATTTGTATCCTCCTCCCCATACTGTTTTGATTGGGTCGATTTGATGAATCTTAAATTTTTGTCTGATTTGATAGATGTATTCAGTAATGGATCGTAGTTGTGCATCAGAGTCTACAGGATAGAGGTAATTGTAAAGTTCTTCTATGCTAAATATTCGGTTCTCATTTTTTGCTAAAAGATAAAGTAAATCAAACTCTCGCTTAGTTAATGAAATTCTCTTTGATTGATAATAAACTTCTTGACTATCTCGATAAAAAGTTATATTTGAATCCATCTCTTCTTTAGAGGCATGATGTGATCTTTCTTCTCTACGAAGATGCATTTGAATTCTTGCAATCAATTCCTTTATGCTGAATGGTTTTGTGATGTAATCATCGGCTCCGGCTTGTATTCCTTTTAGTAAATCTTCTTCAAAATCTTTAGCGGTTAGAAATAGGATTGGAGTAGTAATTTGTGAACGAATGGAACGACAGATTTCTAAACCAGAAATAGGCATCATGACATCAAGTAAAATTAGATCGAATCCAGTAAAGTCACAGATATTGATCTCATCTATATATTTACGAGTTTCCACGTGGAAGTTGTTCGCTTTTAATGTATTCGCTATTAATCGTAAGATTTTTTCATCATCGTCAATGGCTAAAATTTTATACTTCATAATTCCTCCAATTATATGAGCATATTATAGCAAATATAGAATGTAATTTGTTGAAAATGAAAAAAATAATTATTCTGAGAATTTCCTGATTTTCTCCTGTTATACTTGCTCCAAGTGAAGGTGGAATTTCACTAAAAGTCAGAAAGGAAAAAGAATGAATGATAAAAATTCAAAAGCTACATAAGGAATATAATAATAAAATTGTCCTTCAAAACGTGTCTTTCAAAGCAAAAAAAGGTGAGATTACTGGATTGATTGGACCAAATGGATCTGGAAAATCAACTTTAATTAGAATTTTACTTGGTTTAGAAAATAGTCAAATGGGAATGGCGTTGATCGATGGAAAAAAATACTCTCAATTGGGAGATAATCCTTTTTGTATTGTTGGATCATTCCTAGATAGTTGTCAACCTTATCCAACTAGAACAGGATTTCAGCATCTTCGGTGGATTGGCTTGGCTTGTGGCGTTGACAAAAATAGGTGCAAGGAATGTTTAGAGTTGGTGGGGTTAAGTGAAGCTAAAAATAAAAAAGTAAAAGACTATTCATTAGGAATGAAGCAACGTCTTGGTTTAGCAACAGCCTTATTAGCAAATCCTGACATCTTAATTTTAGATGAACCAATCAATGGACTAGATCCAGAAGGAATACGCTGGGTACGCAATTTTTTGCAGTCTTTTGTCAATGAAGGTAAGACTGTATTAATGACAAGTCATTATATGAGTGAGTTAGAATTAACTGTAGATCATTTGGTTGGGATTTCTAATGGGAATATTGTTATTGATGCTCCTACCAAAGACATTTTGAAACAGTTTGGATCTTTTGAAGAGGCATATTTTAAGGCACTCGAAGGGAAAGAAGGTGAATAATATGTTGAAGCGTTCCTTTTTTAGTGACCTCTATAAATATTGTAGTTTACCTACTTTTAAATTCACTTTTTTTCTTATTTTGGGAGTCAGCATATTTTTTTCAATTCAAAATATCCAGGTGATAAATGCTTTAGTAGAAGGAAATGGACAGGCTGTTAACCTTGATCCATCTATGCTATCATCGAATCCAGTCTATACAGTCAGAGATGCTCTCTTATCCTCACCCTACCAAGCAAGTGTTATTTTCTTACCAATTTTAGTTTCACTTGTTTATTCAACCCATTACCAATTTGGTGATGATAATTTTACTCAGTTATTGATCCCAAACTGGAAAGTTCGTCTTACTGGGTTTATTGCAAGTTCGATTGTCTTATCGTTACTTGCTACTTTAATATTTTCTATAGTAAACGCTATTATTTTACTCGTTTTTCTAGATTCAACTTTAAAGAATTATTTAGAATTTACTTTGTTTTTAGATGTTACGGTAAGAGTTATGATATTTGCAATCGTTCTTACTTTATTAGCTTTACTTTTCGTAATAGTAACGAAAAAATCAATGACTTCATTAATTGCAGATGTTTTATTATTGGTAATCACTTTATCAGGTATTTTAAGAGGAATTTCCTCTAAAATTGAAAATCTATTGCCTTTGATTGGAGCAAAGTCATTTGCTTTTGGCCGAATTGAAGGGACTCAAACGAGCCAATTATATGGATTTACACTTTTAGTAGTAGAAGGAATCTTGTTCTTGGTATTCATAATGCTTGTAGAAATGATTCGAATGAGGAGGAAGAATGGCAAAAGTATTTTTCAGTCTTATCGTCAAAAAATATAGTTTAAAACCCGTAAAGTACCAGATAGCTATACAGTCACTTTTGATAGGTTTTGTGTGTCTCTTAGGTGTTTTACCAGTTTCAATCAATGATACTGTTGTACAATTATCTATAAAGCAAGCTCTTGTTTTTGCATCAATGCTCTCTGTTAGTATTGGGTGTGTTAATGCATTTGTTGAGTTACAATCTCACGAAACAAAACTGGTTTATTTGGTAAGTGGAAAAAGGATCTTAAGTTCAATTAGGATCCTGTTCGTAGAGTTATGTGATGTAGTACTACAATCAACCTTATATTTCATTGTACTACTTATATGGTTTCATTTTTTAAGTAGCGAAAATGGTGTCAGTTTAGAAATTTTCAGTTTCTATTTGATCGGCTCCATCCAATATTTTTTAATTTCTTACTTCTTAAGTTATTTTTTCAAAAGTCCAATGGGGAGTTTAGCTATTTTGCTGCTATTTCCTATTTTGGTACAACCATTCATAGAAAGAGTAGTGGAACCAGTGACTAGTTATCTATTTTATAATATTATTGCGGAAACAATATTAGGGAGAGTTTCCTCTTTGCAACTCTGTACTTACGTTATCGGACTTGTATGCTCACTTGGAGCAACTCTCTACCTCTTGGTAAGGAATCAAGAAGTTAAGTAGTAAATTGATTTCGTAAAAATGATACTGATGAGCAAACCTTGCTAATTTTGTAAATCAATGACATTGATGTTTATTACGAATTTCATGGTTTTAGAATAAAAGACAAGACTTTCGAAGTAATTGCGAGAGTCTTGTTTAGTTTTCACGCTAATGCATATCCAATTAATGATATTGTAATTCGGGCATGTATCGATTTAACGGATCATTTTGTAACATATTGTTTTCCCTTTCATTCCTCATCTCAGAGAATTCTAGTGATTTATGGTAAAATAAGGTCTATATATGTGAGGTCAAAGAGATGATTAATCGAGTAACAGATAACAAATTTAAACTAGTATCGAAATACCAACCGTCTGGGGACCAACCGCAGGCCATTGAACAGTTGGTGGATAACATCGAGGGTGGTGAGAAGGCGCAAATCCTGATGGGAGCGACTGGTACGGGGAAGACCTATACCATGAGCCAGGTCATCGCTCAGGTCAATAAGCCGACCTTGGTCATCGCCCACAATAAAACCCTAGCAGGCCAGCTCTATGGAGAGTTCAAGGAATTTTTCCCGGAAAATGCGGTCGAGTACTTCGTATCTTACTATGATTACTACCAGCCAGAAGCCTATGTGCCATCGAGCGATACCTATATCGAAAAGGATAGCTCGGTCAATGATGAGATTGATAAACTTCGTCACTCCGCAACCTCAGCTTTGTTGGAGCGTAACGATGTCATAGTTGTGGCTTCTGTCTCTTGTATTTACGGTTTGGGTTCACCGAAGGAATATGCTGATAGCGTGGTCAGTTTACGCCCCGGTCTGGAAATTTCTCGTGATCGTCTGCTCAATGACCTGGTGGATATCCAGTTTGAGCGTAATGACATCGACTTTCAACGGGGAAAATTCCGTGTTCGTGGGGATGTGGTCGAGATTTTCCCAGCTTCGCGTGATGAACATGCCTTCCGGGTGGAGTTTTTCGGGGACGAAATTGAGCGGATTCGTGAGATTGAAGCTTTGACTGGCCAGGTTCTAGGAGATGTGGATCACTTGGCCATTTTTCCAGCTACTCACTTCGTGACCAATGACGACCATATGGAAGTAGCTATTGCCAAGATTCAAGCGGAACTTGAAGAGCAGTTAAAAGTCTTTGAAAAGGAAGGGAAGTTGCTAGAAGCTCAACGCTTGAAACAGCGTACTGAGTACGATATTGAAATGCTACGGGAGATGGGCTACACCAATGGCGTCGAAAACTACTCCCGTCACATGGATGGCCGGAGTGAAGGTGAGCCTCCATACACCCTTCTTGACTTCTTCCCAGAAGATTTCCTCATTATGATCGATGAAAGTCACATGACCATGGGACAGATCAAGGGCATGTATAATGGAGACCGCTCGCGCAAGGAAATGCTGGTCAACTATGGTTTCCGTTTGCCATCTGCCTTGGACAACCGGCCGCTACGCCGTGAAGAGTTTGAAAGCCATGTCCACCAGATCGTTTATGTGTCTGCGACACCAGGTGACTATGAGATGGAACAAACCGATACTGTCATCGAGCAGATCATTCGTCCGACAGGTCTACTCGATCCTGAGGTGGAAGTGCGTCCGACCATGGGACAAATGGACGATCTCTTGGGTGAGATCAATGCGCGTGTAGAACGGGGAGAGCGGACCTTTGTCACCACCCTGACCAAGAAGATGGCAGAAGACTTGACCGACTATTTCAAGGAAATGGGTGTCAAGGTCAAATACATGCACTCGGACATTAAGACCTTGGAGCGGACGGAAATCATCCGTGATTTGCGTCTGGGCGTTTTTGACGTCTTGGTCGGGATTAACCTTCTTCGCGAAGGTATTGACGTTCCGGAAGTCAGTCTGGTTGCTATTCTCGATGCTGATAAGGAAGGCTTCCTTCGTAATGAACGCGGCCTCATTCAAACCATTGGTCGTGCTGCCCGTAATAGTGAGGGTCACGTCATCATGTATGCGGACACCATGACCCAGTCTATGCAAAAAGCCATCGATGAAACAGCCCGTCGTCGGAAAATCCAGATGGCTTATAATGAAGAGCATGGCATTGTCCCACAAACTATCAAAAAGGAAATCCGTGACCTCATCTCTGTTACCAAGGCGGTGGCCAAGGAAGAGGACAAGGAAGTGGATATCACTAGTCTCAACCGCCAAGAGCGCAAGGAACTGGTCAAGAAACTGCAAGGCCAAATGCAAGAAGCTGTCGAAGTGCTTGATTTCGAGTTGGCAGCGCAAATCCGCGATATGATGTTGGAAGTCAAGGCCTTGGATTAAGAGGAGGGACGAATGAAAATTATCATTAAAACAATGGAAACTCCTGAAGAGATAGAAGGAAAATCTCTCGTTCATTGGCAAACGTGGAGAGAGGCTTATGACGATCTTTTACCCGCGGAATTTCAGGAGACAATGACATTAGATAAATGTCGTTTCTTTAGTCAAAAGTATCCAGAAAACACCTTGATTGCTATGGATGGAAAGAAGGTCGTTGGATTTATCAGCTATGGAAATTTTTGTGATGAAGCCATTCAATCTGGTGAAATCATCGCCTTATATGTTTTAAAAGATTACTATGGAAAAGGTGTGAGTGAACAGTTAATGCATGCTGCATTTGCTGTTCTCGATCATTTCTCTGAAATTTATTTATGGGTATTGAAAGATAATAAGCGAGCCATTGCTTTCTATCAAAAAATGGGTTTTACTTTTGATGGCCAAGAAAAAATACTTGACCTTGGAAAACCTGTTAAGGAATTGCGGATGATGTGTTCTTCAAATAAAAATTCCTAAAGGACGTATCTATCAATCTTTGAACCATTATCAATTCATCAAGTAAAAATATAAAAGAGATAGAATGAACCAAAGAGATGAAGGAGAAGACGAATGAAGATTTTAGTCATCAACGGGCATCCTGATAAGGAAAGTTACTGTCAGGCTATTTTTCAAACCATAGGAGAAACGATTGACTCAAATCACCACGAGCTTAAAGTGATCAGTCTCAATGAAGAGGACTTTGATCCGGTCCTTCGCTACGGCTATCGAAAGCGGATGGAAGAAGATTCCTTTATCCTTCGTTCTCAAGAATGGATCCAGTGGGCGGATCACCTGATCTTTGTCTATCCCATCTGGTGGAGTAGTATGCCGAGCCTCATGAAGGGTTGGATTGATCGGGTCTTTACACCGGGGATTGCCTACTCGGCCAATGATCAGGGAAGCTTTATCTGGAATTACCTGAGAGGCAAGCAATTCAAGAAGCTGCTCAAAGGGAAAACAGCCAGTATTTATGCGACCTCCATGGCACCTACTTGGTGGTATAAGATCTTTTCAGGCCCTCTCAACATTCCAGATAGTTATGGTATTTCTGTCTTAAAGAATGCCGTCTTGAACCACTGTGGGATTAAAACCAAGCGCGTCTCCATCTTGGGAGAAGTCGGTCGGGATGTGAATACCGCTAGCATCCGTGAACAGCATCTTCAAAAAGTAGCAGCAGAAGTGAAGAAACTCTAAAGAAAAGTCAACTTGTTCTTATAAGTTCGTGTCTTTAGTTGTGTTTTGAATAGGATTCAGTTAAACTATCAATATAATCTATAAAAAAATAGGAATGGCCCAATATGCTACTTTTTATCTATATGATCTATGTCATTTCTTCAATTTCAAAAATGAAAAGAGAAGGTCAAAGAGTGTCTATTTTTACTTATTTGATTGTTTATGGCCTATTGATTCTCTCTTCGTTTATGCTATATTTTAGTTTATTGTCATTTTTATTTAGCCCGTTGCCATTTTTTGGCTTTCTAGCTGCTCTTGCTATTGGCGGTATGATGCTATCTCTTAAACTAGTTATTGCCCTTGCTTTGCTTTTGTTATCTCTTAGCCTGTTCTTAGATAGTAGAAAAAGTGATCCGGAAACGCCTCTCATTGATCATTGGCTTCGATTAGGTGTTCATATTCTATTGATCATTATTTAAGGCAAGAACTCCACTTTCAGTCCTGAATGTTTAGTTTTTTGTCCCTTGAGATTTGCAACCCACCAGAGACGGAAGTGAAAAATCTTAAATGAAGGTATCCATTCAATGCACATTGACGTAGTTATGGATTCGCTTTATAATATGGTTTGTTACAGCATTTCTAAATAAGGAGGCTTCTTTATGCTTAAGCGGTTAAATGGTTTTAAAAAGTTTTATTTATTCTCTCTAGTTTTTTTAGTCATTGAATTACTATTGGTTGTTTTTGGTCTATCCTTTATTCCGATTCTCTGCAGTTTGTGGTTTGACTCTCTGTTTTTCGTATTATTTTGCCATATTTGGACCAACTTTTATAAAAAGAGTGGAGCTGAATCAGTTCATGCTTTCTCATTCATTTTTAGTTTCATTTTTACTTTATTTTTTTGGGTTTTTCTACACCTGTCCTTTTCCGATACTGAAAATACTATGATCCCTCCAATCTATCATAGTGCGGAAATCCAAGGGAATTATGTTGAAATTCCCCATGGGGTGATCCCTATAAGAAGTCGTGATTACTATGAACTAGTCAATCCTTTTATTATGAAAATAAAAGCGAAATATAGTGATGAAGGGTACTAATCAGAAAGCTGTTTTTTCTTATTCATTATTTCAACTATCTCATTTGCATGTACAGATTACGGTTAAGATTGTCATTAGGAACCAAGAGAATGTAGAAAGTATTTTTAAAATTTTGCTGTTTTTTCCCGTAAGAGATAGAAGTATAATGAAAAAACAAAGCAATAGTATAAATGAGCTTCAATCATGTAAAAGCGACTAAATGTGTTTTTTTGTATTATATCTCCTATTTTTTGTGATTTGGATTGGACAGATATATTTGCAAAGTTTAGGTTTATCTTTTACTCATTTTTTGTTGAACAAATGGTTTTCTTTTCTATTTATCGCTATATTTTTTCATCCATGGTTTTTTTATAAAAAAGGTCATTTAAAGAAACTCATACATTTCTCCATTTCCTAACTGTTATTGTTGGAGTTGGTATTTTTATGGTTAGTTTCGCGATATTTCAGGTAGCCTCAACTGTTGAATTTTAAATCATGAACTATCGTTTGGAAGGTGATGTAATTTTTTTATACGAACAGCCTTTATTGCAATTCCCAGCTTACCATGAATTAATCAATCTCTTTGGCATGAAGAAAGAAATAGAGAAGAAAGTATATATTGATTAATTGTTAACATCATAGAAAGGAAATTTATGTCACGTACAACGCCTACTATACTGTGCAATCTTTGCATGGTCGAAGATCTTGAAAATGGGAAAGTAATCCTCCAATACCGCTCACCTGAAAAGACTCACTGGGCTGGCTATGCTTTTCCAGGTGGCCATATCGAAGAAGGAGAAAGCCTTGTAGAATCCGTCATTCGTGAAATCTACGAAGAGACAGGACTTACAATTACAAATCCAAAACTGGTCGCAGTCAAAGACTGGCCCCTAGACGATGGAGGTCGCTATATTGTCTTTTGCTACAAGACAACAAAATTCTCAGGCCAGCTCAGATCATCTGAGGAAGGAGAAGTTTCTTGGGTTGAGAAAGACCAATTAGAACAGTTGGACTTATCCTACGACATGCTTCCTCTGCTGGAAGTGATGGAAGACCCAGATTTGTCCGAGTACTATTATCGCAAACGAACAGACGATGATTGGGAAAAATTAAGATTTTAAGGAAAGGGCTAGAGACATCTAGCTTTTTTTGCTTGTAAGGTGAAAGAAGAAAGAATATTCCGTTCGTGCTTGAATCTGCTTAGAAAAAGTACTATAGTATAAGCATAAAATACAATTGTAATCTTTCATACTGTGAATAGAAAGAAGGCAAGATATGAAATTACAATTTAGAATCCTGATAGGAATTTGCTTCTTGATCGGTGCCTTAGTCTTTGCATTTCAAAAGGAATGGTTATACGCTTTGCTGTTGCTTTTGGTTGGGGCTTCTTACCTTTATAAAGGAGTGCGTCGATGAAGAGTGAGTGTTTAAACATCATGGGGCTAAACGTTTGGTATAAAAAAGACAAGCCCATTATAAAAGACACGAATTTGCTTGTACCCAATCATTCTGTAGTCGGGTTGATTGGTCGAAATGGAGCTGGGAAGACAACCTTGCTAAAAGCTTTAAGTAGTGTCTTTGATCATCGGCAGTATGCAGTTGAGTCTGTTACCATAGAAGACAAGGCGACCTCTTTTCATACGAATTTCTATAAGAGTCGTACCTATACAGTTTTTACTGAAAACAATAGTTTTTTAAACTGGGATTTTGTTCACTATTTTAATTTTGTCTGTCGTTTGTATCATCGAAAGAGAGATGAAAAGGTATTGCAGGACCTGATCTCAGGCTTTCATTTTGAAGAATTTCTCAACACCGACATTGGTAGTTTGTCAACGGGAAATAAGAAGAAAGTCTTCTTGATCACAGCTTTTTATCTCAAACCTCCCCTCCTTATTTTGGACGAACCATTTGATGGTCTTGATTTTGATGCGACAGAATTTCTATATGGTTTGCTATTGCAGTATAAAGAAGAAGGCTCTATTCTGATGAGTTCGCATATCGCAGAGAGTATCGTTCGGGTGTGTGATACAGCTTATTCTATTGAAGATGGTCACCTAGACGCGATCGAATCGAATTTAGAAGATTGGTTTCATGACGTCAATCGTCAGAGGGGGTAGAACATGCTACTAGCAATTTTTAGAGATGTGGTATCCAAAAATCGGCTCTTCTTGTTCTTAACTTCCTTAACCTTTGCTCTTTATTACCATCTTGTTGGGGCAAAATTTTCTACGAGCTTTCAAGTCTTGCTGATCAGTACGGCTATTGTTACTGCTCTATCAACCTTTCAATTACTGTATTCCTATTTTTCGATGGACAGGGTCCAGGCCTACTACCAGCTTCCTTTGTCTCTCAATCGTTTTAAAGGGTCTTTTCTGACGGTAACCTTTCTTCTCAATTTACTAGAGCGCGTGCTGTTATTGATCCTCTTTTTAGGAGTCAGGTTAGACCTGCTACAATCCTTTAAGCTCGTCCTCCTTTCTTTACTGGTGATACTAAGTGTGTTTTATGTCTTTATCCAGTTCAATACGAGGCCTAGTTTTCTAGGAGGAATCCTCATTTCTGTAACGACTGTTCTTACAGTATCTTCTTTATGGGTCCAACAAGTGCCCTATATGATCTTACTTTCAACCTTCGTTGCTATCTTTATTTTTAAAAATGAAGATCTAGTCGCGATTTCAAAAAATGATCAGTTGCTCGTTTCAAAGAGAAGAAGTGGAAATTATTTTTGGATTTCCTTGTTTCAAGAGCGCTATTTTTCCATCAATTTTGTCTTTACTCTCATCTTCCTCCTTCTCATTCTGATACAGGATTATGTGGCTCCATTAAAAATCATCATCCTTTTAACGATTGCTTCTGTCAATACGCCATTAACCACTCTCATTTCCGCTGATAAAGATTTGATTGATCATGTCAAGTCTCTTCCTAAGAGTCGGTTCTTTTACTTGATGTATTATCGTGTATTGCTGACTTATTTTTTATCTGTGAATCTATTTGTTGCTCTGTTATTAAAAATGGTGCTCATGCCTGACTTGGGGATCCTATTTTTACTAGGAGTGATGATTCTAGCAGTTGTTGAAGCTGTTTTGCACTTACTGATTGAAATCTATTTCCCTTTAAGAAAATGGAATTTAAAGAGGGAATGTTGGAAGCACCCAAGAAAATATATTGTTCCTAGTATCGTCTTCTTACTTAGTTGGAGTCTCCTTTTCTGCTTCTAAGGAATCGCCCCTTTGCTTGTATCTGCTTCTTAATTGTAGTATGATAGAGGAGTTGAAAAGATGCTAGAAAAGGTGGCAAGTATATGAAAGATTTTCACTTTGATGCAATTGCTGCATTTGAAAATTATGAAATCGAAAAGATGAGAGATGGCCATGTGGTGGTGACAACCAAGGTCGTGGAATCATCGCTCAATTATTATGGAAATGCGCATGGAGGCTATCTCTTTACCCTGTGTGACCAAGTCAGTGGGTTGGTAGTGGTTTCTCAAGGGGTCGATGGGGTGACCTTGCAATCCTCGATCAATTACTTGAAAGCAGGGCGTCTGGGTGATGTCCTCACGATTCATGGCGAATGTGTCCACAGTGGACGGACGACTCGAGTTGTGGATGTCGATATTACCAATCAAGACGGTGCCAATGTCTGTAAGGCAACCTTTACGATGTTTGTTACGGGAGTGAGAGATGAATCCGCACAAGTACGCATTTAAAAACTATATTTTTGATTTTTATGGAACCTTGGTCGACATCGAAACGGATGAGTCGAGCCCCATTTTATGGGATACCATGGCTCAGATCTACCAATCCTACGGGGCAAGCTACACAGGAGAAGGTCTGCGCCTGCGTTATAGAGAGTTGGTGCAACAAGCCGAAGAAGACTTGTCTAAGGAAAAACACGTTGCCTATCCAGAGATTGATCTGACGGTCATCTTTGTGCAATTGTATTTAGAAGGTCATCCAAGTGGGGATAGTGTTGCCCACCTCAAAGAGTGGGGACGTTTGATTGCGCGGACTTTCCGTGTCCTTTCTCGCAAGCGGTTGGAGCTCTATCCTCACACGAAAGAAGTGTTAGAGGATATGAAAGCTGCAGGTTGCCGAATCTTTCTTTTATCCAATGCCCAAGCAGATTTTACCAATCCGGAGATTGATTTGGTTGGTTTGAGAGAGCTTTTCCATGCCATTTACTTGTCGTCTGACGCAGGTATTCGTAAACCTCAGCCAGAGTTTCTCTTGGAAGTGATGAAAGAACACCAGTTGAACCCTGAGAAAACGGTCATGGTGGGGAATGACTTTACGACAGATGTCGCTGTTGCCCAAAGTATCGGGATGGAGAGTATCTTGATCAATACCTTTCCATACTCTGATGCTGAACTGCGCGAGAAGAATCAAGCAGGTGTGCGCGTGATTCGAGATATTCAAGAATTGCAGGAAGATTGAGAAATATCATCCATGTAGGGAGGCCAAGTCGCCTCTTTTTTTCATGAAAATGCTACAGTCGAGCAGGATTTGTCAAATTTTCGCTTTCATGGTATACTATGAAAGTTAATTTGAATAAGGAGATAAAAATGAATAACTTACCAAACTGTCCAAAATGTAACTCTGAATACGTCTATGAAGATGGAGCGCTCTTGGTGTGCCCAGAGTGTGCGTATGAATGGAACCCAGCTGAGGTCGAAGAAGAAGAGGGGATCGTAGCGATTGACGCCAACGGAAACAAATTGGCTGATGGCGATACAGTGACCCTGATCAAAGATTTGAAAGTGAAGGGTGCACCGAAAGATTTGAAACAAGGTACGCGCGTGAAAAATATCCGTATCGTGGAAGGAGACCACAACATCGATTGTAAAATTGATGGCTTTGGCGCAATGAAACTAAAATCAGAATTTGTGAAGAAAATCTAAAGAAAAGTACACAAATTAATAGAGTTGTTTAAGTTTATAATGGAACTTTCCGCTGTGAGAAAAGTACTTGAAACAGTATTGTTTCAAGTACTCGGGAGTTTTGAAACTTTAGGTTCAAAACTAAGTCATGGAACTTCGTAGAAGTTCGCTGACGTCCGTCCTCACTTAAGGAAAGTTCCTGATTAAACTGAAGGGCCTAGCCCCTTTTCTTTCAGGAGAATACTATGAAATTCAAATTATTATTTAGCTATCGTTTACTATTGTTTATTTTGAGTGTGATCGGCGTTTATCTGCAACTGACCAAGCATGGTGGCTTTGGCATGATGCTCTATTACACCATTTTATCTAACATGTTGGTCATGTTCTTTATGGGAGACATGGTTTGGCGCATGGTTCGAGGTCGTTCGACCCAGACTCAGGGCTACCTTCGTATGAAAGGCGCAGTTACCATGTCCATTATGATCACCTGTGTCATCTACCACTTTATGTTGGCGCCTATCGCGACACCAGAGAAGTTTTATCGTTTGGAAAACTTCCTTTGTCATTACATCGTTCCTTTGATGTTCTTCTTTGATACCCTAGTGATTGATAAAGCCAAGCAATACCGTAAGCTCGATCCTTTCTTTTGGACCTTGATTCCACTGGCTTACATGCTCTTTGCCCTTCTCAATGGTTTGGTCTTGAAGTGGCCAATTCCAGGTGCAAAAGATAGTCCCTTTGCCTATTTCTTTATCAATGTCAATAAATACGGCTGGGCCTTTGTGGGCAAATGGGTGGTGATCATCTTTATCGCCTACCTCTTAGCTGGATATGTACTCTATGGGATTAAAAATATCAAGCGGAAATCGGCTGTTTCTTAGTGAAAACCGAACATTATTCAGACGAAAAGTCATGTTTTTAAATTTTTTTGAAAAATGTTGATTTTTTTCTTGCATGTCGTTTGAAACTGTGATATAGTTATCTCAATTAAATAAATCCTTTAATCCTGTCCCGTGAGGCAGGCAAGGAGACTGTGAAAAACAATGGCTAGGACCATAGAGCGAGACTCTATCCTCTTAGACCATTCATTTGCTGAACCTCCTTGAAAAAGGAGGTTTTTCTTTTACAACTAAGGAGGACTGAATGAAAACCAAAGAAGTCGTTGATGATTTGACGATGAAACGGGCCATTACCCGGATCACCTACGAAATCATTGAACGAAACAAAGATTTGAGCCAGATTGTACTGGTGGGGATCAAGACGCGTGGTGTTTACATCGCACGCCGGATCCAAGAACGCCTCTCTCAGCTGGAACAAATCGATGTCCCTGTAGCAGAACTAGATACCAAGCCTTTCCGAGATGACATGAAGGCGACAGAAGATACAACGGTCTTACCAGTTGATATCGCTCATAGAGAAGTTATCTTGATCGATGACGTCCTCTATACGGGTCGCACGATACGCGCTGCCATTGACAATCTGGTCAGTCACGGTCGTCCTGCTCGAGTGAGTCTGGCGGTTCTAGTCGACCGTGGGCATCGGGAGTTGCCGATTCGTCCGGACTTTGTTGGGAAAAATATCCCGACAAGTAAGTCAGAGGAAATCATTGTCGAGATGGTGGAGCTAGACGGTCAAGACCGCGTCCTCATCAAAGAAGCTTAAACAAATTGTAAATTTTTTGTATTCACATTATAAAAGGAGAATCAACATGTCTGAAAATCAAATCGCTCTTAAAAACCTTGTCTCAATGGAAACTCTTACCAATGAAGAAGTAATGGCATTGATCAAACGTGGGATTGAGTTCAAAAACGGAGCTAAAGCAACCTACGAAGACCAACACATCATCTCAAACCTTTTCTTTGAACCTTCAACTCGTACCCACAAAGCCTTTGAAGTGGCAGAGTTGAAATTGGGATGCGATCTCCTTGACTTTGATGTGAAGACAAGCTCTGTGAACAAAGGGGAAACACTTTACGATACCATCTTGACAATGTCAGCTCTTGGTGTAGATGTCTGCGTCATCCGTCACCCTGAAGTGGACTACTACAAAGAATTGGTTGAAAGCCCAACGATCACAGCCTCTATCGTCAACGGTGGGGACGGTTCAGGTCAACACCCAAGCCAAAGCTTGCTTGATTTGATGACCATCTACCAAGAATTCGGCCACTTTGATGGCTTGAAAGTTTGTATCGCTGGGGACTTGGATCACTCACGTGTGGCAAAATCAAATATGCAAATCTTGAAACGTTTGGGAGCAACCCTCTACTTTGCAGGTCCAGACGAATGGAGAAGTGCGGAATTTGAAGATTATGGAACCTTCGTCACTATCGATGAAGTCATTGAAGATGTAGATGTGATGATGTTCTTGCGTGTGCAACACGAACGTCATGATTACGAATCACTCTTCTCTAAAGAAAACTACCACCGTCTTCATGGTTTGACTCAAGAACGTTATGACCGTATGAAAGATACAGCGATCTTGATGCACCCAGCACCAGTCAACCGTGACGTTGAAATTGCGGACCACTTGGTAGAAGCTCCTAAATCACGCATCGTAGAACAAATGACCAACGGTGTCTTTGTCCGTATGGCCATCATTGAAGCCGTCCTTAAAGGTCGCGGTGCAAAATAAGATAACTGACAATTCATTGAAAGGAAAGAAAGAGGACAGAGTAGACAGCTACATGGAATCTGACTTTCCTTTTTTTGAGGAACTATGATAAAATTGGATTAGTGTAAAAGAAGGGAGGGGTTCGATGAAACGATTATTGGTCCTAGAGGATGGGACTGTATTTGAAGGAGAAGCCTTTGGTGCAGACTTATATGTGACTGGTGAATTGGTCTTTACGACAGCCATGACAGGCTATCAAGAATTGATCACGGATCAGGCTTTTAGTGGCCAGATCCTCTCCTTTACCTTTCCAGTTATTGGCGCAACAGGGATCAATCGAGATGATTCTGAATCGATTACGCCGACATGTTTGGCAGTAGTCGTTCAGCATTTGGTGGAGATGCCGAGCAATTGGCGACAGCAGATGACCTTGGATGAATTCTTGAAGCGAAAAAAAATCCCTGGTATTGTAGGGATTGATACGAGACAGGTGGCCAAAATTGTCCGCAAGTATGGACGGATGAAGGCGACTGTCATTAACAAGGGGGATTCAATTGAGCATATTTTGGACCAGTTGCGAGCGACAGTCCTTCCCAAAGACCAAGTGCGTCAAGTCTCGACAAAAACAGCCTATGCTGTACCAGGTTTTGGAAAGAGTATTGCCTTGATTGATTTAGGGGTCAAACACTCTGTCTTACGCCAGCTGAGTCAAAGGGACTGTAATGTCACGGTCTATCCCTATGACATCTCTTATGATGAACTGATGGAACAGCAGCCCGATGGCGTTATTTTATCCAGTGGGCCTGGCGATCCCCATCAGGTGAAAAAACTCTGTCGCTTGATCCAAAAAATCAATGGTCAAATTCCGATCTGGGGCATGGGCTTGGGAGCACAGGTACTGGCTCAAGCTTACGGGGCTGAGCTAGCTCCCATGGCAGTCGGGCATTTCGGTTTAAATATTCCTGTACGTGAAATTGCGACAGGAAAAATCGAGATAACGAGTCAAAATCACTTGTATAGTATCGCACGCGATAGCCTGCCCCATGATTTATTGGTCACGCATGAAAACGTCAATGACCATAGTATTGAAGCTTTTCGTCATCGTTACCAACCGATTTTAGGGGTTCAATTCCAAGTGGATGCTAGTCCAGGGCCAAGGGAAAATCTCTATTTTTACGATGAATTTTTAGAATTGATTGATGCCAAAATTCACGAAAGTAGAAGGGAGAAGGAATGATGAAAGAAAACCAGAAATTGCTTCTCCTATGTGGAGATTCTTATCAGGATATTAGCCTCTTGGCCGCGGTAAATGAAGTACAAAAACTTAATGCCAAGGATGGGAATGCTCTTGTCCTTTATCTGGGAGAAGAAAATGCTATCACACAAGAAGCTGGAGAACAGGTTGTAGTCAGTAAGCTCAAACTGGATGCTCTTAGGACGACTCTTCTTTCCTATACTGGATCTCGCTTGCTCCTAACCTTTGCAGATAAACAGATTTTAAATCTCTTGTTCCGATTGGAAGAAATTGGATTTTTCAAAGACGCATCGATCATGATTGTCGGGCCGAGTCTCCAACGCTACCGGACCTTTTATCAGCAGGCGGATCAACGACGCCTTTTTCAAGATCTGGGCTATCAGGTACCCGCTTCCGCCCTGGTTGGTTCTGTTCGAGAAGCCATTGAGTTTTCTGAAGGCATTCAATTTCCCATTATGATCTGGCCGGTAGCGAGCAAGCAAGGGCAGGGGAGAAAGATTGCTCATAACCTGGATGACCTGTGCGAAGCAGTAGAAACGGGACTTTCGGTCTCTCCAAGTCAGCAGTGTTTGCTAGAGTTTTCGACCTATGGCTTTAAGGAACTCGATTTTGTGGTCATGCGGGATCGCGAAGACAATCACTACCTGGCAGCCTCTATCGAAAGCATTGATCCTGTCGGGATCCACTCTAGTGACTCTTATCAATTTATGCCAGCTGTCACCCTGACTGACCGAGAGTTTCAAAATCTTCGTGAAGCAGCGATCCACATCAGTCGCTATTTGAAGCTAACAGGAGCCATTTCGATCAAGTTTGCTCTAGATCCGACGAGCTATGCTTTTTATATCCTAGAAGTTAACCCATTTGCTTCAGATAGTATCTCAATGGCCTCTATGGGCTTGGGTTATTCCTTATTTGAGCAAGGAGTTCAGCTGCAATTAGGGCGGTCTCTCGAGCATTTGCCTCATCCCCTATTAAAAGATCTAAAGGCCGTTTACGAACCGAGTTTGGACTATATCTTCTTTAAGATTCCGATTTTTTCTGATGCTGCTAAAAATTCCCGTCTCAATACCCAAATTCACTCTTATGGGGCAGTTTATGGATTTGGGAAGAGAATCGATGAAGCTTATCAACAAGCTTTAGAAACCATTAAAGATAAGAACTTGCTGACCATCCTTCCTGAGGAAATGAGCGATGATGAATTAATCCAGAAAATTGCTCGTCATATGCCGCATCGGCTCTTCTATATTTTAGAGGCTCTGAAACGCGGTTTTGAGTTTGAGGAACTCTTAGATTTGAGTAAATTAGCCCCAATTTATTTGCAGGTTTTGGCTAATCTAGTGGAGTTAGAAAAAGGAGCAGAAGTTGCAACAAGCCCAGCCTTTCTTCCGGTTGAGCCATCAGCGGGCTTATATGAGGTCAAAGCAGGAGCAGCCTATTATCTGACCCAAAATGGAACCAATGAATCATTGGCTTTGGACGCTGCTTGTGTCTTGGTGGATGATCTAGAAATCTGCGATGAGCGTTTTTACCAAAAGGTGAGAAAGCAGGTGAAAGAGCTGAAAGAAAAAGGACAACAGGTGATCTTACTCACGAATCGTCCTTTTACAGAATCTTTGGCAGATAAAGTCTATTATCTTCCTATCAATGAGACAAGCCTTCACCTGATTCAGACCATTGATCAGGTCAAAGAAATTGTCAAGCTTTCTAATAGACAATAAAGGATCCGGACAATCTATCCGAATCCTTTTTTGTTTCTTATTTTTTGGTCACAATACCGATAATGGTATCAACTGCGCGTTCCATGGTTTGGAGGCTAACGTATTCAAAGCGACCATGCATGTTTTCGCCACCGGCAAAGATATTTGGTGTTGGAATCCCCATAAAGGAAATTTTAGATCCATCTGTACCACCACGGATTGGTTCAATGATTGGAGTGATTCCAAGATCTTCCATGACTTCCTTAGCAAGGGTAATTGGTGTCATATCTTTTTCAATCACTTGCTTCATGTTGTAATACTGATCTTTGAGGGTGAGGAGAACGCGTTCGCTACCGAGCTCCTCATTCATCTGGTCGGCAATAGATTTCATAAGGTCTTTGCGTTTCTCAAAGCTTTCAGTTTCAAAGTCCCGAATGATGTAGCTGGCACTTGCTTCCTCAACAGTTCCATCAATATTCATCAAGTGGTAGAAGCCTTCATAGCCTTCGGTTAATTCTGGACGTGCTCCTTCAGGGAGTTTGTTATGGAAATCAATGGCCAATTGAAGAGCGTTGATCATTTGACCTTTGGCTGTACCTGGGTGGACATTCCGTCCTTTGAAGGTAATTTCAGCTCCAGCTGCTGAGAAGGTTTCGTATTGAAGCTCTCCAAGAGGACCACCATCGACAGTATAGGCAAAGTCTACATCGAAATCCTCTGCATCAAATTGATCTGCCCCGACTCCGATTTCTTCATCTGGACCAAAGCCGACACGGATTTCTCCGTGTTTGATTTCAGGATGAGCTGTCAGGTATTCAATAGCTGTCATGATTTCAGCGATACCTGATTTATCATCTGCACCCAGAAGAGTAGTACCGTCAGTTGTGATCAAGGTTTGTCCCTTGTAGTTGTTCAAATGAGCAAAATCGGCTGGATCGAGTGTGAAACCAGAGTCACCAAGGGTAATGACACCCCCATCATAATTCTCAACAATTTGTGGATTGACATTTTCGGCATTGAAGTCAGCGGTATCCATGTGAGAGATAAATCCAATCTTGCGTGTAAAGCTTGGATCATTTGCTGGAAGTGTTCCAATGGCATAGCCGTTTGGTAAATAGTAGACGTTTTGAAGGCCCACGCGTTTCATTTCAGGGATTAAGACGTTTGTTGCAAAATCAACTTGTGATTGGGTACTTGGAGTGGTTGTAGAATTTTCGTCTGAACGTGTGTTAACCTTTACATAGGTAATAAAACGGTCCAACAGATTTTGGTATTTCATGATCATTCTCCTTTTTCAGATTCAATTAATTTGTGAATAGCATGGGCCACGCCATCCTCATCATTGGTCAGGGTGATGAAGTCAGCGATTTCCTTAACAGCAGCATTGCCATTTCCCATAGCGACGCTATAGCCAGCAAAACGAAGCATTTCAAGGTCATTATTGGCATCTCCAAGAGCCATGACCTGGTCTCTCCGGTAGCCTAATGTTTGGCTTAATGCTTGAAGAGCAGAAGCCTTGCTCGCGCCTTTTGGAAGGATTTCAAATAAGATATCCTGTGAACGTACAGTGTTAAAATCGGCCTCTAATGCAGCCTCATGCTGAGCTTGGAAGGCATCAATAGCAGAAGGATCTCCTACATACATGGCTTGAAAAATAGGAACAACGTTGGGCAGATCTTCTTCTGAGACAGGTGTCGGTTTACTATTAACAATACCCGCATCCATCGTGACAAGTTCACTGGCTTCAGGTGCGACCACTAGGTAGTGATCTATGTCAAATAAGGTTAGCTGGACGTCTGTATCTTCTGTCAAAACATGCAAGCGGTGCATGTCCTCAAGGCTCAATTCTTCCTTACCAATGATTTCCCAATTCTTAGTCGACAAGGTTGTACAGCCGTTATTGATAATCATATAGTAGTTACCATCAGGTAGTCCAATCTCTTCAAAGATAGGACGTACACCTGCTAAGGGGCGACCAGTACAGATCACAATGTCATAGCCGGCTTCATGGGCCCGGTGAAGAGCTTCAATATTGCCTTTAGATAGAGTCTTATCCTCATGTAAGAGGGTTCCGTCCAAGTCAATCGCAATTAATCGAATCATTTGATTTCCTCCAAATCAAGAGGAACAAAGCCATCAATCACTTTTCCAATCACCCCAGGTTCCTCATCTAGTGGAATGATCTGATCACTATATTTCTTATTAAGGGAAACCAGTCGAATACCGTTGGCCTCACGAAAGACACGTTTGATCAAGGTCTGTCCATCAAAATCAATGGCATAAATAGCCCCTGCCTGATCATAATAGGTTTGCTTGATTAACACAACGGCTCCTTTTTCGTATTTAGGCTCGAGGGAATCCGTATGAATCCAAAAAGCCAAATCGTAAGGAATCTTTTGATCAAACCAGACGATATCTGCTTGTTTCTGATTTTGGTAAGCTGCAAAAGAATCATAGACAGAATAAGAGTGGTATTGCTTTTCAATTTTCTGTCTTTCTTTTTGATGGGTCAAGAGACTCTTTCCATAAGAAAGAAGAGTTTCTTGATTTCCTTCATCGAGCTGTTTATACAATCGTTCGATCTCTGAATCAATGACCACAAAATCATTGCGCAATCGAGGGTCAATTTCAGCAACTGCTACCTGGAAAAAGGCTGCAATCTTCTCTAAATTTTCGGGAACGGGAAGAGAAGTTCCTTTTACATATCCAGTCAGGGTACTTGCAGGGATTCCAGTAATACGAGATAATTCGATCTGTTTTTTTCCTTGTTCTTTCAGTAATTCTCTAATCTTTTCCGATATAATCCGTAATGCCTCTTTGTCTTGAGGGCTTGCTTTTCCACGACCTCTAGCCAACGTACTCACCTCCTTGTATTTACCCTTACTATTATAATGAATTAAATCGAAAAAGTAAATAGAAATCCCAGAGAAATGCGAAAAAAGATGAATTTGATTTAAATCAGATTTTCTTTTTAAAATTTATCAGCTCTTCCTTTACTTTTTGAGTAAAAAGGTCTAAGATAAGAGCAAAGAGTTCATGGAGGTGGAGCTATGATTCGTACTGTTCAAGTCAAAGATGCAGGTCAAATTAGAGATTTATGTCACCAAGCATTGGGGTATGATTCGACCCTGGAGAAAGTGGTAGCTCAGATTGATAAATTTAATTCGCCAGATTCGGATCATTTTTGCTTTGTTTATGAAGAGGACCAAACAGGAAATATTCTTGGTTATGTGGAAGCGGAAGTCTATGAAAGCCTCTATAGTGATGCTGGTTTAAATATTTTGGGTCTTGCGGTTTTTCCATCTGCTCAAGGACGTGGGATCGGTCGCCAATTGATGGAGCGAGTAGAAGATCTTGCCAAAAGCAAGCATTATTCTTTTATCCGTTTAAATTCTGCCTCTCATCGAAAAGAAGCTCATCTCTTTTACGAACGAATAGGCTATGAGGGTAATAAAACGCAGAAGCGATTTTTGAAAATAATGAATTAAGATAGGCAAAGGCCTATCTTTTTTGTTATAATGAAGAGTACGATTAAATTTACTAGGAAGATGATTATGCCAAATTTTGAAGAATTAAAAAAACGACAAGAGAAGATTCGGAACTTCTCGATCATCGCCCATATTGACCATGGAAAGTCAACCTTGGCCGATCGAATTTTAGAAAAAACCGAAACCGTGTCTAGTCGGGAGATGCAAGCCCAACTCCTAGATAGCATGGACCTGGAACGGGAACGTGGGATTACCATTAAGCTCAACGCCATCGAGTTGAACTACACGGCTAAAGATGGAGAAACCTATATCTTTCACTTGATTGACACACCAGGACACGTGGACTTTACCTATGAGGTTTCGCGGTCGCTTGCTGCCTGTGAGGGAGCCATTCTCGTAGTGGATGCCGCTCAAGGGATTGAAGCCCAGACTCTAGCCAACGTTTACTTAGCGCTGGACAATGATTTGGAAATCCTGCCAGTTATCAATAAAATCGACTTGCCAGCTGCAGATCCAGAACGGGTGCGCACAGAAGTAGAAGATGTCATCGGCTTGGATGCTAGTGAAGCTGTCCTAGCCTCTGCCAAAGCTGGTATCGGAATTGAAGAAATTTTGGAGCAGATCGTTGAGAAAGTTCCAGCACCGACGGGTGATGTTGAAGCACCTCTTCAAGCCTTGATCTTTGACTCCGTTTACGATGCCTATCGTGGGGTAATCCTTCAGGTCCGAGTGGTCAACGGAATGGTTAAACCGGGCGATAAGATCCAGCTCATGAGCAATGGCAAGACCTTTGATGTCACAGAAGTTGGGATCTTTACTCCTAAAGCAGTTGGACGTGATTTCCTTGCGACGGGAGACGTCGGCTATATTGCGGCCTCTATCAAAACCGTTGCGGACACCCGCGTCGGGGATACGGTGACCCTAGCGACCAATCCAGCAAGTGAGCCACTACATGGATACAAGCAAATGAATCCAATGGTCTTTGCCGGTCTTTACCCAATCGAATCTAACAAATACAATGATCTTCGTGAAGCCTTGGAAAAATTGCAATTGAATGACGCCAGTCTTCAATTTGAACCGGAAACATCTCAAGCCCTCGGTTTTGGTTTCCGTTGTGGTTTCTTGGGTCTCCTTCATATGGACGTTATCCAAGAGCGTTTGGAACGTGAGTTCAACATTGACTTGATCATGACAGCACCGTCTGTTATCTACAAGGTCAATTTGACAGATGGAGAAGCACTGGATGTCTCCAACCCTTCTGAGTTCCCAGATCCAACTAAGATCGCTTCGATCGAAGAACCGTATGTCAAAGCCCAAATCATGGTGCCACAAGAGTTTGTCGGGGCTGTCATGGAATTAGCCCAACGGAAACGCGGGGATTTTGTGACCATGGATTACATCGATGAAAATCGGGTGAATGTCATCTATCAAATCCCACTAGCGGAAATTGTCTTTGATTTCTTTGATAAATTGAAATCCTCTACTCGTGGCTATGCGAGCTTTGACTATGAGTTGTCTGAATACCGTCCTTCTAAATTGGTCAAAATGGATATCCTTCTCAATGGCGATACCGTCGATGCCCTCAGCTTTATCGTTCACAAGGACTTTGCTTATGAACGTGGTAAATTGATCGTTGAGAAGCTCAAGAAGATTATCCCTCGTCAACAGTTTGAAGTGCCTATCCAAGCAGCTATCGGTCATAAGATCGTGGCCCGTACAGATATCAAGGCCCTTCGTAAGAACGTCTTGGCCAAGTGTTATGGTGGGGACGTCTCACGGAAACGTAAGCTTCTTGAAAAACAAAAGGCTGGTAAGAAACGGATGAAAGCGATCGGATCTGTAGAAGTACCACAGGAAGCCTTCTTATCTGTCTTGTCAATGGATGAAGAATAACATTTAAAGTGCCTCAAAAGGGCGCTTTTATTTTAGGTTTGAAAGAAATAAACTAAATTAGAAAGGTTGGATCAGATGTGACACTTATCCTATTTTAAAATACCCACTTTCATGGTAGACTAGAGGAAAGAAAACGTTCTCAAGGAGGTTGAGCATGAAACACAAATTATGGGTCACATCATTGACGATTCTTTCTGCCTGCACATTAATGGCTTGTAGTCACACTACTAAAAAGGACACAGCAGCTTCTTCTACAAAAGAGAGTAGCAGCAAAGTCGAAAAGCAAACAAGCAGCTCTTCGTCAAAGGTTACTTCCTCTACAAAGAAAAACACTTCCAGTCAAGAAACCAAGCGGATTGGAAATGCAGATTATGGATACATCGATATTCCAAGTAAATGGTTCAAGTTCACGGATATCGATGGGACAGAAGCTGTCCAGTATACGGATGGGAGTGGCTATAATATCGTCACCTTGAACAGCTTTACGCGGGAAAAGGCCAAAGTTCCTGCGGATATCGAGTTTAATGCAGAATTTTTAGCCAAGAAACTGGCCGTAATGTGGCAAGATAACCAGGATGTTGGAAAGATGACGGGAGCGCGGACTAAAGTCGCAGGTCTGGACGCTTACCAGCTTCAAATTATCATGAAATCTGGTCAATACCTGATTACTTGGGTCTTCCAGAAGGGTGAAAAAGTTTATACCATTTCTTTTGAAGGGGATGCAGAAACCTTGAAAACCTTTATCCCATACATTGAAGACACATGGAGCCTAGATGGAACAGGCGCTGTAACGGATTAATCAAGTGAGATAGATCTCAGGATCTATCTTTTTTTAGAGTCTTTGTGGTATAATCTTTCTATTGTTTAGAAGAGGAAATAGAGGATGACACAGGAAATTGATATTGAAAAATACCATCAGTTAGCTCTCCAAAAGCAAAAGGAGCACCGCAAGGTATTGGCGAATCTCAAGAAGAAGCCGCCTAAGAATTTAGATAAAATAGCGCAAGAAATCCACGATGAAGTTTTCCAAGAAATCGATTGTACGGCTTGTGCCAATTGCTGTAAAACCTTAGGACCCGATTTTAAGGAAGCGGATATCACACGAATCGCCAAATATTTCAAGATGAAGCTTCCTGCCTTTGAGGCAGAATTTCTTCAAGTTGACGAAGATGGGGACAAGGTTTTTAAATCCATGCCTTGCCCCTTTCTTGGTGGGGACAATCTTTGTTCCATCTATGATGTTCGTCCAAAAGCTTGTCGGGAATTCCCTCACACCGATCGCAAGAAGATTTATCAGATCAACCATCTGACCATCAAGAATACCCTCACTTGCCCAGCGGCTTATTTATTTGTAGAAAAATTGAAGGATCGTTTGTAATGGCATATAAATTTCTACTTTTCGACCTTGATCATACCTTGCTTGACTTTGAATCTGCTGAAGACACAGCCTTGACGCAGATGTTAGAAGACATGAATTTTCCAGATGTGCAGGCCTTTAAGGATTACTACAAACCCATGAACCAAGGGCTCTGGAAGGATTTGGAACAAAAGAAATTGACCAAGCAAGAGCTCGTGGATAGTCGGTTTGCGATTGGGTTTGCCCACTTTGGGATCAAGGTTGATGGGGCTGAGATGGCTCTTCGCTACCAAGATTACATTAGTCTTCAGGGGCAGTCTTTCCCCGGTGCGGAGGACTTACTGGCTCGACTTGAAAAAGCAGGTTACCAGCTCTATGGTGCAACGAACGGAGTGACTGCCATTCAAGAAGGACGCTTAGTTCATTCTACAATCGCACCTTATTTCAAAGAGGTCTTTATCTCTGAGCAGCTTCATACTCAGAAACCAGAACCTGCATTTTTTGACAAGGTCGGCCAACTGATTCCAGGTTTTAGCAAGGAAGAGACCCTTATGATCGGAGATTCCTTGACGGCGGATATCGCAGGAGGAAATGCTGCGGGGATTGATACCGTCTGGTATAATCCTGATCACAAGGAAAATACCAGCCAGGTAGTGCCGACTTATACTGTTAGAAACTATCAAGAAATCGCCGATTTACTGATAAAATAAAAAATTTTAAATACTGTCAAGTTTTTTTCTTGACAGCTCTATAAAATGTGTTATAATAGATCATGTGCTAAATAGCTTGTCTATTTCACCGAAAATTAAAATATAGAAAAGAGACTTATAAAAATGGCAGTTAAAATTCGTTTGACTCGTATGGGTTCTAAGAAAAAACCTTACTACCGTATCAACGTAGCAGATTCACGTTCACCACGTGATGGACGTTTCATCGAAACAGTTGGAACTTACAATCCACTTGTTGAAGAAAACCAAGTAACTTTGAAAGAAGACCGCGTTCTTGCATGGTTGGCTGATGGAGCTCAACCTTCAGATACAGTTCGCAACATCCTTTCAAAAGCTGGTGTGATGAAGAAATTCCACGATTCTAAATTCTCAAAATAATTTTTTAAGTAGGTTGATGTATGGATACGATTGAAAATCTCATTATTGCAATTGTGAAACCCTTGATTTCACAGCCGGATGCTTTAACCATCAAGATCGAAGATACTCCTGAATTCTTGGAGTACCACCTTGACCTTGATCCTAGCGATGTTGGTCGTGTAATCGGTCGAAAAGGTCGCACCATTTCTGCGATAAGAACGATTGTCTACTCTGTCCCAACTGAAGATAAAAAAGTAAGAATCGTTATTGACGAAAAATAAAAAGGCGGGATTTTGTCCCGTTTTTTTGTTGAAGGAGAAGGAATGAAAGAAGTGACCATTCGGCAATTACAAGCCTATTTACAAGAACATTACCAGAATACTCGAACAGAAGAAGGTTTATTTATCAAACTGGTTGAAGAGGTTGGGGAAGTAGCTGAGGTGTTAAATGGACGTTCTGGACGTAAAGCAGGTGTTCAGGATTCGAATGAGGAATTAGCCAAAGAGCTCGCTGATATCATTCACTACACGGTTGCCATCGCTGCTATCAATGAGATCGACCTTACTAAAACCATCTTTGAAAAAGATAAAACAGCAGCAGTAAAATACCAGCACGAGCGGGATTTGGAGCAGTTTCTAGCAGATAAGTCCATTTGAGAAAATCCCTTGAACGTGATAGAATAAACATAAGAATATTTAGTGATTATTGTATAGAATGAGTGGTTTTGATATGAAACGATTTGAAGTAACTACAAAAATTGGTTGTCTCTCTGTTACTTATAAAAAGAGAAATAGAGTACTAGTTTGTTTAAATGGTGCTGGTTTGATACCAACTTATGAAAATTTTCTACCAATTCTTGAAAAACTTCCTTCCTCAATGGGCTACCTTACAATTGATTTTCCAAATACAGGAAGGAGTTCTATTCACAACCAGACAGGACTTGATTTTGACAATCTGGTTGATACGGTATACGAAATTCTGAAAGGATTGGAAATTTCTGATTATATACTATGTGTTCATAGTTTAGGTGGTGTTTTGGCTTTAAAGTTGATGAGTAAACCAATTAAGTGTCAAGCATTGATAGCACTTGAACCGACAACGAAAAAAATAATGTTTGCTGATTTTTCCAAAAATCCTTATCCAGAAATGGAAGAACAAATGAGGATGATTGAAGAATGTGGGCCCGAAAATTATTTCAAGGGACTAACTCAAGCAACATTTGACCCTGAAACTGATAGACTGATTTGGGAATTGATGGAAGCAAAGAGATTAGAGTTGGAAAAGCAAGTTCCTGGTTTCCAGATATCTGGAAATATTACTGCTGAAGATTTTGATAGTTTGTCCTTAGCAGATAATATTCCTATTTTCATATTTTGTCAGGCGTATAGAGAAAAAGAGTACAGAGATTCAGAATATTGGAGTACTAAAACAAAACTCATTCTAGGTGGAAATCACCACTATCTACAGTGGTCAGAGTCGGAAAAAATTGCAACTATTATTAGAGACTTGTAGAGATGAACTAATTAAAAGAGGAATGTAAAGAATAAAATGAATTACTTTAATGTTGGGAAAATTGTCAATACCCAAGGCTTACAAGGAGAAATGCGGGTCTTGTCTGTGACAGACTTTGCGGAAGAGCGTTTTAAAAAAGGAGCTGAGTTGGCTCTCTTTGATGAGAAGGATCGTTTTGTCCAAACAGTGACCATTGCTAGCCACCGCAAGCACAAGAACTTCGATATCATCAAGTTTAAGGATATGTACCATATCAATGCCATTGAAAAATTCAAGGGCTTTAGCCTCAAGGTTGCAGAAGAAGACTTGACAGATTTGGAGGATGGCGAGTTTTATTACCATGAGATCATCGGCCTTGATGTTTATGAAAATGACCAACTAATCGGTCAGATCAAGGAAATCCTGCAACCAGGTGCCAATGATGTTTGGGTCGTGAAACGCAAAGGCAAACGCGACCTTCTCTTGCCTTATATCCCACCAGTGGTGCTCAATATCGATATCCCAGGAAACCGGGTGGATGTAGACATCTTAGAAGGGTTAGACGATGAAGATTGACATTTTAACCCTCTTTCCAGAGATGTTTTCGCCTTTGGAGCACTCGATTGTCGGAAAGGCGCGTGAAAAGGGACTTCTCGAGATCAACTACCATAATTTCCGTGAAAACGCGGAAAAGGCGCGCCATGTGGACGATGAACCCTATGGTGGTGGGCAGGGGATGCTTCTACGCGCTCAGCCAATCTTCGATACCTTTGATGCGATTGAGAAAAAGAATCCGCGTGTGATCCTGCTGGATCCTGCTGGTCGGACCTTTGATCAAGCCTACGCAGAAGAGTTGGCTCAGGAAGAAGAATTGATCTTTATCTGTGGTCACTATGAGGGCTACGACGAGCGAATCAAGACCTTGGTGACAGATGAGATTTCTCTTGGAGATTATGTTTTGACGGGTGGTGAGCTGGCTGCCATGACCATGATCGATGCGACGGTGCGCTTGATTCCGGAGGTGATTGGAAAAGAGTCCAGTCACCAGGATGACAGTTTCTCCTCTGGTCTACTAGAATATCCTCAATACACACGGCCTTATGAATACAGAGGAATGACTGTTCCAGATGTTCTCATGAGTGGTCACCATGAAAATATTCGTCAGTGGCGCCTCTATCAGAGTTTGAAAAAGACCTTAGAACGTCGGCCAGACTTGCTAGAAAACTATGAGTTAACAGCAGAAGAAGAGAAGATGTTGGAACAAATTAAACAAGAAGACTAACAGCGTCAGCTGTTTTTCTTTTGCCTCAAAAATTTATGAAAAAAACTTTTTAAACCTACTAGTTATTGGTAACAAAATGTGGTATGCTAAGGGGTAGAGAAACTTCAAGAAAATGATTCAGTTTTGGGGGTGAGTTTAATGGGAAAGAAATTAGGAAAATCGGTTTTCACGACAGGGATTGCTGCAACAACAGTCCTATCTGGTATGTTTCATCACAAAGCAAATGCCGAAGAGGTCAAGCAAAATGAAAATCCAGAAACCAACAGCACGGAAGTAGTCGAGAAACCAATTACAGTTGATGAGTTGAAGCAAATCACAGCTCAAAAAGGCCAAGTGGTGAAAGATGTCCACTACCAAGAGCAAAAAGTGATCGATGCTCAAACGGAAGTCAAGGCTGCTGGACAAGAACTGGAAGAAAAGAAAGCTGAAGTGACGGATGCGGAAAACCTCATCGCAACAACTTCGGATGCCCAAGTTCAAAATGCAGAAAATGACGTCAAGGTGGCTCAAGCCTATGTGACTATTGAAGAAAATAAGGTTCGAGAAGCAGAAGCTGCCCATGACCAAGTCGTAGAAGCTGTTCGTCAACAGGAAAATCAAGTTACTGCTCAGGAATCTTTGGTCGATGTAGCACAAAATGAATTGAACCAAGCCAAAGCACCGATTTCAAATGATGAGAATGTGCTCAACCAAGCTTTGTTGGAGCAAAGTCAAGTCGAGCAAAGTATTCGAGAATCTCAGAATTACCTTGCAACCTTGCAAGCAAGTCAGCAAACTGGCTCAGATACAGTGGCTCAAATTGAGAGCGATATTCAACTGGCTCAAACACGTCTGACAGATTTGAAAGCGGTCATCGCCACCAAGGAAGCAGAATTGGCAGCCTTAGAACAAGCCGCGGCCAATAGCCCGGTTCAGTTGAGTCAAGCGACTTATGAAGGTTATTTGCAACACTTAGCTGACAATGGCAATGAAGCTGCAGCCAGCGCTTTAGCCCTCTACAAGCGTGGTCGGGAAGAAGATGGCTTGACAGTTGGAGAGTCTGGATCTTTGCAAGCCAACCTCCGAGCTCTTGAAATTGCCGATGCCATCAATAGCTATCGTCGCAATGCCGGCTTGCCTGAATTGGAACTGGATCCCTATTCCCTTCCAGCCAGTCAAGTACAGTTGGAATACTTCAAAAAAGCCAACTGGCATATGTTTAAGTATTTGCCAAATGAGAACATTGCATATGGCTTCTCACCTGCTGGTGCGGTTGACTTTTGGTACAATGAAAAAGCAGCTTATCAAGAAGTAGCAGCTCAATATGGTCTACCAACAGACGAAACTCAAATCGATGCCAACGATATCTATATGAAGATTGGTGCTGAGGCCTTTGCTAAGGTTGGTCACTACCTCCAAATGGTAGACAACAAAGCGACAGCTTTATCAGTCGCTTATGACCCAAGCAATGCCATGTCAGAAGCAGCTTTCTTACACAGTCCGGTCAATTCAGCAGTGTCAACTAGTGCACTTGCTTACCAATTGCGTCAGGGAGCTGGCGCAACGACGACAAGATCAGATGTCAAAGCTAAATCTGATGAAGTCGCTAATCTCAAGCTAGACAAGGCCAATCAAGAGTCTCAAATCATTATCTTGCAAGGCAAACTAGAAGATGCCCACCATGCAAATTCGAAGGTGGAAGCGGAGATGGCCAATGTCCAAAAGACCATCCAAAATTACAAGATTCTTCTCGTTAGCAAGGATCATGCAGTTGAAAAGGCTAAGGCGACTCTGGATGTATCTCGAGGTCGGATTGAAGCAGCTATCCAGCCAAAAGAAGCAGCCCTTCAAAAAGCCAAGGATTTGTTAGCGGCCGCGCGTGAGAAATTAGATCTATTAAAAGTAGAAGAAGCAGAAAAAGCCCAAGTCGTTCGAGAATCTCATGAGGGCTTGAAGGCAGCTCAAGAGCGCCTGGTTGCTGCTGAAAAACGTCTTTCTGACTTTAAAAATGCACCAGAATTATTGGTCAAAGCCCAATCTGTTTTATCAGCTGCGGTGGCTAATTTAGAGAATAAAAAAGAAAAATTGGAAGCAGAATTCACAACCCTTCAATCTTATCAAAGTGTCGTGGAACTGTTGAATTCCCAATATGAAGATCTAGCCTCACGGATAGATCCAGCTATTTTAGAAGCAGCAGATATGCCAATGGATATCCGCTCAAGCAATCCAACTACTTTTTCGGATAGACCAACAGTTCTTCCAACAACTACCAATAGTCCGAAAGTGCAAGCACCAACAGCTACTCCAGCTCCAAAACAAGAAGCTAAAGTAGAAGAAATCAAACCCAAAAAAGAAAACAGCCAAGCTGTGGCAAGTACAGATTCTTCCAAATATGCAGTAGCAACAACAGGTGTTGCCGTCGGGCTACTTGCTGGATTGTTTGGTTTCAAGAAAAAGAAAAAATCTTCAAAAAATGATTAAGACATACGAAGATAGAGTGGATGCTTAGACACTTTATTGCTTAAAATCTTTAAAGAAAACTTATGAGAGTGGAAAAAGAACTCGCTTAACAAAATGAGTTCTTTCCTGCTCTTTTTTTGTACACTTTTAGAATTTCTGAAAGAAAATGACAGAAAATGATAAAAAGTGTTGACATTTTTTGGAGATGGAGTATAATAGTCCTTGTAATCGATTGCAAAAGGAGGAGAAATGCTTAAGTCTGAACGAAAACAATTCATCCTCGAGAAGGTACTGAAGGAAAAGTTTGTTTCCTTAGAAACCCTTGTACAAGAGCTGGGGACGTCTGAATCAACGGTTCGACGTGACTTGGATGAATTAGAAGCTGAAAGTAAACTTCGCCGGGTTCACGGCGGTGCGGAAAGCCTGCATTTTCTTCAAGAGGAAGAAAGCAATAAAGAAAAATCTATCAAAAACATTCAAGTTAAGTCAAAAATCGCGATAAAGGCGGCGGAATTGATCAAAGATCATGATGTGATCTTTATCGATGCCGGGACGACCAATGAACTTTTGGTACAAGAAATTGTCAATCCAACGGTAACTGTGGTGACCAACTCGATTCACCATGCGACCAAGTTGGTCGAGCGAAATGTTCCGACGGTCATCATCGGTGGGAAGGTAAAATCTTCTACAGATGCTAGTATCGGAGGGATCGCGCTCAATCAGATCGGTCAGTTGAATTTTGACAAGGCCTTTCTTGGAATGAATGGAATCGATGATGAATTTTACAGCACTCCAGACCTGGAAGAAGGATCTGTCAAGCGTGCGATTATCGAAAATGCGAAAAAAACCTATATCCTAGCGGATGATTCGAAAATTGGAGTTACATCCTTTGTCAAAGTGGCTCCTATCAAGCGAGCCATGATTATCACCAATCAATGTGAACCGCAACGATTAAAGGTTTTAAAAGAAAAAACGGAGGTTAAAGAGGTTTGATTTATACAGTAACACTGAATCCAGCAATTGACTATATTGTCCGTCTCGATCATGTAGAGACCGGAGCAGTCAACCGGATGGCTTCGGAAGATAAATTCGCCGGTGGAAAAGGAATCAATGTCAGTCGTGTCTTAAAGCGTCTCGATATCGAGAACACAGCGACTGGATTTATCGGTGGTTTCACAGGACGCTTCATCGAAGACGTACTGACTAGCGAAGCCATTTCCACCAACTTTGTGACAGTGGACCAAGATACACGGATCAATGTCAAGATCAAGGCTGATGAAGAAACAGAAATCAATGGGAACGGGCCAGAAGTGACGGAAGCGCAGTTGCAAGAATTGCTCAACATCTTATCGAGCTTAACAGCGGATGATGTGGTAGTTTTTGCAGGATCTGCCCCATCTTCACTTGGAAATGCCGTTTACAAACAATTGATCGCAGCAACTCGTGCGACAGGTGCGCAAGTCGTTTGTGACTTTGAAGGGCAAACCTTGATTGATTCCTTGGAGTTCAATCCCCAATTGGTCAAACCAAACAATCATGAATTGGGAGATATCTTTGGCGTTACCTTGACGGAATTGCCAGAAATTGAACGCTATGCCAAAGAAATCTTGGCCAGAGGAGCACAAAACGTCATTATTTCCATGGCGGGTGATGGTGCTCTCCTTGTCAGTCCAAGTGGCACTTACTTCGCAAAACCAATCAAGGGTCAAGTGAAGAACTCTGTCGGCGCTGGAGATTCTATGGTAGCTGGCTTCACTGGGAAGCTTGCAACGACGGGTGATGTCATCGAAGCCTTCAAATGGGGAGTGGCATGCGGAACAGCAACCACCTTCTCAGATGATTTGGCAACAGCTGATTATATAAAAGAAACTTATGAAAAAGTAGAGGTAGAAAAACTATGAAAATTCAAGACGTTTTAAATAAAAACGTGATGTTGTTTGACCTTCAAGCAACAGATAAAGAGGGCGTGATCAATGAGATGGTCCAATCGCTCGTTGACAATGGTGTGGTGACAGATTTTGACACCTTCAAGGCTGGAATCATGAACCGTGAAGCACAAACTTCAACTGGTTTGGGTGACGGAATTGCCATGCCCCACAGCAAAAATGAAGCAGTTAAAGAAGCTACAGTCTTGTTTGCAAAATCAAACAAGGGTGTGGACTATGCTTCGCTTGATGGTCAACCAACAGACTTGTTCTTCATGATCGCAGCTCCAGAAGGAGCAAATGACACTCACTTGGCAGCCCTTGCTGAATTGTCTAAGTACTTGATGAAACCAAGATTTGCGGACAAACTTCGCCAAGCCAGCACTCCTGATCAAGTGATCGCAGCCTTTGATGCAGAAGAGCAAGAAGCTGCAGCTGAAGAAGCGAAAAAAGCAGAAGCAGTCAAAGAAGCAGCTTCATCTGACAAACCTCTGATCGTTGCCGTTACAGCTTGTACAACAGGGATCGCCCACACTTACATGGCAGAAGAAGCCCTCATCAAAAAAGGGGAAGAAATGGGTGTTACAGTCCGCGTTGAAACCAACGGGGCATCTGGTGTCGGCAATCGCTTGACAGCTGAAGAAATCGCCAAAGCTGAAGGGGTCATCATTGCAGCAGATAAGGCAGTTGAAACCGCTCGTTTCGATGGCAAAAAATTGATCTCTAAACCAGTCGCAGCTGGTATCCGTCAGACAGAAGAATTGATCCAAACCATTTTGGATGGCAAAGCAGATGTCTTCCACGCTGAAAATGCTGCACAAGCTAGCGCTAGCCAAGAAAAATTGAGCTTGGGTGGAGCTTTCTACAAACACTTGATGAGTGGGGTTTCTCAAATGCTTCCATTCGTTATCGGTGGTGGTATCTTGATCGCCCTTGCCTTCTTGATTGACCAAGTTATGGGTGTGCCTCAAGATCAATTGTCTAGTCTTGGTTCTTATCATGTATTAGCAGCACAATTTAAAACAATTGGTGGAGTAGCCTTTGGCTTCATGCTTCCTGTACTTGCAGGTTACATTGGATTCTCAATCGCTGAAAAACCTGGTTTTGTAGCAGGGTTTATCGCTGGATCTATTGCTAGCTCAGGGTCAGCATTTGGAAATATCGCCTACGGTGCTGCTAAAGGTGAATTACCAGCAGCCGTATCATCAGGTTTCCTTGGAGCTTTGGTAGGTGGTTTCCTTGCAGGTGGAGTTGTTCTCTTACTTCGCAAAGCCCTTGCAGGTCTTCCACGTTCACTCGATGGTATCCGCTCTATCCTTCTCTTGCCATTACTTGGTGTTGGTTTGACAGGATTCTTGATGTTCCTCATCAATATTCCAATGGCTGCTATCAATACTGGTCTTAACAACTTCCTTTCAAGCTTGTCAGGTAGCTCAGCTGTCCTTCTTGGACTTCTCGTCGGCGGTATGATGGCTGTCGATATGGGTGGACCAGTTAACAAAGCCGCTTATGTCTTCGCTACAGGTACACTTGCTGAATCTGTTGCTTCAGGTGGTTCTATTGTTATGGCAGCTGTTATGGCAGCTGGTATGGTTCCTCCATTGGCAGTATTTGTAGCTACAGTTTTGTTCAAAGACAAATTTACTAAAGAAGAACGCGATTCTGGTTTGACTAACATTGTTATGGGTCTTTCCTTCATCACAGAAGGTGCCATTCCATTCGGTGCAGCTGACCCCGCGCGTGCGATTCCAAGCTTCATCGTAGGTTCAGCATTGACAGGTGCTCTTGTTGGTCTTGCAGGCTTGAAACTCATGGCTCCTCACGGAGGAATCTTCGTTATCGCCCTTACATCAAATCCACTTCTATACATCTTGTTCGTATTGATCGGTGCAGTCGTAAGTGGTATCTTGTTCGGATTGCTTCGCAAACCTAAAAACTAAACATGACTAAAAGGTTGGGAATGCCCAACCTTTTTCTATACTCAAAATCACCAACTAGTGATGAAGTTGCGAATCTCTATAGATTTCGATATGATAGTAGAAAGCATATTTCTTGGAGGATCAATGAGAAAAAAGAAGAAAATTCTCATATTGGGATTTACAGCAATTACTTTATCAGGAATGACCATTATCGGTTCTCAACATCCAAACTTGTTTTCAATTAATAGTCATCAAGTAAAGCAAGCCAGTTCCAAGGAACAACAGTTAGAAGATGTAAAGAAGCATGCGAAAGAAATTGAAGATTTTGTAAAATCGTTAAGTCCTAAAGTTGAATCTGTCCAGATTGCTTGGGATGAAACGCGATGGGATGAGATAGGAAATGGTACGCCACAAGGAGGTGGCGAAATTCTTATGGTCTATGGAGGATTTAATCATATCCAAAATTCAAGTTGGAGTGTTTTGGTCTATTTAAAAGACGGTAAAAATGGCGAGAAAGATTTAATCGAAGGTTTTGGTAGCGGTAGTCCACTTCGTGTAGAAGGAAAACTTTTTGACGAGTAGCCTTTTAAAAATTTTTAGCAATTTATTAGATTTATAATAGAAATGGAAAAAAGATAAATGAAAAAGAAAATAATTATTGCTACTTCGTTAGTTCTAGCAATTGCAGTCTTTCTTTTTGGACTTTTTATCTATCAACACCACCAGAAATAAGAAAAAGCTAAGCAGGAGCGTGATAAATATAAGAACTATGATTACTATACAGGTCAATGGGAAATTGATTCTTATAAATTCTTGGATGATGGACGAGGTGTTGTGGTTCATTGGAAATCCCTAACTCCTGAAGAAGATAAGTTATTTGCAAAGTACAATCCAGATTTAAGTGAAAAGTATTTAGGTGTACATGGGGCATCTAATGAACGCTATATTATTCGTCAGAATATAAAAAGATTAAAGAATATACCAACAATGTCTTTTCCAAAAGATGATTCTGAAGGTTATTTCAAACTTTCAATCTATAAAATACAAAATCACACCTTAAAAAAAGAAGATCTAGACCTTTATTGTTTTGTAAAAAAATATAATAAGACTTATAAGCCAGCAGAAATTGAAGCGATTGTAGAAAAAGATGGGAAAAATTATCTACCTATCAAATCTTATCTAACTACTGAAGAAAAAACTATTAGTAAATATCTTTGGCTAAATCTAGAGACAAAGCAAATTGAGTGGGAAGATACGAAAATGCAACGAAATAATCGTCAAGATATTTTTGTAGATTTAGGTAAATTAAGAGATAGAATTTCAGAAACTACGGATAATCTTAGTACGACAACTGGGGTTGATAGCATAAATCAAAATATGCTATCCTTTAGAATAAATGTATTAAATAACAGTGTACTGGAGTCAAAAGATCCAAAAGCCTATCAATTATTAAGTAAAAAGGACTCTCAGTTTTATATTCTGATTGATTCCAAACTAGACTATGATACTGTTTACGGAAATGTCCAACAGTTTATTGAGCTGTACCAACTCTTCGTTCCCGCTAATGCCAATCTTTATGAAGGAATTACAATTCCGTCAGAATTGAGTACGGATGGACAAGTCCATCAAGTGAATACCAAAGAAGAGTTTGAGAGATATTACGATGTGGACAAAGATAATGAGCTGAATAAGCAACGTAGAGTTTTGGTAGAGCAGTAGTAGTTTAAAGAAAGGTCGTTCTTTCCTGACTTTTTCTTTTCCGACATAAATATCATCTAGTCATGTTGTTGCAATCTATTCATATTTTGATGCAATTATTATACCTTTTTCTTATCAAGGAGGATGAAGCATGAAAAAAGGTAAATTGGCAATTCTTTTAGCCATCGCTTCTGTATTAGCAGGAAGTGTGATTATCGCTAGTCAAAAACAAAGCATCTTTTCAAATGACACTCAATCAAGTAAGCAACTTAGTGCTAGAGAGAAGCAACTGGCTTATTTAAGGGAACATGAAAAAGATATGACCGATTTTGTAAAATCTTTGAGTCCTAAGGTTAAAAGTGTTCAGTTTGATTGGGAGAGTATGGAAGTTGGTCAGGTAGGCAATGGAACACCTCAAGGCGGTGGCTATATGTTAACACTGCGAGGAAAGGTGAATAAGAATGAACAAACAAAATTCATGGTTGGCTTTTCTATAGATAATGCTACCAGCACACCAAAGGAATTTGGAATTTATGAGATGCAACCCATAAGAATTTATAGGGATGGCGGTTGGTATTATTATGACTAATCGTCATTCAAAAGTCTTTATCTTGTTTTTTCGATCCTTACAAAAGAGTTAGCGAAGAATTGAGAAAAACAAGTTAAATACTTGCCAGTCTCCCCTGGCCTTTTCTTCTTGTACTAGCGAAAAAATCACCTCATTCTACGTTGGTATCTTGAACTGAATTATGATATAATAAGCCTATCGCATATTTTTAGGAGAATAAAAATGGATATTCAACGTGAAAAAGAATTTGTCAGCCAATACCACTATGATGCCCGTAATTTTGAGTGGGAAAAAGAAAATGGCATCCCTGAAACAAAAGTAGATGTAAACTTTCAATTGATCAATCGTGATCAAGAACAAAACACGACTTCTTTGATTGTCATCTTAAGCTACATGATCGTTTTTGACGGTTTTGTGATCAGCGGAACCATCACTCAAATCAACCACTTGTTTGGTCGTTATGTCAATGAACCAAGCGAATTCAGCAAAGACGAAGTGGAAGAATTGGCTCGCCCTTGCTTGAATATGCTCAACCGTTTGACTTATGAAGTCACAGAAATTGCCCTCGATTTACCGGGTATTAATTTGGAGTTTTAATCAATGAAATTAGCAGTGATCACGGATTCGTCTGCCTATTTACCGCAAGACGTGCTCCATCACGACGACTTATTTATTTTAGAGATCCCGATCTATATCGATGGGGAGTCTTATGTTGAAGGGAAGAACCTGACACACGATGAGTTCTACCAAAAGATGGCTGCGTCTAAGGAATTGCCAAAGACTAGCCAGCCGAGTGTGGCAGAGTTAGAAGAGGTCTTATCTGGTTTGACAGCTAAGGGCTATACGCATGCTATCGGTCTTTTCTTGTCATCTGGTATTTCTGGTTTCTACCAAAATATCCAATATTTGAAGGACGAATTTGAAGGCTTGACCGTCGAATTTCCGGATTCAAAAATCACAAGTGCTCCATTAGGAATGATGGCAGAAGACTGCTTGAAATGGGCTGGTGAAGGTCGTTCTTTCGATGAAATTGTTGCCAATGTCCAACACCAGATTGATGGAACCTCTGCCTATATCATGGTGGATGATTTGAACCACTTGGTTAAAGGTGGTCGTCTGTCAAATGGGGCTGCTATTCTTGGGAACCTCTTGAGCATCAAGCCTATTCTTCATTTTAATGATGAAGGCGTGATTGAGGTCTTTGAGAAAGTCCGGACGGAAAAGAAAGCCATGAAACGCTTGGTAGAGATTGTTGTATCAGATATAGCAGATAGTCATTACCAAGTCTTTGTCATCCATGCCAATGTCCCTGAAAAAGCAGAAGCACTTCGCCAACTACTCATCGAAGAAGGAGTGGAAGGTGACATTCCTTTTGCTACCTTTGGAGGGGTTATTGGGACGCATTTAGGTGATCATAGCTTAGCAGTTGGGTATATCCCTATCGTTTAAGGAGAATTCTATGTCCATTAAAGTCATTATCGCAGGTTTCAAGGGAAGAATGGGACAAGCAGCCTACAAGATGGTTTCTGAAGATCCTGAGTTAGAATTAGCTGGCTTGATCGATCCCTTTACTGATGAGACAGAGGTTGCAGGAGTCCCTGTCTTTAACCACAAAGAAGATCTTGTGGGTCTAGAGGCAGATGTTTGGGTCGACTTTACCATGCCCAAGGTCGCTTACGAGAATACTCGCTTTGCAATTGAAAATGGCTTTGCGCCTGTTGTGGGAACGACTGGATTCACTCCTGAGCAGATCCAAGAATTGACAGACCTTTCACGTGAAAAGGGCTTGGGTGGCTTGATCGCGCCGAACTTTGCCATCGGAGCCGTGCTTTTGATGCAATTTGCAGCGCAAGCAGCCAAGTATTTCCCGAATGTAGAAATTATCGAATTGCACCACGATAAGAAAAAAGATGCACCGAGTGGAACAGCAATTAAGACTGCTGAGTTGATCTCTGAGAAGCGCGAGAAGATCCAGCAAGGTGCAGCAGATGAAGAAGAGTTGATGCCTGGAGCAAGAGGGGCAGAGTTTGAAGGGATGCGCATCCATTCGGTTCGATTGCCTGGCCTAGTCGCTCACCAAGAGGTGATTTTTGGTAGCCAAGGCGAAGGGTTGACTCTCCGACATGATTCCTATGATCGTGTTTCCTTCATGACAGGAGTAAATCTAGGGATTAAAGAAGTTGTCAAGCGTCATGAGCTTGTCTATGGTTTGGAACACTTACTATGAGATTAGAAAAGATGCCTTCTGAGTTTCAGGAGGCTTTACCAATATTAGAGAAGATTAAAGCAGCTGGTTTTGAGGCCTATTTTGTCGGGGGATCTGTTCGAGATGCCCTCTTGGATCGTCCAATTCACGATGTCGATATCGCTTCCTCCTCATACCCAGAAGAGACCAAGGCGATTTTTGATCGAACAGTAGATGTCGGTATCGAACATGGGACCGTCTTGGTCCTTGAAAATGGTCAAGAATATGAAATTACGACCTTCCGGACGGAGGATGTCTATGTCGATTATCGTCGGCCGAGCTCTGTGTCTTTTGTACGTTCGCTAGAAGAAGACCTCAAGCGCCGTGATTTCACCGTCAATGCCTTTGCCTTAAATGAAAAAGGAGAAATTGTTGACCTCTTTCATGGACTAGAAGATTTAGAAAACAAGGTCCTTCGGGCCGTTGGGCTTCCTCACGAACGGTTTAACGAAGATGCACTCCGGATCATGCGAGGCTTTCGTTTTCAAGCCAGTCTCGGCTTTGAATTAGAAGAGGCGACCTTTGATGCCATGAAGGAGTGTGCTCCCTTACTAGAGAAGATTTCAGTAGAGCGCACTTTTATCGAGTTTGATAAACTCTTGCTTTCCCCATACTGGAGACAAGGCTTGAAGGCTATGCTGGCCAGTGGAGCCTATCACTATCTGCCAGAGGTGAAGGATCGTAAAGAAGCGATCGAGCGGTTGTTTGACATAGAGTTGGAATATACCTTTTCAACTTCTGAGCAAGCCTGGGCTGCTTTGGTCTTAGCACTAGAGATTCAAGATATTCCAAAATTCTTTAAGAAATGGAAGACCTCTAGAGAATTCGCCAAGACGGTGGAGCAGATTGTGGAGATTCTTAAGCTCCGAGAAAAAGGCAGTCTAGACAAGCGTGCCTGCTACAAGTATGAGAAGCGTTTGTTGCTAGTGGCTGAAGAGCTCCGGGAAGCCTATGCCTTGAGTGTGGATTATTTGGCCATCGAGCGCGTCTATGATAGTTTGACCATTCATGATAAGCATGAAGTAGTGGTTAATGGCGGTATGCTGATCAAAGACTACGGCTTTCAACCAGGTCCAGCCTTGGGAGAGATTTTGACAAAGATCGAATATGCCATTGTCGATGGGGAACTGGCTAATGAGAAAGAGGCCATCATCGCCTATATCCAGCAAGCAAAAGAGGAGGAAAAATGAGCGATTTTATTGTCGATAAATTAACCAAATCTGTCGGAGATAAGACCGTCTTTCGTGAGATTTCCTTTATCATTCACGACTTGGATCGGATCGGATTGATCGGGGTCAATGGAACTGGAAAAACCACGCTGTTAGATGTATTGTCAGGTCGCTCTGGCTTTGATGGAGATGTGAGTCCTTTTTCTGCCAAGAGTGATTATACGATTGGCTACTTGACGCAGGAGCCAGACTTTGATGATCAAAAAACGGTTCTGGATACGGTGCTATCTAGTGATTTGCGTGAAATGCAACTCATTCGCGACTATGAGTTCTTGATGGCGGATTACCGAGAAGAGAACCAAGCACGTCTGGAAAAGGTCATGGCGGAGATGGATTCGCTCAATGCTTGGGAAATCGAGAGTCAGGTCAAGACAGTCCTTTCAAAACTTGGGATTGAAGACTTGAATGCCAAAGTTGGGGATCTATCTGGGGGCTTGCGTCGTCGGGTGCAACTGGCCCAAGTTTTGCTGTCTCATCACGACCTGCTCTTACTAGATGAGCCAACCAACCACCTGGACATTGATACCATCGAATGGTTGACCAATTTCTTGAAGACTTCTAAGAAAACCGTACTCTTCATTACCCACGATCGCTATTTCTTGGATAATATCTCGACGCGGATCTTTGAGTTGGATCGAGCTAGCTTGATCGAGTATCAGGGCAACTACCAGGATTATGTCCGCTTAAAGGCTGAGCAGGACGAGCGTGATGCCGCTCTTCTTCATAAGAAGCAGCAACTCTATAAGCAGGAGTTGACCTGGATGCGCCGTCAACCGCAGGCGCGTGCGACCAAGCAACAGGCGCGGATTAATCGTTTCCATGACCTCAAACAAGACTTGTCTGGTCAAAGCAACCAGACGGATTTGGAGATGAACTTTGAGACCAGCCGGATCGGAAAGAAAGTTATCGAGTTTAAAGATGTGAGTTTTGCTTTTGAAAACAAGCCGATTTTACAGGACTTTAATCTCTTGGTGCAAAATAAGGACCGCATCGGGATCGTTGGGGATAATGGCGTCGGAAAATCAACCCTGCTCAATTTGATCGCTGAGCGACTCCAGCCTCAGTCAGGGCAAGTCATTATTGGTGAAACCGTGCGGGTGGCTTACTTCTCTCAACAGATTGATGGATTGGATGAGAGCAAGCGCGTGATTAATTTCCTACAGGAAGTTGCCGAGGAAGTGAAAACGACCGTTGGGACGACATCAATAGCAGATCTCTTAGAGCAATTTCTCTTCCCACGCTCTATGCACGGAACCTTGATTGAAAAACTCTCCGGTGGTGAGAAGAAGCGCCTCTTTCTCTTAAAACTCTTGATTGAAAAACCCAATGTGCTTCTCCTCGATGAGCCGACCAATGACTTTGATATCGCTACCCTGACAGTTTTGGAAAACTTCCTTCAAAACTTTGGTGGGCCAGTCATTACCGTTAGCCACGACCGCTATTTCCTAGACAAGGTCGCAAGCAAGATTCTGGCTTTCGAAAATGGGGGCATTCGGGAGTTCTTTGGCAATTATACGGATTACCTGGATGAAAAAGCCTTTGAGGCAGCTCAAGTAACGGCCAGTCACAAGGTTGAAAAAGAGAAACCTATCAAGCCAAAAGAAGAGAAGAAGCGCATGAGCTACATGGAGAAGCAGGAGTGGGCGAGCATTGAAGCAGATATTGAAGCCATTGAAAATCGGATTGCAGAGATTGAAGTGGAGATGAATGAAAACGGCTCTGACTTTGGAAAATTGTCAGCCCTTCAAAAAGAACTAGATCAGGAAAATGAGCGTCTGCTTGAAAAGTATGATCGCTATGAATATCTGAGCGAATTAGATGAATAAGGAGGCCCTATGAATCAATTGAACCGGATATCCCTTGGGATTTCAGCTACTATTTTTACCATTATCGGTATCGTCTTGTTTATCAATCCAATTGAGCATATTGGCTCGTTTAGCTGGTTGATTTCCTGTGGTTTCTTTTTAATTTCCCTTTCGCGTTTTTCACGCTATTACCGATTGCGTCAGGCTGGTATCATTCAGCAGCAACAGCTCTTTCACAGTATGGTCGCCTTGGTTTTTGCGGTCTACTTACTGCTTTATGGCTACAAGACCTTGCCGATTGTCTTTCCAGTCACTTTAGGAATTTGGCTCATCTACCGTTCGATTTTGAACTTCCGAAAAGCCAATTTCTACTCGAGGAAGGTTGAGGAACTGTCCAAGCGTTATATTTTCTTTGCCTTGCTACAGCTCTTCATCGGTTTATTCTTAATTGTTAGTCCGCTTTCGATTAGCGTCTTTCTATTAAATATTATTGGCTTGATTTTCCTCATTCTAGGATTTCAATCCTTTAGTCTCTTGTTAAAAAGTTAAGAAAAGTTACGTGCAAACCTTTGCGTTTGATAAAAAGTCTGATATAATAGATCTGTAAGTGTTTACAAGTTTGAAAGGAGTTACAGATGTCTAAAAAAATTATTGGGATTGACCTTGGGGGAACTTCAATTAAGTTTGCTATCCTCACTTTGGATGGGGAAGTTCAAGAAAAATGGTCTATTAAAACAAATATCTTGGATGAAGGTAGCCATATCGTAGACGATATGATCGAATCCATCGCGCATCGTTTGAAGATGCTTGAGCTTGATGCTTCTGAGTTCCAAGGAATTGGAATGGGTTCACCTGGTGTCGTTGACCGTGAAAAAGGGACAGTTATCGGTGCCTACAACTTGAACTGGAAGACCCTTCAACCAGTCAAAGAAAAGATCGAAAGTGCCCTTCATATTCCATTCTTTATCGATAATGATGCCAACGTTGCTGCTTTGGGTGAACGTTGGAAAGGGGCTGGTGAAAATCAACCAGATGTTGTCTTCATGACACTTGGAACAGGTGTCGGCGGTGGGATCGTCGCTGAAGGTCGTCTCTTGCACGGTGTACGTGGAGCTGCTGGGGAACTTGGTCACATCACTGTTGACTTTGATGATCCAATCCAATGTACCTGTGGTAAGAAAGGCTGTCTTGAAACGGTTGCATCTGCAACTGGTATCGTCAATTTGACTCGTCGTTATGCCGATGAGTACGAAGGGGACTCTCAATTGAAAGTCTTGATCGACAACGGAGAAGAAGTAACGGCAAAAACGGTCTTTGACCTGGCAAAAGAAGGCGATGCTCTTGCTTTGATCGTCTACAAGAACTTCTCACGTTACCTTGGACTTGCTGCTGCCAACATCGGTTCAACCTTGAACCCATCTAAGATCGTTATCGGTGGTGGGGTTTCTGCTGCTGGAGACTTCCTCTTGGATGGTGTGCGCAAGGTCTTTGAAGAAAACTCATTCCCACAAGTGCGTGAATCTACTCAATTGGCACTTGCTACTTTGGGAAATGACGCCGGTGTGATCGGTGCTGCATCCCTTGTATTACAATAAGATGAAATGGAGATCTGGCACGTGCTGGGATCTCCTTTTTTTCTGTCTCCTGTGATATAATGAAGACAAAACTGGATTCAAGGAGAGTATATGACAAAAGCAGATACAATTTTTAAAGAAAATATTCGAAAAATCATGGAAGAAGGGGTCTGGTCAGAGCAAGCCCGTCCCAAGTACAAGGATGGTAGAACGGCCAACTCCAAGTACATCACGGGAGCCTTTATGGAATTTGACCTCGCAAAAGGTGAGTTTCCCATTACGACCCTTCGTCCCATCGCGATTAAATCAGCCATCAAAGAGATGCTCTGGATCTACCAGGATCAGTCGAATAGCTTGGATCTGTTAGAAGACAAGTACAATGTCCATTATTGGAACGACTGGGAAGTGGGAGATAGTCGGACGATTGGACAGCGCTATGGAGCTGTTGTCAAAAAGCATGACATTACCAATAAGATCCTCAAACAATTAGAAGCCAATCCTTGGAATCGTCGCAATATTATCTCGCTTTGGGATTATGAAGCCTTTGAGGAGACCGAAGGGCTCTTGCCCTGTGCTTTTCAGACCATGTTTGACGTGCGGCGCGTGGATGGGGAGATCTATCTAGATGCGACCCTGACCCAGCGTTCGAATGATATGTTGGTGGCTCACCATATCAATGCCATGCAATATGTAGCCTTACAGATGATGATTGCCAAGCACTTTGGCTGGAAGGTTGGGAAGTTCTTTTACTTCATTAATAACCTTCATATCTATGACAACCAATTTGAACAAGCAGAGGAATTGCTCCGTCGCGAGCCCTCTGATTGCCAACCGCACTTGGTCTTGAATGTGCCAGACGGGACCAATTTCTTTGATATCAAACCAGAAGATTTTGAGTTGGTCGATTATGATCCAGTGAAACCACAGTTGAAGTTTGATCTTGCGATTTAGTGATAAATCAAGTTTTTTTGATACCCTGATCTATGGGTTAAATCCTTTCAGAATTAAAACAATTTTAGCTAAAAATTTTTACTCATTTTTGAGTCAAAATATTTTGAATATCGTTCGGGTTTTGTTAAAATAGATAAGGTTTGGAAAAACTAAACAATTTTAAAAAGAATGTTAATTTATAGATAAATATGGAGGTCCATTAGATGGGGAAAGACTTATTTAATGATCGTATTAGCAGATTCTCAATTCGTAAATTGAATGTGGGTGTTTGCTCAGTACTTTTGGGAACACTTGTCATGGTTGGGACAGCCGCAAGTGCAGCCGCAGAAGAAAAGACAGATACGACAAGTGAAAATGTAGCAGCAGTGGCAACAGCGTCAGAAGCGCCCGCAACATCAGCAGCTACTTCAGCAGCATCAACAGCTGAAACGACATCGACTTATGATGCAAACGCAGCAATCACTGCACCAGCTACATCAACTGCCGCAGCGTCTACAAGTGCCGCTTCAAGCACGAGCACAGCAACATCTGCTGCCTCAACTGCACCAGAAACATCAACAGCTGCAACACCAAAATTAGAAGCAACTACACCAGGAAACATGGCAGTAGAAGCAGCTTCAACAAGTGCAGATAAGAAAGAAGAAACTGCTGCAGGTGTAGAAGCTCCATCCGCTACTCATACACCTTCAACTGAGGAAACTAGAGGCCGCCGTCGTACTCGTCGTGCCCTTGGCGATGCCAATGACCCAAACTTGATCGGAGATGATGTAGAAGATGCTACTTCTACACCGAAAGTTGAAAAGCCTGGCTATACAACAAATGTAAATCCTGCAGACTTGGCTAGTCAAATCTCATGGTTAGACTTTGGGGATACTGCTAACTGGACAGGAACAACGACAACATCAAGTGGAAGACTTGCTCTCCAAGTTGGGTCTACCTACACCAAGGAAATCATGCCCGGCTACGTGGTAACCATCAAAGTTAAATCCTTAAAACCCTTCCAAGCTACAGAAATCTACAAAAAGCGTTTAGAAGAACGCGGGGCTACAGAAGTAGAAAAAGCCACCTATGACCCAAATGCCAAGAATGGTTATGTGAGTGGGACTTCTGATCAAACAGCACTAGCAGAATTGAATGCTGGTCATGAAGCCAAGGTTATTGCCGAGGCTCAAAACAATTGGACTGAGATTCGATCAGAAGGAATTAATACTGGAACAAAGCAAACAACTATTAGTTCAGAATTAAATGGTGGAAATATTGGTATCCAATTTGACATTTCTGCTACCTTCCGAGGGAAAGTAGTCAAACCAGCTATTGTTATGGCTGATGGTGAGTCAGCTAACCCTGGTGAATTAGTACTGTTCACAACTAATGGTGAAGGTTGGAAACATATTGGCGAGTGGAAAAAATCGATAAGAAGATATAATGTAACCTATATTCCACAGGATACAAACAAACTATTTGGACCAAATCCTTCAACTACTATAGATGGAATGAATTTCCCATCTACTAACCTTAACCAACTTCGGAATACAACTATGGTTGGTCCAGATAAAAAAGCAGTAGCATGGAAGTATTTTGGTAGCGCCGATTTGACGACAGGTGGTTTGGGAACGGGTGTATTTGGGCCAAATATCTCTGCTGGTGATGTTGATGTTCCCCTTGTTATGACTCGCGGAGCTTCCGAAATTGGCCTATATATTGCTTCAGGTGGGAAACAATCAGCCATGATGGGATTTTTCCCGATCGATGAAGGAGACGCTCCAGAATCATACGGCAAAGCAATGCATACCATTGCGACAGTAGATGGAGTGTCAGGTAAGAAAGTATCTCAACCGTATCTTGGTCACTTAAGTCCAGATATGGATGAAAATACTCCTCTAAACTGGTATGGAGATGATAATACCATCACAGCTGATGAGGGAATCGACCAATTACTTCCAGATGATCTCAAGGGGAAAACCAATGAGATGATCAAGATGGACCGTACTAAACCAGGTAATTACACCATTTCAGTTGAAGCCCATACTGATGGTGCTTCACAGGCAAATATCTACGGTTGGGTAGACTTCAACCAAAATGGAACCTTTGATGAAGACGAGCGTTCAAATTTAGCTACTATTACGACAGATGGTATAGTTGAGTTAACATTTGCAAACAGCAAAACTTATATTGATCCTAGTGTTAACGAATTAGGTGTTCGTCTTCGTATCGCAAAGAATGCTAATGAAATCGAAAGCCCAACGGGTATGGCCTTCTCAGGGGAAGTTGAAGACTTCAGGACTCAAATCACCCACCCACCAAAAGGGGAGTTTAAAGAAACAACTGGTCTTCAAGGGGCTAAGCAGACCGCTACTGTAGCCTTTACCGCTCGTGGTTTGCAAGGGTATAGCCTGACAGAAGCAGCTAAAATTGATGAAACAATTGAACCTTACATTGTAGATTCTAATGGCAATAAAGCTACTTTGGATGCGGAAGGCTACTATGTCGTACCAGGCCAAGGTAAATACAAAGTTACTGGTAACGGTAAAGATGTAGATGTAGAATTCATCCCAGAAGATCACTTCCTTGGAACAGCTGATGGGATCTCTATCCGTCGTACAGACAGCAACGGCTACGATACTGGTTGGTCAACAAAATTCCCAGCTGATGAAGCCAATGTAGATACTGTTTTGAATACCATGGATGGTCTTTATATCCCAACAGTTACACCAACGGATATTGAAGGGGTAGATAAGACTTCAACAGATGTCCAAGGGGCGACTCAAACAGGAACACCAACCTTTAACACAACTACAACAAATGCTAATGGCGAAAAGATCTCTGTCACACCTAGTCTTACATACCCTGCTAAATTGGTGGATCCAGCGACTGGTCAAGTAACCAATGCAACCTCTGTAACAGTAGCAGGCGAAGGAACATATAGCATTGACGATGCTACTGGTCAAGTAACCTTTGTTCCAGAACCAGGATTCACAGGTACAGCTCAAGGTGTTACCGTATCCGTAACAGCTCCTGTCGGAAAAGATAAAGACGGTACCGTCCGTGATGAATACCTTAAGACAGCGACAGCTAAATACACACCAACAGTTACTCCAATCACAGTGACTCCTACAGACAAGGTTTCTGCGGATGTTCAAAATGTTCCTCAAACTCAAACACCAACCTTTGATTTGAGTAACGATAAGACTGCTGAAATCACAAGCAAGAAATTGGTGGATCCAGCAACTGGTCAACCGACTGATGAAACAACGGTGACAGTAGCAGGGGAAGGTACATATACAATCGATCCAACTACAGGAGCGGTGACCTTCACACCTGAAAAAGACTTCGTTGGTACTGCAACTGGTGTGACAGTTCAAGCGACTGCAACGATTACCAATGCGAACGGTAAGACAGCAACTATCACATCTGATGCAACTTATACACCAACAGTTGTAGCGGCTGTTCCAACAGCAAGCCCTGCAACTTCAAAAGATATCCAAGGTGCTACTCAAACCGGTACACCAACCTTTGCAGGAAAAACTGTTCAGGTAAATGGTGAAGATAAAGCTATTACCATTAAAGACAATAGCTACACATTGCTAGATAAAGATGGTAACGAAGTTTCAACGACACCAGCTTATGCAGCTGATGGTACGACTGAAATCGGTACTTACTCAATCGATCCTACAACTGGACAAGTAACCTTTACTCCATCAGACAAATCATACACTGGAGCAGTCACACCAGCCAAGGTTCAAGCTGAAAGCTCAAACGGTATTAAGGTGGACACAACTTACACGCCTGAAATTGTTCCAGTAACACCAACAGCTACTCCAGCAGAAACAGAAGATATCCAAGGTGCTACACAAACTGGTAAACCTGAATTCAAGGGTGGAACAGTGACCATTGATGGTGTTGAGAAGACTGTAGCCATCAATGAAAATGTTCCAGCAACCTTCGATGATGGTTCAACAACCAAGACGGTTGACGGTGTAGGTACTTTCACAGTAGCTGCAGATGGAACCGTAACCTTCGTTCCTGAAAAAACATTCATCGGTACAGCGCCAGCTGTAACTGTTGTTCGTGAAGACATGAATGGAACTAAGGCTTCAGCGACTTACACACCAACAGTGACTCCGGTAACGCCAACTGCAGCCCCAGCTGAATCAACGGGTGTTCAAGGTGCGACTCAAACTGGTAAACCTGTATTCACTGAAGGTGACAGCCGTGTGCCAATGAACGATGATGTTGCTGCAACATTTGACGATGGCTCAACTACGAAGACAGTAGATGGCGTTGGTACTTATACAGTAGCAGCAGACGGTACTGTTACATTTGTTCCAGACCCAAGCTTTACTGGTACAGCACCAGCCGTAACCGTTGTTCGTGAAGATAAGAACGGAAGCAAAGCTTCAGCAACTTACACACCAACTGTAAATCCAGTCACTCTCACTCCAACAAATAAAGTTTCTGAAGATATTCAAAATGTTCCTCAAACAGAAACTCCTACATTTGCTTTGAGTGATGATGAAACTGCTCAAATTACAAGTAAGAAATTGATTGACCCTGCAACAGGTCAACCAACCGATGAAACCACTGTAACAGTAGCAGGTGAAGGAACTTACACAATCGATCCTACTACAGGAGCAGTAACCTTTACTCCTGAAAAAGACTTTGTCGGAACTGCAACTGGCGTGAAAGTCCAAGCGACTGCAACAATTACCAATGCAGACGGTAAAACTTCAACTATCACTTCGGATGCAAGTTACACACCAACAGTTGTAGCAGCTGTTCCAACAGCTAATCCAGCTAAATCTAAAGATATCCAAGGTGCGACACAAACTGGAACACCAACCTTTGCAGGAACAACTGTTCAAGTAAATGGTCAAGATAAAGCTATCACCATTAAAGATAATAGCTACACACTTTTGGATAACGATGGTAATGAAGTAACAAGCACACCAGCTTATGCAGCAGACGGTACAACTGAAATTGGTACTTACTCAATTGATTCAGCAACTGGACAAGTAACCTTCACACCAACTGACAAATCTTATACAGGTAAAGTAACGCCTGTTAAGGTTCAAGCTGAAAGCTCAAACGGCATCAAGGTGGATACAACCTACACACCTGAAATTGTTCCAGTAACCCCAACAGCTACACCAGCTGAAACAACTGATATTCAAGGTGCTACTCAAACAGGTAAACCTGAATTCAAGGGTGGAACCGTAACAGTTGATGGCGTTGAGAAAACAGTAGAAATCAATGAAGATGTTCCAGCAACATTTGATGATGGTTCAACTACCAAGACTGTTGACGGCGTTGGTACTTACACAGTAGCAGCAGACGGAACAGTGACATTCGTACCTGAGAAATCATTCACAGGTAAAGCACCAGCCGTAACAGTTGTTCGTGAAGATAAGAACGGAACCAAAGCTTCTGCAACTTACACACCAACTGTGACACCAGTAACACCAACAGCTGCACCAGCTGAAACAACTGATATTCAAGGTGCAACTCAAACAGGTAAGCCTGTATTTACTGAAGGCGATAGCCGTGTGCCAATGAACGATGATGTTCCAGCAACATTTGATGATGGCTCAACTACGAAGACTGTTGACGGCGTTGGTACTTACACTGTAGCAGCAGACGGAACAGTGACATTCGTACCTGAGAAATCATTTACTGGTACTGCACCAGCGGTAACTGTTGTTCGTGAAGACATGAACGGAACAAAAGCTTCCGCGACTTACACACCAACTGTAACTCCAGTAACACCGACAGCTCAGCCAGCTGAAACAACTGGTAAACAAGGTCAAACCCAAACAGGTAAACCTGAATTTACTGAAGGCAACAGCCGTGTGCCAATGAACGATGACGTTCCAGCAACATTTGATGATGGCTCAACTACCAAGACATTAGATGGCGTTGGTACTTACACAGTAGCAGCAGACGGAACAGTAACCTTTGTCCCTGAAAAATCATTCACAGGTAAAGCACCAGCCGTAACAGTTGTTCGTGAAGATAAGAACGGAACCAAAGCTTCTGCAACTTACACACCAACTGTAACTCCAGTAACTCCAACAGCAACACCAGCTGAATCTACTGGACCTCAAGGTCTTGTTCAAACTGGAACTGTAACCTTCACTGAAGGTGATGAAGTAGCTCCAATTAACAAGGATTCGATTACTCTTCTTGATGAAAATGGTCAACCAGCAGCATCTGTAGTTGCTAAGTCACCAGAAGGTAAAGAAATTGGTACTTTCACAGTTGATAAAGACACAGGTGTAGTTACTTTCACACCGACAGATAAATCTTATTCAGGTGATGTTGTCCCAGTTAAGGTTCAAGCAGCTGATACAAATGGAACTACAGTTGAAACAACTTATACACCGAAGATTACTCC